>NZ_JAVDSI010000014.1:0-80895 GCF_031455235.1 Curtobacterium sp. 320 | reverse complement strand
GCCTCTCAGCGCCGATGGTACTGCAAGGGGGACCTTGTGGGAGAGTAGGACGCCGCCGGACTCAACGTTACGAATACCAGGGAACCCCTGACCACCACGTGGTCAGGGGTTTTCTGCGTTCGCGGGTCTTCCACACCCCTCGTGGCGGTCAGTGCCGGGCCGGTAGGATCGTCATGTCATGACTGCGCCATTCACCACCGCTTCCGGTTCCGATGTCCGTGTCCGTTTCTGCCCGAGCCCGACGGGGACGCCGCACGTCGGACTGATCCGTACTGCGCTGTTCAACTGGGCGTACGCGCGGCACACCGGCGGCAAGCTCGTGTTCCGCATCGAGGACACCGACGCCGCGCGTGACAGCGAGGAGTCGTACCAGCAGATCCTCGAGGCACTGCGCTGGCTCCGGCTCGACTGGGACGAGGGCGTCGAGGCCGGCGGCCCGCACGGTCCGTACCGGCAGTCCGAGCGGACGGACGTGTACGAGGACGTCATCGCGAAGCTCAAGGCCTCCGGACACGTCTACGAGTCCTTCGTCACCCCCGAGGAGATGGAGGCCCGCAACAGGGCCGCCGGGCGTGACCCGAAGCAGGGGTACGACAACCACGAGCGCGACCTCTCCGACGCCGAGCGCCAGGCCTTCCGCGACCAGGGGCGTGAGCCGGCACTGCGGCTGCGCGTGCCCGACCGCGACCTGAGCTTCGAGGACCTCGTGCGCGGTGAGATCACCTTCAAGCAGGGCACCTTCCCGGACTTCGTGGTCGTCCGGCCGAACGGCAAGCCGCTGTACACGTTCACCAACCCGGTGGACGACGCGCTGATGGGCGTGACGCACGTGCTCCGCGGCGAGGACCTCCTGTCGTCGACGCCACGTCAGATCGCCCTGTACGAGGCGCTGTACGAGGTCGGTCTCGCCGAGTTCATCCCGGTGTTCGGGCATCTGCCGTACGTCATGGGGGAGGGCAACAAGAAGCTCTCGAAGCGCGACCCCGAGTCGAACCTGTTCCACCACCGTGCCGCCGGGATGATCCCCGAGGGGCTCGTCAACTACCTCGCGCTGCTCGGGTGGTCGATCGGTCCGGACCGCGACGTGTTCACGGTCGACGAGATGGTCCAGGCGTTCGAGGTCTCCGACGTCAACCCGAACCCCGCGCGCTTCGACCACAAGAAGGCAGAGGCGATCAACGGCGACCACATCCGCCTGCTGGACGCCGACGACTTCCGCGGGCGGCTGCTGCCGTACCTGTCGGGCATCGTGTCGGATCCGGTGACGCCGGAGCAGCTCGAGGTCCTCGCGAAGGCGGCGCCGCTCGTCCAGGAGCGCATGCAGCTCCTCGGCGAGGCACCGGGGCTCCTCGCGTTCCTCTTCACGTCGGACGACGCCCTCGAGATCGACGAGGACGCCCTCGGAACCCTCAAGGCCGACGCCGGTGACGTGCTCCGCGCGAGCATCGCCGCGCTCGAGCCGCTCGACGACTGGACGACGGCCTCGATCGAGGGCGCGCTCCGTGCGGCGCTCATCGACGGTCTCGGCCTGAAGCCCCGTGTGGCGTTCGGTCCGCTGCGCGTCGCGGTGTCCGGCCGACGGATCAGCCCGCCGCTGTTCGAGTCGATGGAGATCCTGGGCAAGGAGTCCACCGTCACGCGCCTGCGTCGCCTCGCGGACCGCTGACGTGGCCGAACGGCAGGGGGACGCGGCCGACCGGCAGGCGGACGCGGCCGAGCGGCCGGGTGACGCAGCCGAGCGGCTGACGGTCGACGTCGTCGTCGTCGGTGCCGGCCCGGCCGGGCTCAGCGCCGCCCTCAACCTCGTCCGTGCGAAGCGCACCGTGCTCCTCGTGGACGCCAACCGTCCCCGGAACGCCGCCACGCTGCGGTCGCACGGGTTCCTGACGCGCGACGGTGTCTCACCCCTCGAGCTCCGGAAGCTCGGGCGCGCAGAGGTCGAGGCCTACGCCGAGGCCACGGTCGTGCAGACGGTCGTGGACCGGATCGCGCCGGAGGGCGACCGGTGGCTCGTGCACGGTGCCTGGCGCGGCACCGAGGTCGAGGCGACGGCCCGTGCCGTCGTGCTCGCGACGGGCCTGCGCGAGGAGTTCCCGGTGCTCCCGATGCTCCGCGCGTTCTACGGCACCGCGGTGCACAGCTGCGTCGAGTGCGATGCCTACGAGAAGGCCGGCGAGCCGTTGGCGTTCCTCTGCGAGACGGACGACGTCGTCGACCGCGCCCTGCTGCTCGCGGCGTGGGCGGACGACCTCATCGTGTACACGAACGGCATCGCGCCGCTCGACGACGCCGGCCGTGCGCGTCTGGCTGCAGCGGGCGTGCGCGTCGACGAGCGGGCCGTGGTGGACCTCGAGGGGGACCGTTCCGGGATGACCGGCGTCCGCCTCGCAGACGGGCACGTGGAGCCGCGGACGGGTGGGTTCGTCCGGCCCCGGTGGCACGCCGACCTGGACTGGGTCGACGCGGACCTCCGCCGCGACGCCGAGGGGCTCGTCGTGGTCGACCGCTCCGGACGGACGAGCGTGCCCGGGCTGTACGCCGTGGGCGACGTGACGCCGCCCGGACCGGAACAGCTGATCGTGGCGGCCGGCCACGGGGCGGTCACGGCCGCCGCGGTGCACCGGGATCTCGTCGGTGGTCTCACGGACCTCCGGGATGCTGTACAGTAGTTGATCGTGCCCCGGGCAACCGGGACCGAAGGCCTCCGGGCCTTTGGGGTATGGTGTAATTGGCAACACAGCGGTTTCTGGTACCGTCGTTCTTGGTTCGAGTCCAGGTACCCCAGCACTCGTAGAACAAGCCCCCGGGATCTCCCGGGGGCTTGTTCCGTTTCCGGCGCAGAAGCCGCGTGACACGCCAGGCGACGAACCGCCAGGCCACAGCCCGACACGGCGACGGCCCGACACGCCAGGGCGGCCGATCAGGTCAGGACTGCACCCTGCTCTTCCGGTACGCGACCACCCAGTCCACGAGCACGTGCCCGGATGCGTCGGCCGGCACCTCGGCGTCGTGGATGATCGTCTCCGCCTGCAGTGTCACGCGCATGGGCGTCGTGGGCACCGCGCCCGTGACCGTCTCGAGCAGCTCGTCGTCCCAGTAGAAGCGCACCGCGTCGGCGGTCCACTCCACGGTCGCGACGTGCCAGTCGGTCTGCCCGCCGGACACCACCGTCGGGTCCTCGGGCAGGAACGTCATCGCCTCGGTCGTGGGGTCGTAGCTGCCCGGGATCGCCGACACCGGGCGGACGTCGCCGGTGAGGTCGCCCTCGGGCCAGTCGATCTCACCCTCGTTCCAGTCGCCGGACAGCGGCCAGAGGATCATGACGAACTTGTAGCCGGGGACCTCGTCGGCGCGGTACCGGATCGAGACGCGCTGGTGCGTGTACGCCCGGTAGCCGGCGGGGAGGACCGTCGCCACGAGGGGCTGGGACCCGTTGCTGCGGAGGTGGAAGTCGAGCACCGAGTCGTGCACCGACACCACCTGGTCGGGGGAGTAGAGCCCCTTGCCCGACGTGTCCCGCATCCCGCTGTACTCCGCCATCCGCGGGTACACCGCGAGGAGTTCGCCGAGCGCGGCGTCGAGGTCGAAGTCCTGCGCGAGGTAGGGGACCCACCGCGTCCCCTCGGACTCGAGCGCCCCGGTGGGCATGCGTTCGGCGCGGGCGGTCGAGTCACCGGCACGCGTGGGCAGCACGACGGCCGTGGTGCCGGCGACCACGGCGACCCCCGCGATGCCGGCGATCGTCACGCCGCGGCGCAGGAAGGACCGCCGGGTGGTCATCCGGTGACGTGCCCCGGGCTCATGCTGCATCGCGCACCTCGTAGATCCGGACTCCGTCGCGGTCGTAGCGGAGGGTGCCCTCGTCGGCCACGGACCGCTCGATGGCGTCGATCTGCGCGCCGGTGAGCGTCCCGCGGGTCACGGCGTCGGCTCGCTGCGCCGCCGAGAACACGAGCCAGGAGTGTCCGCCCTGGTCGCGGTCCTGCAGGACACCGGTGAGGTCGTCGGCCGTCATGCCCTTCGGGAACCACGCGGCCTCGCTCTGCAGCGAGTCGACCTGGCCCCAGTGGCGGAGGAAGTTCTCGTAGTTCCCGCCGATGATCGACGGGAAGCTGCCGACGGTCGTGAGGGTGTCGTCCGCCTGGAACCGGCCGTCGAGCCACTTCGCCGCGGCCACGTCGGCCGGTGCGGTCTGGTTCGCCTGCTCGGTCTGGAACGTGGCACCGAGGAACAGCGCGGTGGTCACGGTCAGCACCAGGGCCGTGGCGGCGATGCGGAGCCGGCGGCCGTGGAAGGCGTGGACGGCTGCGATCGCCAGGAACGGCGCGGAGAACAGGACGACGCGGAACTTCGCCTCGCCGCCGTAGCTCTGCCCGAGCACGAGCACGATCGGGCAGGCCGCCAGCCAGAGCACCACGAGGGCGCGTCGGGCGTGCCCACCGCGGACCATCCGGACGAGTCCGATGACGGCGCACACGGCGACGAGTGCCGTGATCCCGAGGACCGCGCGGGACTGCAGGGTCGTCGCGATCGACGGGATGGCGATCGACGTCGACGCGGCGGTGACGTTGCGCACCGGGTCGAAGCCGGTGGTGAGACCGAACTTCTCCTGGATGTAGTCGAGGTTCGGCACGAGGTAGAGCAGGGGGAGCAGCGTCAGCGGGACGGCGAGCCACCAGGGGCGGAGGAAGCCGAGCACGAGCAGCGGCACGAACGCGGCGACGACCACGAACGGGGTCAGCTGGTGCGAGGCCGTGATGACGAACTGCAGGACGACGACGAGCGCCACCGCCGCGACCACGGCGGCCCGCGTCGGCGTGGCGACCGCCTCGGCCACGGGGGAGCGGCGTGCACGGAGCAGCCGGCCGGTCAGCGTCGCGCTCCACCGCCCGATCACGTTGGGCTCGCCGCGGAGGACGGTCAGCGCGACGAGGACCGCCGCGAGGAACAGGAAGAACGCGAACGCCTGCGGGGAGTAGTAGTCCTGCCCGACCCAGTTCGCGGCGCTGAACAGGACCGCGGCGACGTAGGCCCAGCGGCCGTTCGCACCGAGTGCCCGTGCGATCCCGAGGACGAGCGCCCCGTCGGCGAGGGCGAACGCGAGTTCCGTCCACCGCACCGGGTCCGCCGCGTCGAGCGTCCCGGTGGCGGCGCCGAGGAACGCGCTGAAGCTGAAGAACCCGGGCCAGCGGTTGTAGATGTCGATCGACGGGTCGACGGCGCCGTGCTGCAGGATGTACGCGGTCACCGCGATGTGCTTGAACACCCACGGCGGTCGGGGCTCGGCGGCGATCAGGTTCGAGGTGCCGTACATGACGAGCAGGAGGACGCCGGAGGACACCGCGCGGACCACCACGTGGTGGCGACGGTCGACGAGCGTCACCAAGGCGACGACGAACACGAGTGCGGCGCCGGCCCACCAGACCGCGGGCAGTGCAGCCAGGAGGCCCCACTCGCCCAGTCCGGTCGAGTCCGTCTTCGCGACACCCACCGCCCAGAGCGCGGCTCCGGTGACGAGGACGCCGGACGCGGCGACGGTGCGGACCAGGACCGCGGTCGGCAGGGCCGACCGCGCGCGGGCCGACCTGGGCGCGGTGCGCGCGGTCTGGACGCCCTGGCCGAGCGACACCCACCCGGCGACGAGCAGGAGGAGCCCGGCGGCGGGCAGCGGGACCCACTGCCCCGTCCAGACCATCGCGAGCCCGAGGACCGCGTCGATCGCGGCACTGGACGCGACGACGAGTCCGGCGCGCCCGATCGGCTCGCGGAGCCCGAGCAACCGGACCACGGGCAGACCCGGGACGACCAACAGCGCGACGAGCACGACGGCCGTGCGGAGCGGACCGGACGCGTCGG
The DNA here is from genome assembly GCF_031455235.1 of Curtobacterium sp. 320. Classification (NCBI taxonomy): domain Bacteria; kingdom Bacillati; phylum Actinomycetota; class Actinomycetes; order Micrococcales; family Microbacteriaceae; genus Curtobacterium; species Curtobacterium sp. 320. Next base: position 75,039 of record NZ_JAVDSI010000014.1, on the reverse strand, counting down.
CCGCGATGAGGGCGGCTCCGGCGAAACCGAGACCCGCGGCGACGAGGGACGGCACCGGTGAGGTCGGCAGCACGCGGGTTCCGTGGCGGAGCGACATCCTGGTGGGGGTCGTGGTGGCGGTCACTGCTCGACCACCGCGATCGACTGACGCATCGAGCGTCCCTTCGGGTCTGGGCCGGCGACTGGCAGCGGCCTGCGGGTGTCACGACGGTAACCGGGGGCCGAGGGCGCACGGGAGAGCGGTCACCGGGAAGTGCGGAGGGCCTGCGGCATTGCGGGATCACGCACGCGTGGCGGGCGTCGTACGAGGAGAAACCGCACGGTTCCGCCTGCTCGTTGACCCCCGCCGTCCCCGCAGCGACGGTGGGATGGCCGGCTGCGACCGCGCACGTCCCCCGACACGAGACAGGCTCTCCCATGACCGACACCATCCAGCGCTCGCTCCCGCCCCGCGTCGAGCTCGCCCGCCCGATGTCGAGCGCCGTCGACCCCACCTGGGGCGGTGCCGTGTGGGTCGGTGCCGTCGACCTCGCCGAGGTCCCCGGGGACGACGCCGGCACGGTGGGGCTGCACGACGCGGCCGGCCACCGGTCGGCCAGGCTCCTCGTCCGCGACGGCGTGGCACCCCTCGGGTTCGTCGACCTGCCGGTGTCCGACGAGACGATCGAGGTCGCCGCGCTCCGTGCCGCCGTCGCCGCCCTGCCCGCCGTCCCGCAGCCGCCGATCCCGGTCCGCCTGCCGAGCACCTCCGTCGTCCTGTGCACCCGTGACCGCGCCGACCAGCTCGGCGCCGCCCTCGACTCGCTGCTCGCCCTGGACCACCCCGACTTCGAGGTCGTTATCGTCGACAACGCGCCCTCCGACGAGTCGACGCGCGAACTCGTCGAGGCCCTCGACGACGACCGTGTGCGGTACGTCCGCGAACCCGTCCCGGGCCTCTCGAGCGCACGCAACGCCGGCGTCCTGGCCGCGCGGCACGAGATCGTCGCGTTCACGGACGACGACGTCGTGGTCGACCGGGCGTGGCTCCGTGCCGTCGCCTCGGGGTTCTCCCGCGGGGACGACGTCGTCTGCGTCAGCGGACTCGTCGCCAGCGGTGAGCTCCGCACCCCCACGCAGCGGTACTTCGACGAACGGGTGACCTGGTCGCGCAACCTCGTGCCGCGCGTGCACCGCCTCTCGGCACCGCCCGTCGACCGGCCGCTCTTCCCGTTCGCGGTCGGTGACTACGGCACGGGTGCGAACTTCGCGATGCGGCGGTCGGCGATCACCGACCTCGGCGGCTTCGACGAGGCACTCGGCGTCGGCACGGTCACCGGCGGCGGCGAGGACATCGACATGTTCTCGCGCGTCGTGCTCTCGGGTGCGGCGCTCGTCGTCGAACCCGCGGCGCTGGTCTGGCACCGGCACCGTGCGGACCTCCCGGCGCTCCGGAAGCAGGCGGAGGGCTACGGCACCGGACTCGGGGCCTGGCTCACGAAGATCGCCCTGCAGCCCCGCACGCTCGGGATGGCGCTGCAGCGCGCCCCGCGGGCCGTGCGGCACCTCGTCTCGGGATCCGCCGCCGAGCCGGCCGTCGCCCCGGCCGCGGCAGCAGCAGCGGCAGCGGCACCGGTCGCCGTCGGCACCGCGGACGCGCCGCTCGACGACGCCGCGTTCCTCCGCGAGGTCGGACGGATGCGCTGGGTCGAGCTCCTGGCCGTCGGGCGAGGTGTGCTCCGCTACGGGCGGTCCCGCCGCACCGTCCGCGCCCGCGAGCGCACAGCGAACCGATAGGTCCGTCACCGGGGATCCACGGCGGATCGCGAGGATGCGCCAAACCGCAGGATCCCCGCACGGCGGTCCCCGGCCCCTCGATCGGGGCGTCCGGTCGGCTTACCGTCCTCCAAGCACCAGCAGCGCACCACCGGCCCGCACGACCCAGGGGAGAAGCAATGCGTCCGACACACCCGACAGCGCGTCACCGGACGGTCGAACCGGCCGTGCCGGCATCCGACGACCACTCGATCCTCGACCGGTGGACGCGCGTCGTCGCAGCGTTCCCCGAGTCCCCGGCGCTCGCCGGTGCCGGGACCGCCCGCACGTTCGCCGAGACGGACCGGACGGTCCGGGCGCTCGCCGCACGGCTCACCGAGGTCCTCCGGACAGACGACCGCACCGGCGCCGGCGTCGGACCCGAGCGCACCGGCGCGTCGGTCCCGGTGGGGATCATGGCCGGGCACACGACCGAGACCGTGGTGGGCATGCTCGCGCTGATCGCCGCCGGGCGGACGATCGTCGTGCTCGACGACCACCTGCCCGAGGCACGCCTGCAGCACGTCGTCACGCTCGCGGGGATCGCCGAGGTGCTCGCCGACGACACCCGTGCGGACCTCGCCGCCGCGGTCCTCGGCCCGGACGGCACCGTGCACGACCTCGACGCCCTCATCGCGACGAGCACCGAGCAGGCCGCGACCGGCAGCGCGACCGCCGCCGGCACCGCGACCGGCACCGGCACCGCAGCGACCGCCCGCCCCGGTGGCACCGACCCCGCCGCGATCGTCTTCACCTCGGGCTCCACGGGCCTGCCGAAGGGCGTCGCGATGACGCACCGACAGCTCCTCCGGAACACCGAGCAGAGTGCCTGGAGCGCCGACTACCGCCCGGGCGACCTCGTGGGCGTCGTGCTGCCGCTGTCCTTCGCCGCCGGCATCCTCACCACGCTCGACAGCATGCTGAGCGGGGCCGCCGCGGTCCTGCTCGACGCACGCGACCTCGGGACCGAGCGACTGCTCGAGGGCATGTCCGCCGAGCACGTCACCGCCGTGGTCTGCACGCCGCACCTGCTCCGGTCGGTCGTCTCCACCGTGCGCGACCGCGGCACGGACCTGCACCCCGCGCTCGCCGGACTCCGACTCGTCATGACGGTCGGCGAGCCGATCACCGGCACCGACGTGCACGCCGCACGCCCGGTCCTCGGCGCCCGCACGGTCCTCTGGAACGGGTTCGGGTCGAGCGAGATGGGGGCGGTCTCGTACTTCCCGGTCGGTCCGGACGACGCCGTCCCGAACGGCGTCGTGCCGGCCGGGTACGTGCCGCCGGGCAAGACCGCCCGGGTCCTCCGCGAGGACGGCACCGCCGCCGCGACGGGGGAGACCGGCCAGCTCGTGGTCATCGGAGACGGCATGACCGCCGGCTACTGGGGCGCGCCCGAGAAGACGAGCGAGCACCTCTCCGCCGACGAGGACGGCACCCCGCTGTGGCGCCAGGGCGACCTCGCCCGCGTCGAGGAGGACGGCTGCCTGGTCCTGCTCGGCCGCGACGACGACGCCGTGAAGGTCCGCGGGTACCTCGTCGAGCCGAGCGAGGTCGAGGCGGCCCTCCGTGCCGTCGAGGACGTCCACGACGTCGTCGTCACCGCCCTCGTCGACCCGCCCGCCGTCACGCGCCTCGTCGCCTACGTCGTCGGCCGTCCTGGTCGCCGCACCCCGGCGCCGGCGGCCCTGCGACGCGCACTGCGGGCGAAGCTGCCCGAGTACATGGTGCCGGCGGCGATCGTCCCGATGCCCGAACTGCCGCGCAACGAGCGCGGCAAGGTCGACCGGGCGAAGCTGCCCGGTGCGCCGTCGCTCGAGGTCGAGATGGTCGAGGGCGAGTACGACCAGTGGGAGCTCGTCGTCGGGCAGATCTGGGCCGAGGTGCTCGGACTCCGCGGCGTGCACCTCGACGAGGACTTCACCGCGCTCGGCGGCGACTCGCTCTCCGCCGAGGAGATGCTCGCGATCGTGCAGGCCCGGCTCGGCGTCGACCTCCGTGCGTCGGAGCTCCTCGAACAGCCCACCCTGCGCGCCTTCGCCCGACGGGTGCGCTCGGGGGCGAAGTCCCTGCCGAGCCACCCCGACGTCGTCAAGGTCTCCGAGGCCCGCGTCCCCGGGCGCCCGCCCGTGTTCTGCCTCAGCGGGGCCGGAGCCCTCGGCCTGACGTTCCTGCCGCTGTCCCGCTACCTGCCCGAGCACGACGTGTACGCCTTCCAGCAGCACGGTCTCGAGCGACGGGCGATCCCGGACTGGAGCATCCAGCGCACCGCGCGGCGCACCGTCGAGCTCATGCGCATCGTCCAGCCCCGCGGCCCGTACCTCCTCGTCGGACACTCCCTCGGCGGCCTCGTCGCCCTCGAGGTGGCGAAGCTCCTCACCGAGGGCGGCGAGCGGGTCGAGCACGTCGCGATCCTGGACAGCTACCTGCCGCGCAGCAGCACCGAGCAGGCCCAGCTGCACTTCGGCCGGATGGCGGAGAGCCCGGTGCGCAACCCGGCGCTCCGAGCACTCAAGCGCGGGCTCGACCGGGCGGCGAAGCGCATCCTGCCCGCCGGCGTGCCGGTGGGCGAGGAGTTCGCCAAGCGCGTCCGCGCCTACGGTGCCGGTGTCCTCCGCTACGGCGGGCAGAAGGACTTCGACGCCCTCTTCGACCAGGCCACGATCGTGACGCGGCGGCACACGCCCTCGCCCTACGACGGCACGGCGACGTTCGTGCTCGCCGACGGCAACCCCGACGTGGACGGCTGGAACGACGTGCTCCGCGGTGCGACCACCACGGTGCGCATCGAGAGCGAGCACAGCTCGCTCCTCCGCGAGCCGCACGTCGCCGAGCTGGCGACCGCGTTGCGCGCCGCCTTCACGACGCACGAGTCGCGTCCCTGACGTGACCAGCGAGGGCCCTGGAGGCGCGTGGCGGGCCCGCCCCGCGCCTCCAGGGCCCTCGTGCGTGCCGACACGCCACCCGGCCGCGGCTTGCGGGTTTCCGTATCCGCACTCGGGGGTCCGCAACCAGTGCCCACCCGCATTGACCAGCCCCGTCCGCCGGACGATGGTTGGTCCAAGCCCAGGGAACGGTGTACCCCCGTTCCGACGCCCACCCAGCGCCGGGTCCTCCCTCGACCACTCCCGCATGCAGCCTGAACCCGACAGGAGCACCATGTCCGCCAGCACCGTCCGACCCCGAGACCCCCGCGTCTCGGTCGTCATCCCCGCGAGGAACGAGGCCCGCAACCTCGAGATCATCCTCCCGCAGCTCCCGCCCGTGTACGAGGTGATCCTCGTCGACGGCAACTCGGTGGACGACACCATCGCGACGGCGCAGCGCCTCATGCCGACGATCAAGGTCGTGCAGCAGACCCGCAAGGGCAAGGGCAACGCGCTCGCCTGCGGCTTCGAGGCCGTGACCGGCGACGTCGTCGTCATGTTCGACGCCGACTGCTCCGCCGACGCCGCCGAGATCCCGCGCTTCGTGCAGGCGCTCGTCGACGGTGCCGACGTCGCGAAGGGCTCCCGCTACGCACCCGGTGGCGGCAGCGACGACATCACGATCATCCGCGGCCTCGGCAACAAGGGGCTCAACATGATCTCCAACGTGCTGCTCCGTGCGCGGTACACCGACCTCTGCTACGGCTACAACGCCTTCTGGGCGGACACGCTGCCGACGATCGGGCTCCTGTCGTCGACGCTCCCGCAGCCGACCGACGGCTCGATGCGCTGGGGCGACGGCTTCGAGATCGAGACGATCCTGACCTGCCGCTGGTCCGCCGCGGAGTTCGCGATCACCGAGGTGCCGAGCCACGAGAAGCTCCGCGTGCACGGCACCAGCAACCTCAACGCGGTCAGCGACGGCATCCGCGTCCTGAAGTCGATCATGCACGAGCGTCGTCGTGCCCGCGAGGCCAAGGCCCGCATGCGCCTCATGCCGACCCCGGTCTCGGGCCTCGTGGTCCCGGCCGCCGTGCCGGCGATGGACGAGGAAGCGGCGTGAGCGTCGCGACGGTCGCCGTCGTCATCTGCGCCTACACGCAGCAGCGCTGGGGTGACCTGCAGGACGCGGTCGAGTCGGCGAAGCGCCAGCCCGACGCGACCGAGGTGATCGTCGTCATCGACCACGAGCCGGAGCTGTTCCGCCGAGCGGCCGCCCGCTGGCCGGAGCTCCGGGTCGTCGAGAACGCCGAGGACCGCGGCCTCTCGGGTGCGCGCAACACCGGTGTCGCACTCACCGAGGCCGACGTCGTCGCCTTCCTGGACGACGACGCGACGGCCGACCCGGACTGGCTGATGCACCTCGTCGAGGCGCTCGAGCTGCCCGACGTCGTCGGTGTCGGCGGCCGGGCGACCCCGTCGTGGCCGACCGCGACCGGCGCCGGGCCCTACCCGGACGAGCTGCTCTGGATCGTCGGGTGCAGCTACACCGGCCTCCCCACCACGTCCGCGGACGTCCGCAACGTCATCGGGTCGAGCATGGCCTTCCACCGTGACGTCGTGCTCGCCGCCGGCGGCTTCCGCTCCGGGATCGGCCGCGTCGGCAACCACCCGCTGGGGTGCGAGGAGACCGAGCTCTGCATCCGCATCGCCCGGATCCGTCCCGGCGCCCGCATCCGCTTCGAGCCGCGCTCGAACGTCTCGCACCGGGTCTCCCCGGACCGCGTCACGATGCGGTACCTGCGACGCCGGAGCTACTACGAGGGCATCTCGAAGGCCGTGCTGAGCCGCCGGGTCGGTGCCCGCGACTCGCTCTCGAGCGAGTCGACGTACCTCACCCGGGTCCTGCCCGGCGCGGTGCTCCGCGAGCTCGGGGCCCTCGGTCGCGGTGGGGGCCTCCGTGCCCTGGCGATCGTGACCTCGGCGGTCTCGACCGTGTTCGGCTACGCCGTCGGCCGTGTCTTCGGCACCGTCGTTGTCCGTGCACCCGCCCCGGTGTCCGCGCCCGTGCAGCAGCCCGTCGGCGCTCCCTGACCGACACCCACCCACCCGACCCACCCACGCACAGAAGACGACATGCAGCGAGACGCCCCGACCCCGAGTGCCACCATCCGACGCCGTTGGAAGGTGGCACTCGCGGTCGCGGCAGCGGTCATCACGGGCGCCACCGTCTCGGCGCCGAGCCTCCTCGCGCCGTCGAGAGCCGGTGCGGCGACCACCGCGGACTGCAGCGCGGGGAAGGTCCTCACCGTCGTGGCGCACGCCGACGACGACCTGCTGTTCGAAGGGACCGAGCTCCGCAAGGACATCGACGCGGACAAGTGCGTCCGCTCGGTCATCGTCACCGCCGGGGACGCGGGCAAGTCCGCCACGTACTGGAAGGGCCGGCAGACGGGCCTCGAGGCCGCCTACGCGAACCTCGCCGGCGTCACGAACGCTTGGACCTCGGGCTCGGTCAGCGCCGGTGGCAAGACCCTCGTGACGCGCACCCTGACGGCGGACCCGCGGCTCAGCCTGGTCTACCTGCAGCTGCCGGACGGCAACATCGACGGCTCCGGGTTCGCCGCCACCCGGTACCAGAGCCTGCAGAAGCTCTACCAGCGCTCGATCACGAGCATGAGCACGGTCTCCGGTGCGACCTACGGGACCACCTACACGCTCGCCCAGCTCCAGGCCACCGTGCTCGCGCTGATGACCGGGTACGGGCCGCAGGAGGTGCACACCCTCGACCACGTCGGCACCTACGGCGACGGCGACCACAGCGACCACCACACCGTCGCGTACCTCACCAAGTCCGCGCAGCAGCAGCTCACGACGGCGAGCACGCTCACCGGGTACATGGGGTACCCGATCGCGGACAAGCCCTCGAACCTCACCGCCGCGCAGACGCAGGCGAAGGGGAACGCGTTCTTCGCCTACTCCGCGTACGACGCCGAGACCTGCGCCTCGGTGGCGTCGTGCTCGTCGCGTCCCGAGGGCTCGTGGCTCAGCCGTGAGTACACCGTCGGCACGCAGACGCCCACCGACCCCGGCACCGGTTCGGGCGGGTCCGTCGGAGCCGACGTGACCGCCGGTGCGGCCGTCACCGCGAGCAGCGAGAACCCCGCGGACGGGCAGACCGCCGTGAAGGCCGTCGACGGCGTCGCGAGCGGCTACCCCGACGCCCCGACCGCCGAGTGGGCGACCCGCGGTGGCGGCACCGGTTCGTGGCTGCAGCTCGCGTGGTCGAGCCCGGTGACGCTCGGCGCCGTGGACCTCGCGGACCGTCCGAACGCCGACGACCAGGTCACGGCCGGCACGCTGACGTTCTCCGACGGGAGCAGCGTCGCCGTGCCGACGCTCGACAACGGCGGCGCCTTCACCCGCGTCACCTTCTCGTCCCGGCAGGTCAGCTGGGTGAAGTTCACCGTCACCGGCGTCAGCGCGACGACGCGCAACGTCGGCCTGGCGGAGATCCGGACGTTCGCCCCGGGCAGCACGACGCCGACCCCGACGCCCACCCCGACGCCGACGCCGACCCCGACCCCGACCCCGACCCCGACTCCCACGCCCACGCCGACGCCCGGGGGCGCGACCGACGTCACGGGTTCGGCGACCGCCACCGCGGCGTGGGACGACACCTCGACCGGGCAGACCGCCGCCAAGGCGATCGACGGGGTCGTCAGCGGCTACCCCGACAACACGACCGCCGAGTGGGTCGCTCCCTGGGGGACGACCGGTGTCTGGTTGCAGCTCGACTGGGCCTCGTCGAAGGCATTGAACCGGGTCGTCCTGTACGACCGACCGAACGGCGATGACCAGGTCACGAGCGGCACCCTGACGTTCTCCGACGGCAGCCAGGTGGCGGTCGGGACACTCCCGAACGACGCGTCGCCGCTCACGGTGGACTTCTCGACGCGCAACGTCACGTGGGTCCGGTTCACCGTCACCGGGGTGTCGGCGAGCACGCGGAACGTCGGCCTGGCCGAGTTCCGGGCGTTCACCGGCTGACCCGGGAGCACTCGACGGACGGGAGGCGCGGTGCCGGTGGGTACCGCACCTCCCGTTCGTCGTCCGCGCGTGTGCGCGGGTCGCGGGTGCAGCGTGGGAGGTTCCGCGTGCGGTGCGGTACGCGAGGCCTCGCACCGTGCGCGCGACCTCGCACGTTGGTGCGGCGCGTGCCGCCGCGGGTGACCGTCGCCGTCGGCGCGACCACGGGGCGGACGGGAGGCGCGGTGCCGGTGGGTACCGCGCCTCCCGTTCGTCGTCCGCGCGTGTGCGCGGGTCGCGGGTCGCGGGTGCAGCGTGCGAGGTTCCGCGTGCGGTGCGGTACGCGAGGCGTCGCACCGTGCGCGCGACCTCGCACGCTGGTGTGGCGCTCGCCGCCGCGGGTGACCGTCGTCGTGGGCGCGACCTCATCGCGGCGAGCGGCGCGGTAGCGGCGGGCGGACGCCTGCGGGAACGGCGCGCATCGCGCGGGGAGAGCACGTTGCGTACGAGGCGTGACCGTTCTGGTTCGCGATCGCCGGGGATCGCGAACCGGAACGGTCAGGCGGCGAGCAGAAGGCGACACGGGCGCGAGCACGCGACGGAGGGGAGGGGCGGTGCCAGGGGGAGCCGCGCCTCCTGGGCTTCAGCGACGGGCGTGCGTGAGCAGGGCGCGGAGGAGACCGGCCACGTGCGGTCCGCGGCCGTAGTGGTCGCGCACCCAGGCGCGGCAGCGCTCGCCGAGGGAGGGGTCGCGGTCGGCGCGGTCGAGGGTGTCGAGGACCTTGGTGGCGAGCGCCTCGGGGTCGGTCGGGTCGACGGTCGACGTCGCCCACTCGCCGGCGAGGATCTCGCCCGTGCCACCGCTCTCGGCGGCGACGACCGGGCGGCCGGCGGACATCGCCTCGACGACGACCCGGCCGAAGCCCTCGGGTTCGATGGAGGGCACGACGACCATGTCGGCGGCGTGGAGCAGGGTGACGACGTCGTCCCGCTCGGGGAGGAGCACGACGGAGCCGGCGGGGAGGGACGCGACGGCGCGTCGGACGTCCTCGGCGTCGTCGGGCGCGGCCGCTCCGGCGAGCACGAGCACGGGCGGGTGGTGCGGCTGCGTGGCGTGGTGCGTGCCGGCGGGCCCGAGCGCGGGGGTGAGGGCACGCACGGCGGCGCGCGGCGCGCGGGCGCGGTGGCGTTCGGCGTCCTGCTCGAGCACGAGGCGCCAGGCCTCGAGCAGCGCGAGCACGCCCTTCGACCGGGTGAGACGGCCGTAGTAGAGGACGGTGCGGGTGTCGTCGTCGAGCCCGAGGGTGCGGCGTGCGCGGACTGTCGCGGACGGCGTGGCCGCGGGGAAGAGTGCGGTGTCGACGCCGTTCGGGACGACGGTGATCCGCGAGGCCGGGATGCCCACGTCCGCCCACGCACGAGCCATCGCGTGCGAGACGGCCAGGTAGTGCGTGCGGCCGCCCGCGATCGGCCCGAGGCGTCGGTAGTTCGGCGCGTGGTGCAGGTGCACCACGAGCGGGACGCCGGAGACCACGGACGCCACACGACCCCAGGGGAGGTGCTCGGGCCGGTTCAGCCAGATGACGTCGGGGCGCGAGCGGCGGAGGCGGAGGCCGTCGAGGACGAACCGTGCGGCGTCGCCGGCAGCGCTGCGGAGGCCGAAGGACCGGTTGCCGGTGCGGTGCAGGGTGACCCCGAGCTCGGCGAACTGGTCGCTGCCGGGCTCGGCGCCGTCGGGTCCCGGGGCGAGGTGGCCGCGGTGCCAGACCTCGACGTCCTGTCCGGCGCGCACGAGCTCGCGGGTGTCCTCGAGGACGCACCGCTCGACCCCGCCGGTGATGGCGAGCCCGTTCGTGACGACCGCGATCCGGAGTCGACGGTCGGGGCGTTCCGGGGCGTGGGTCACGGTGTGCCTCCTCGGGCGATCGCGAGCCTGCGGATGAACCAGGGCAGGCAGCCGAGGACGCCGGCGACGCGGACGATGTTCCACACGAGGTCTTGGGGTACGAGGACGGACACCCCGGCGACGACCACCACGGCCGCCAGGACGAGGACCGTCCGGGCACGCGGGCCGCGCCACTCACGGCGGTCGGGGAGCGAGAGCTGCTGCAGCGCCGCGAGCACCATGTAGGCGAAGACCGTGGAGACCCCGGCGCCGGCGATGCCGAGCAGCGGGACCAGCAGCAGGTTCGCGCCGATGTTGACGGCACCGGCGATGGCCGCGATCACCCCGACGGCGACGCCGCGACGCTCCACGAGCAGGAGCCGTCCGGTCGCGCCGCTGGCGATCACCGGGAACGCCGTGAGCGCCACGATGAAGACCACGACGGTGAGCTCGTGCACGCGGTACGACGCCGGTGCGAGGATCGGCAGCGCGACCGGTGACACAAGGGTGACCGCGAGCAGCACCGGGGCGAGCAGCAGGTACAGCTGGTCCCGGGCGTGCAGGGCCAGCTGTCGGCGGGCGACGGCGTCCCGGAGCGCCGCGAAGTGCGGTGCCCAGGCCTGGTTCGTGAAGGTCAGCAGGAGGATCACGGCGGAGCCGACGACGTAGGCGATCTGGTAGCGCGCGACCTCGTCCGGGCCGAGCAGCCGCTGCACGACGATCCGGTCGCCGGCGTTCAGCACGAAGTAGGACAGGTTGCCGAGGGCGATCGGCACGCCGAGCTTGAAGGCCCGTGCGGTGGTCTGGCGGTCGAACAGGCCGGCGAGGCGAGGCCGGGTCGCCGCGAAGCCGATGACCATCGCGGCGGCCTGGGCGAACACGCCGCCCCACGCGTAGGTCGTGGCGTCGGCGTGCACGAACACGAGCAGGCCGAGGCCGATGATCGAACCGCCGACCGAGGACAGCAGGCTCGTGACCGCGAAGACCCGGATGCGGTCCTGGGCGACCAGGATCGCGAGGGAGAGCTGGACGACCGCGGCGGGGAAGATCCAGAGGACCGCGACGAGCAGGATCGGGTGTTCGCCGACGAACCCGGCGACGTCGCCCCAGAGCGGGATCGTGGCGAGGGCGACCGCGGTGACGACGGCTGCGAGGACGATGCCGACCGCGATGAGCCCGCGGGCTTTCCGGTCGTCACCGCCGTCCTCGGCGCGCTGCAGCACGGACGCCTGGTCGAGTCCCGCGACCGCGAGCACGACGAGCGCCTGGTAGAGCGCGATCGCCGAGGCGAGCACACCGAACTCGGAGAGCGGCATGAGGTGCGCGAGGACCGGCGAGATCAGCGAGCTCACGACGAGCTGCATCGACCACACGACCACGTACAGCAGGCCACGGCCGAACAGGACGGACGCGCCCTTCTGGACCGCGGTGCTGCCGGTGTCGGGGACGGTGTGGGCGGCGGCCTCGACGGCGGCGGCTGCCTCGGCGGCCTCGACCGCGGCGGCCTTCCGACCGGTGCTGTCGGCGTCGGGCGGGGTGGCTGCGGCGTGGCGGGCCTCGCGGCGGGTCTGGGGAACGGTCACGAGACACCCACCTCCGGGGTCCGGACGTGCTGTCGGAGTCCGAACGCCTGGTCGACGAGGTCGAGCAGGTCCGAGCTCGCAGCGGTCGAGAACTTGCGGGCGAAGAGGTGCGGCATCGCGGTGGGGTCCGTCGTCCATCGTTCGAGGAGTCGACCGGCGTGGGGGAGTGTCAGCCACGGTGGGCTCTTCATCTTCGAGCCGTCCCAGCCGATGAACCACAGGGTGTGCGGGACGTGGTCCTCGGCGAAGCCGTCGACCAGGGCGGGGGAGTTCAGCACGGTCGGCACGAACGACTCGTCGGCGATCCAGGTGCGGCGCCAGAAGCGGACCAGGTCGGGACGGGCATCGACGACCTCGACGACCGCGGCCGCGTGTGCGGCGCTGAGGACCTTGAGCTGCGACCCGCCCGTGAGCACGACGTCACGCGGGATCCGGCGCGGGATCGGCAGGCGGAGCATGTGCTTCCGCCACGCCCAGTGCGGGTACCGCATCCGGGCGACCCCGCCGCTGGCGCCCCACGCCGCGTGCGGGAGGGGGTGCGGGATGAGGAAGGACTGGTCCCGGTGGGCGTCGAGCAGCGCGGTGATCTCGGCGGGGTTCGCCAGCGGGTAGTCGCTGCCGGTCAGCACCGCCACGTGGCGCGCGCCGGTCTCGGCGAGGGCGGCACGGTAGCCGGAGACCTCGGCCGCGACGTTCTCCCACTTCGCCCAGCCCGTCCGCAGTCGCGGCAGGAGGCGGACCCGGTCGGGGAGCCCCTCGGTCATCGCCCGGTGCACGTCGTCCGGGGTCCGCGCGTCGACGTGCAGGAACACCGGGAACGGGTCGAGTGCCTCGACGAGTCGTCGGACGTGCTGGGGGTCCTCGTGGGCGAGGACGATGCACGCGAGCGCCGCGGGGGAGTTGGCCATGTCTCGAGTGAACAGGGCCGTCCGGACACCGACAAGGCGGTCCCGGGGCGGGTGCGGGGAAGCGGCGGTTTCCCGCAGCGGTCACCGGCGGCGGCGGTACCTCGGGCAGTCGCAGAGGGCGCAGTCGCTGCCCGGCCGGTAGTGCTCGTGGGCGTCCTGCGCGTGGCCGCACACGCAGACGGCCGTCTCCGTGGTGGCGTGGGACGTCGGCACGGTGACGGGCTCGAGCACGAGCGTGGGCCCCAACGGCATGCGTCCTCCTCCGACCCGCGCGGTACGGGCAGCTGCACCGATCCTACGGGGCAGGGAGCGACGCGTCCGCCGACCGAGGGGCCACCGGGCGTGGAACCGGCCGCGGGCTCACCGGGCGCGGAACCGTCCGCGGGCTCACCGGGCGTGGACCCACCCGCGGGCTCACCCGGCGTGGAACCGTCCGGCCTCGACGTCCCGCCAGCGACGACGGCTGCGGAACCACGCCGCCGGGCCCGCCGGGAAGCCCCGGAGCTCGTGGTAGGCCAGCGACCGCGGCACCCCGGCGTCCGGGACGGCGGGGATCGCGGGACCGACGGGCGCGGACTCGACGGCAGCGGGGGCCGGTGCGCTGCCGGTGCGCAGCCGTCCGACCGTCTCGCGGAGCTTCACCATCGCGGCGGCGGGCACGAGCCGGGCGAGGACCGCGACGTGCCGTCGGTCCTTGGCAGCGAGGGCGCACATCAGCGCGGTGAACCCGACGCCGTTGCCGTGCAGCTGCTTGTGCAGGTCCTCGATGCTCTGCCGGTGCCGGTGGTGCACGACCGCTCGCGGCTCGAACCCGATGCGCCCGCCGCGCCAGAGCGTCTCGATGAACATCGCCAGGTCCTCGCCGCCACGGGCCGGGGAGCCCGCGCCGAGCGTGGTGTCGAACCCGCCGACGGCGTCGATCACCGACCGCCGGAACGCCATGTTGGCGCCCGCGCCGTAGGCACCGATGCCGTACACGGCGAAGTGCTTCACGACCGACCCGTCGGGGCGGACCGCCTGCACCCGCGCGTGCCGCATCGTGCCGGCGACATCGTCGGGGACGATCGTGACGGGCGCGAAGGTGCGCTCGCCGCTGAACCCGCCGTAGTACGCCTCGTACCAGATCTGCGCGGGCGTCGAGAGCTCGGTGGGGAGGATCACGCCGGACACCGCGTCGAGGTCGGCCTCGCGGACGAACCGCGCGCCGAGTGCGCGCAGCCACTGCGGGTCGACCCGCACGTCGTCGTCGGTGAACGCGACGACCTCGCCGCGGGCGGCTGCGACCCCGGCGTTGCGGCCGGCGGACAGGCCGGGCCGGCGCTCCGTCACGAGGCGCACGCCCCGACCGGCGAGCAGTGCCGGGAGCCGGTCGTCGGCGGGCACCCGGACCCGGTTGTCGACGACGATGACCTCGTGGTCGGGGTAGTCCAGGTGCTCGAGGACGTCGAGCAGTGCGCCGAGGTCCTCGACGCGGTCCACCACCGTCGAGACGACCACGGAGATCGTCGGCAGGAGGGCATCCGGCACCGGTTCGACGTCGGCGAGCACGGTCTCCCGCAGCGATCCGAGCGCACGGGCGGCGTCGGCGGGGTCGTCGGTGAGCTCGACGTCGAGCGTGCCCGTCGGACGCCCGCCGCGGTAGCCGATCACCAGCGCGGACGAGCCCGTGCCGTCCGCGACGAGGCGGGGGAGCGGTGCGTCGAGGTCGACGTCGATCACGCGTCGGGGTGCGGGGAGTGCACGAGCGGTGCTGGTGGTGGCCATGGTGTGGACGGTAGGTGCCAGGCCGCGGCGGCGACAACGGGGAGCGGGGCCGCTGGCGGTGATCGTGCGGAACCCCGCACGGCGCCGCGGCGAGCCCCCGGACGAGGGTGAGCGCTCACACCTGAAAAGCGAACGGCGCACGGTGGTCACGAGCAGGTCACGGAATCTTTGCAACCGGTTGCGAACGGCTGAGAGCGGGCGTAGCTTCCTCCTCCAGCAGGCAGCGTCGCCTGCTCCAGGCAGCGTCGACCCGATGGTCCTCGCCTGGTGATCTCAACGTGGAGACGACACTGTGAAGACAACACGCGCCAAAGTGCGGTTCGCATCCGTAGCGGGGATCGCGGTCATCGGCCTCGTGCTGACCGGGTGCTCGAGCGGCAGCTCGGCGTCGGACGACGCCAAGAACGGTCAGGACAGCCGCGGACCCATCACCTACGTGCAGGGCAAGGACAACTCGAACGTCGTCCGCCCCCTCATCGCGAAGTGGAACAAGGCCCACCCCGACGAGAAGGTCACCTTCAAGGAGCAGTCCGACCAGGCCGACCAGCAGCACGACGACCTCGTGCAGCACTTCCAGGCGAAGGACGCGAACTACGACGTGGTCGACGTGGACGTCGTCTGGACCGCCGAGTTCGCGGCGAAGGGCTGGCTCACCCCGCTCACCGGCAGCATGAAGATCGACACGTCGAAGCTCCTGCCGGCCACCGTCAAGACGGCCACCTACAACAACACGCTCTACGCGGCACCGCAGACCTCCGACGGCGCGCTGCTCTACTACCGCAAGGACCTCGTCAAGACGCCCCCGACCACCTGGGCCGAGATGATGAAGGACTGCGACATCGCCAAGCAGGCCGGCATCGGCTGCTACGCCGGGCAGTTCGCGAAGTACGAGGGCCTGACCGTGAACGCCTCCGAGGCGATCAACGGCTCCGGCGGCTCGGTCCTCAGCAAGAGCGGCACGCCGGACGTCGACACGTCCGACGCGAAGGCCGGCCTGCAGAACCTGGTCGACGCCTTCAAGGACGGCAACATCCCCGCCGAGGCGATCACCTACCAGGAGGAGCAGGGCCGCACCGCCTTCGAGGCCGGCAAGCTCCTGTTCCTGCGCAACTGGCCGTACGTCTACAGCCTCGCGAAGACGGACGGGTCGAGCACGGTCAAGGACACCTTCGGCATCGCGCCGATCCCCGGCAAGGACGGCACCGGCGCCTCGACGCTCGGCGGTCACAACGCCGCGATCAGCGTGTACTCGAAGCACAAGGCGACCGCGCACGACTTCCTCGAGTTCCTGGAGTCGAACGAGACGCAGAAGTTCTTCGCCACGCAGGGCTCGCTCGCCCCGGTCGTCGGTGACCTCTACACCGACTCCGAGCTGACGGCGAAGCTGCCCTACCTGCCGACCCTGCTCAAGTCCATCGAATCGGCCGAGCCGCGCCCGGTCACGCCGTTCTACCCGGCCGTGACGAAGGCGATCCAGGACAACACCTACGCCGCCCTCAAGGGATCGAAGAGCGTCGACGAGGCGATGAAGGACATGCAGGCGGCCCTCAAGACGGCCACCAGCAGCGGCAGTTAGCACCCGAGTACGCGGCGGACGCCGCATCGGACTGGAGGCGCGGGTCGACCCCGCCCCGCGCCTCCCGTCCGTCCCATCCTGCGTTCCGACACCCGGCAAGGAGGCCGTCACGTGTCAGCAGCAACCGAGATCCCCGCCGCCATCCCCAACCCGACGGGCATGGAGCCGCAGAAGCGGCGCAAGGGCGGACTCAACGCCGAGCACGGCCGATGGGCCGTGTACCTCATCGGCCCGACGATCGTGCTCCTCGCCATCGTCATCGGCTACCCGGTGGTCAGCGCGATCATCCAGTCGTTCCAGCTCGACGCCGGACTCGACAAGGCCACCGGCCTGTTCGTGCAGGGCGGCTTCGCCGGCGTCACCAACTACGTGCACTGGCTCGCACAGCAGTGCGGCAACACCACCTGCCCGCCCGGCAGCATCGGCTCGCAGTTCTGGGTGTCGATGGGCAACACGTTCTTCTTCACGGTCGTCACCGTCGCCCTGGAGACGGTGATCGGCGTGTGGATGGCGATCATCATGAACCGCAACTTCAAGGGCCGCGCGCTCGTCCGTGCCGCGATCCTCGTGCCGTGGGCCATCCCGACCGCCGTCACCGCGAAGCTCTGGTACTTCATCTTCGACGCGAACGGCGTGCTCAACCACGTCCTCGGGCAGCAGATCCTCTGGACGAGCGGCGAGTGGGCGTCCCGGTGGGCGGTCATCATCGCCGACACCTGGAAGACCACGCCGTTCATGGCGCTGCTCATCCTCGCGGGGCTGCAGCTCATCCCCGAAGAGGTCTACGAGGCCGGGAAGATGGACGGTGCCTCCACCGTCCAGCGCTTCGTGCTCATCACCCTGCCGCTCATCAAGCCGGCGCTCATGGTCGCCGTCCTGTTCCGCGTGCTCGACGCGCTGCGCATGTACGACCTGCCGGCGATCCTCACCGGCGGTGGCGGTGGTTCCGGCAACGCCACCACGACCCTGTCGATCCTCGTCGTCGAACAGATCCGGCAGGGCTTCAACTCCGCGTCGGCACTGTCGACCATCACCTTCCTGGTGATCTTCATCGTCGCGTTCGTCTTCGTGCGGTTCCTCGGCGCCAACGTGGTGCAGACGCAGGCCGCCCAGCAGAAGGGGGAGCTCAAGTGACCCTCGCAGCCGACCGTCCCCGGTCCAACGCCCGAGCCCGCGACATCGCCGTCGACCGCAGCGACGTGCGGGTCAAGCGCCACACCGGCCCGCGGATCCGCACCGCCGTGCAGGCCATCGTCATCGCCGTCTGGTGCCTCCTGCCGTTCTACTGGATGGTGGTGACCAGCTTCCGCGACGTCGGGTTCACGTTCGACGCCACACCGTGGCCGACGCACGTCACGCTCGACAACTACGCGACGGCGTTCTCGACGTCGCTCGGCAACCACCTGGGGCGGGCGCTCGCGAACAGCCTCCTCATCGGTGGCGTCGTGACGATCATCGCCCTGCTCGTCGGCACGAGCGCGGCGTACGCCCTGGCCCGTCTGGAGTTCAAGGGCAAGTCGCTCATCGCCGGTGCGATCCTCGCGGCGTCGATGTTCCCGGGCGTCGCGCTCATCTCCCCGTTGTTCCAGCTGTTCACGGACATCGGGTGGATGGGCTCGTACCAGGCGCTGATCCTGCCGAGCATCTCGTTCGTGCTGCCCCTGACCGTCTACACGCTCGCGAGCTTCTTCCGCGAGATGCCGTGGGACCTCGAGGAAGCGGCACGCATCGACGGGTGCACCCGCGTGCAGGCGTTCCGACGGATCATCCTGCCGCTGGCCGCCCCGGCCGTGTTCACGACGGCGATCCTGGCGTTCATCTCCAGCTGGAACGAGTACCTCATCTCCTCCCAGCTCTCGAGCGACGCGACGCAGCCGGTGACCGTGGCGATCGCCTCGTTCGCCGGGTCCCAGCCGCACCAGGAGCCCTACACGGCGGTGATGGCCGCCGGCACGATCGTCACGATCCCGCTCGTGGTCCTCGTGCTCATCTTCCAACGACGCATCGTGGCCGGCCTCACCGCCGGCGGCGTGAAGGGCTGACGACCATGGCACAGCGCGGACCGACCCGGCCCACGGCCCGGATCGAGGAGGCCATCGGCTTCGTCGGCACGTTCGGCATCCTGTTCCTCGGGGCCACGGTGTTCTGCGAGCTCACCGGTCGCCCGGCGCTCGGCTGGGCGCTCACGCTGCTCGTCTGCGTGCTCGGCGTGGTGGTGCTCGACCGGTGGCGGGTGTCGGTGCTCCGCCGCACCCGTTCGACCGACGGTGTCGGCGGGGCGGCGCCGGTCGTCGCTTCGGTCGCGCGGCCGGCAGCGGCGGCGGGCGTCGCGGCCGGCTCCGGTCCGTCGGGGTGGCGGTCGGACCCGTCCCGCATCGCCGTGCAGCCCGCGGTGGACGGTCGGGTGCACCGCCACGTCGGGTGGGACGAACTCGCGCCCGCCGGTCGTCGGGCCGCTCGGACACGCCGCGCCGCGGTCCCGCGCACCGGAGCAGCGCCGGGCACGGCGCTCCCCGGGGCGGGCAGTGCGCCGTCGGTCGCGCGAGCGCAGACCGGCCCCGTCGCCGACGTGCGGCGGCCGTCGGACGGATGACGGGCCTCCCGGGACCGTCCATGGGCATCCAGGAGATCGCGACCGTCACGGGCCTGTCGAAGTCGACGGTGTCCCGCGCACTGCGTGGGATGTCGACGGTCGCGGACACCACGATCGACGAGGTGCGACGGGTCGCCGACGAGCTCGGGTACGTGCCGAGCTCGGCGGCGGCCGGCCTCGCCACGGGGCGACAGCGTGCGATCGGCGTCGTCGTCCCGGTGATCGACCGGTGGTTCTACGTCAAGGCGCTCGGCGGTGTCGACGCCGAACTGCGGCGGGCCGGGTACGACCTGGTGCTGTACAACCTCGCCGGACCCGGCGGCGACCGCGACCGGGCGTTCCGACGGTCGATGCTGCGGCACCGGGTCGACGGCCTCGTCCTGCTGTCGCTCGTGCTCGACGAGACCGAGCGCGCCGAGCTCGAACTCACGCGGCACCCCATGATCGTGATCGGCGGTCCGGCGCCGGGCCTCCGGAACGTCGGCGTGGACGACGTCGCCGTGGCCGGGATCGCCGTCGAGCACCTCTGCGGACTCGGGCACCGGGACGTGGCCTACGTCGGCGGACAGGACGAGGCGGGGATGAACGTGGCGGTGCCGTGGCTGCGGCGGGACGGGTTCGTGGACGCACTCGCCGCGCGGGGGATCGCGGTGCGGGAGGACTGGATCCTCGACGGGCGGTTCTCCTTCGCGGGCGGCGTCGACGCGGGGGAGGCGTTGTTCGGCGGGCGTGACGGGCGCCGCAGTGTCGGGCGTGACGGCGCGTGGCCGACCGCGGTGTTCTGTGCATCGGACGAGATGGCACTCGGGGTGGTCCTCGCCGCGCGTCGAGCGGGCCTCTCGGTGCCGGAGGACGTCTCGGTCATCGGCATCGACGGCCACGAGTACGGCGAGGTCACCGGGCTGACCACCATCGCCCAGGACCCGGTAGCGCAGGGTCGGGTCGCCGCTCGGGCCGTGCTCGCCGAGGTCGACGGCGGGCTCGCGGGGCCGTTGCCGGCGTCTCCGGCGCACCTCGTGGTGCGCTCGACGACGGGGCCGCCCCGGGCCGTCCGCGCGTAGGCGGTGGCATCGCCGCGCTCCGAAGCACGAACGCGACATCGAACCGGGCGTCGTGCCTGGTTCGACGTCGCTTCCGTGGTTCGACGCAAGCCGCGCCATCGCTCCGCCCCGCCGCCCCGCGCCGCCGCGTAGGGTCGCCCGCATGGAGGTCACCAAGCTCGAGCACGCCTGCCAGATCGTCTCCGAGGGCAGCGCGCGCCTCGTCATCGACCCGGGCAACTTCACCCGGCCCGTCGACGTCACCGGTGTCGTCGCCGTCGTCGTCACCCACGAGCACCCCGACCACGTCACGCCCGAGCAGATCCGGCGGATCCTCGACGCGAACCCCGGGGCGGTCGTGATCGGCCCCGCCGGTGTCGCCCGGGCGCTCGCCGGCGCGGGCGGCGCGAGCGGTGCGGGCGGCGCGGGTGGCGTCGTGGTGGACGTCGTCACCGCCGGGGACCGACGCACCGTGGGTCCGTTCGACCTGTCGTTCCACGGCACGCGCCACAACCTGATCCACTCGAGCGTCCCGATCGTCGACAACACCGGTGTCCTCGTGAACGGCAGGCTCTTCCACCCGGGCGACTCCTACACGGTGCCCGACGTCCCGGTCGAGGTCCTCGCCGCACCTGTCGGCGCCCCGTGGCTCAAGGTCTCCGAGATGATGGACTACGTCCTCGCGGTCGGGCCCCGCCTGGCCTACCCGGTGCACGAGGCAACGCTCTCCGACGTCGGCTACGGCATGCACACCGGTCGTCTCCGCGAGGCGATGGAGCCCTCCGGGTCGCTCGTCGTCCTCCGTCCCGGGGAGTCGCTCACGATCTGACCGACTGGTCCAGGAGGCACGGCTCACCTCTGCGCGTCTCGCCTGCGCAGACGGTCGCGCACTATCCGGTCGAGCGCGAGTGCGTCCCAGGGAGCGTGCCGCTCGGCGTCGTTGTCGAAGTACACGTACGCGTCCCGCCCGGCATCGAGGTGCTCGACGATCGTCGTCGCCCACCGACCGAGCGCCTGCGGCGAGTAGCCGTCGTGGTAGGTCCTGGGTGCGCCGTGCAGTCGGAGGTAGGCGATGCGTGCGCCGGTGTCGACGCGCAGGCGTGGGAAGTCGCCCGCGTGCGAGTCGACCAGGGTGGTCCGGTGCCGTCGGAGCACATCGGCGTGCTCAGCACCGAACCCCGCCGCCCGCACCTCGACGGCGTGCTCGATCACCCGGCCGGGGTCCTCTGCCTCGACGGCGGGGACCGGGACCTTCTCGTCGTGCCGTCGGGCGAGCGCTGCCGCTGCACCGTGCGTGCGGGGGAGTCGCCCGAGGAAGTCGTCGAGCACCTCCGGTGTCGGCAGGAGCGCCTCGGGGAGCTGCCAGAGCACCGGGCCGAGCGTCGACCCGAGCTCCAGTGGTCCGGACGCGAAGAAGTTCGCCAGCGCCGTGTCGACGTGCCTGAGGCGCAACATGTGCGTCACGTAGCGCCCTCCCTTGAGCGCGAAGCGGAACGTCGGGGGAACTGCCTCGCGCCACGCTCGGTACCGCGACGGCCGCTGCAGCGAGTAGAAGGAGCCGTTGACCTCGACCGTCGAGAAGTGTCCGGCAGCGTACGCGAGCCATCGGCGCTTCGGCACGTCGGCGGGGTAGAAGTCCCCGCGCCAGGAGTCGTACTGCCAGCCCGACAGTCCGGTGCGCACGATCACCGCGCCACCGTATTCCCGCCGCGGCATGGCGGCGCACCCGGGCGACACGCCTCGTTTTGGCACGGCGCGGGGCTTGTGCAATACTTGTCGAGTTGTCGGAACGGCCCCATCGTACAGCGGCCTAGTACGTCGCCCTCTCACGGCGGTAACGCGGGTTCGAATCCCGCTGGGGTCACCACAGGTGGCTTGCCTCCGACTCCGACAACGACCATGACCCCCGCTTCCGGGCGGGGGATTCCCATGTGTGACGGCCCCATCGTACAGCGGCCTAGTACGTCGCCCTCTCACGGCGGTAACGCGGGTTCGAATCCCGCTGGGGTCACACCAGCACGAAAGCCCTCCGGTCCGCCGGGGGGCTTTCGTCGTCCCGGTCGGCTCTGCGAGGCTGACGGGGTGACCAGTGTCGTGCAGCTCATCCGTTCCGGTGTCCTCAGCGACGTCGCTGAGTACGCGTACGCCGCGTCCGTGCCCGCCGGCAGCCGACTCGTGTTCCTCGCCGGCGCGTGCCCCCTCGACGCCGACGGCCGAACCGTGGCCGTGGGCGACGTCCGCGGTCAGGCGGCGCAGTGCGTCGAGAACCTCCGCACCGCGCTCGACGCCGCGGGGGCCGGGATCGCCGACCTCGCCCAGACCCGGGTCCTCGTCGCGTCGACGCGGCAGGCCGACCTCGTGGCCGCGTGGGAGGTCGTCCGCGAGGCCATGGGCGACCACGACGTGCCGAGCACCCTCGTCGGGGTGACCGTCCTCGGGTACGACGACCAGCTCGTCGAGATCGAGGGCATCGCGGCCGTCGCGGACTGACGCGGTACGCTGATCCGGTCGTCAGACCCGGCAGTGGGGCCTGCCGGACCCAACCGCGGCCAGCCGCCAACGGTCCCTATCCCGAGAACACCGCACGCGCGGAGACGATCCGGCGTGCTCGGCGATAGGAGCACCGTGCACGAACGTCCACCCCACCTCCGCTGGTCGATGCTCGGCGTCGTCGCACTCGGCGGGGCGATCGGCACCGGTGTCCGAGCGCTCCTCACCGAGGTCTTCCCGGCGCACGACGGCATCAGCTGGGCGATCTTCGCGATCAACGTCGTCGGCGCGTTCTGCCTCGGCCTCCTGCTCGAGGCGCTGGCGCACCGCGGCCCGGACGTCGGGTGTCGTCGGGGCCTGCGGTTGTTCGTCGGCACCGGGGTCCTCGGCGGCTTCACGACCTACAGCACGCTCGCCGACGACGCCGCGCAGCTGCTCGACGTCGGTCGCTGGGGCGCCGGCAGCGCGTACGCCCTGCTCACGGTGGCGGCGGGACTGCTCGCCGTCGTGGCCGGCATCGGGCTCGCCACGGTGCTCCGGTCCGGAGGCGCCCGGTGAACGCCCTCGAACTGCTCCTCGTCGCGGTCGGCGGGGGAGTCGGCGCGGCGCTGCGCTTCCTCCTCGACGGTGTCGTGAAGGCCCGGGTGTCCGGCTTCCCGCTCGGCACGGTCGTCATCAACGTGTCCGGATCGCTCGTCCTCGGGGTCCTGACGGGCCTCGGGCAGGCCGGCACGATCCCGCTCCCGGTCGTCGCGGTGCTCGGAACGGGCATGATGGGTGGGTACACGACGTTCTCGACGGCGAGCGTCGAGACCGTACAGCTCCTCCGATCCGGCAAGCCCCGGCTCGCCGTCCTGAACGGCCTCGGGATGCTCGTCGTCTCGGTCGGCGCAGCCGCGCTCGGCCTGCTCATCGGAAGGAACACATGACCTCGGAACGCCCCGGCGAACTCGTCCTCGTCCGTCACGGAGAGACGGAGTGGTCGAAGAGCGGGCAGCACACCGGCCGCACCGACATCCCGCTCACCGAGAACGGCATCGAGCAGGCGAAGCGCGCCGGCCGGTACCTGGCGGACCGCACGTTCGCGCTGGCGCTGTCCAGCCCGTTGCAGCGTGCCCGCGACACGGCGGCGCTCGTCGGTGTCGACGCGGAGCTCGACGAGGACCTCTACGAGTGGGACTACGGCGCGTACGAGGGGCTCACCACGCCGCAGATCAAGGTCCTCCGGCACGGCCCGTGGGACCTCTGGACCGACGGCGTGCCCGCCGGTGACACGCCCGGCGAGAACGCCGCCGAGGTCCGGGTCCGCGTCGAGCGCATCCTCGACCGTGCCCGACCGGTCCTCGCCGAGGGGCAGGACGCGATCGTCGTCGCCCACGGGCACGTCCTCCGCGCGCTCGGCGCCGCGTGGATCCGCCTCGCACCGCAGGACGGCGCCGTGCTGAAGCTCGGCACCGCCTCGGTGAGCGTGCTCGGGTACGAGCACGGCCGCCCCGTCATCGACGCCTGGAACATCCAGCCCCGCGACTGACGCGTCCGCGCACGCAGCCGCAGCGGGTCTGCGGGGGCCTGCTGCGGACGGGAGGCGCGGTGCCGGCCCGACCCGCGCCTCCCGTCCGCGCAGCCCGCGTCACACGGTGCGGATCGCGCTCGTCGCGCCCAGCGCGCGACCGCGGCGCCGCTCGATCCCACGCCCCACGAACAGCAGCGCGACGCTGACGAGCGCCCCCAGGGTGGTCTGCGCGACGCGGTCGAGCGCGAGGAGCTCCGGCGCCTCGGGCAGGCTCAGCCACGACACGGCGAGCGCGAGCGGCGTGAGGAAGAGCAGACACACGGCGTAGTGCCGCGCGACGAAGATCTCGGCGAAGAACTGCCCGACGACGGCGATCAGGACGATCCACCACGCCGAGGGCTCCAGCAGCAGGATCCCCACCGCGATCACGGTGCCCCCGATCGTGCCGATGAACCGCTGGAACGCCCGGAACACCGTGTGCCGCTGGCGCAGTGCGGGCAGCGTCGACACCACGGCGATGACCGCCCAGTAGGGGTGCCCGAGCCCGGGGATCGTCTCGGCGACGGCCCCGGCGACGAGCGCTCCGACCACGTTGAGGGCGACGGTCTCCCACAGCGCGGGCGTCCGGAGCACCGCGAGCGAACGGTGCTTGCGCTCCGCCAGCGGCCGGAACCGGTGCGGGGCGTGCGGGTGCAGCACCAGGCGCAGGACGGACCCGGACATCGCGACGAGCCAGGCCCAGACGACCGAGCACACGATGATCGTGGCGATGACCGGGACGTCGGCCGGCCGGACCGGCACGAGCGACGAGACGAGGAACGCGAACACCGGGAAGATCGGCTGCGCCGGGATCGTGCGGAGGGTGCTCAGCGTGCAGACGGCGAGGACGAGCACGAGGACGAGCCCGACCGCCTGCATCCAGAGCTGCGACCCGGCCAGGGCGACACCCACGCCAGCGGCCATGCACACAGCCTGCATCCCGCCGGCGACACCGGTCGTCACCGCACGCTGCCGGTAGGGCTCGGTCGCGCCGAAGATCGCCGTGAACCCGGCGAACATGGCGAAGGCGGCGTACCCGGGCATCCCGAGGGCGATGAGCAGCGCGAGCGGGGCGCCCCCGGCGACCGCGGCGCGGATCGCGCCCTCGATGTTGATGGTCCGGGTCGAGTGCGCAGGTGTCGTCATGTCGCGACCATCTTCCCACCGCGACGGGTGTCGTGGAGTCGAGCCGCGCCTCCAGGCCGCCGGATCGGCGCGGGAGCACCTTGGTATACCAACCTGCTAGACTCGCCGGACCGAGCCGCGACAGCGGCGCGTCGACGACAACGAGGAAGGGTCGCACCCGATGGGAAAGACGCTCGCCGAGAAGGTGTGGGACGACCACGTCGTGGTCAAGGGCGAGGACGGCAACCCCGACCTCCTCTACATCGACCTCCACCTCGTGCACGAGGTCACGAGCCCGCAGGCGTTCGACGGCCTGCGCCAGGCCGGCCGCCCGGTGCGCCGCCTGGACCTGACGATCGCGACCGAGGACCACAACACCCCGACCCTCGCGATCGACCGTCCGATCGCGGACCCGACCAGCCGGACCCAGATCGAGACGCTCCGTCGCAACTGCGAGGAGTTCGGCGTCCGCCTGCACTCCCTGGGCGACAAGGAGCAGGGCATCGTGCACGTGGTCGGTCCCCAGCTCGGCCTGACCATGCCCGGCATCACGGTGGTCTGCGGCGACTCGCACACCAGCACGCACGGGGCGTTCGGTGCGATGGCGTTCGGCATCGGGACGTCCGAGGTCGAGCACGTCCTCGCGACCCAGACCCTGCCGCTCAAGCCCTTCAAGACCATGGCGATCACGGTCGAGGGCACGCTGCGTCCGGGCGTGACGGCGAAGGACATCATCCTCGCCGTCATCGCGAAGATCGGCACCGGCGGCGGGCAGGGCTACGTGCTCGAGTACCGCGGCTCGGCGATCCGCGCGCTCTCGATGGAGGGCCGCATGACGATCTGCAACATGTCGATCGAGGCCGGTGCCCGCGCCGGCATGGTCGCCCCCGACCAGACCACCTACGACTACGTGCAGGGTCGCGACCACGCCCCGACCGGCCAGGACTGGGACGACGCGGTCGCGTACTGGGACACCCTGTCGACCGACGACGACGCGGTGTTCGACGCCGAGGTCTTCATCGACGCCGACGAGCTCGAGCCCTTCGTCACCTGGGGCACGAACCCCGGCCAGGGCGTCTCGCTGTCCGAGAGCGTGCCGTCGCCCGCGGACTTCGACGACCCGAACGACCAGGCCGCCGCGCAGCGTGCGCTCGAGTACATGGACATCGCGGCCGGCACCCCGATGAAGGACATCGCCGTCGACGCGGTGTTCATGGGGTCGTGCACGAACTCCCGCATCGAGGACCTGCGCGCCTTCGCCTCGATCATCCAGGGCCGCAAGAAGGCCGACGGGGTCCGCGTCATGGTCGTGCCGGGGTCCGCCCGTGTCCGGCTCGAGGCCGAGGCCGAGGGGCTCGACAAGGTGTTCACGGACTTCGGTGCCGAGTGGCGGTTCGCCGGCTGCTCGATGTGCCTCGGCATGAACCCCGACCAGCTCGCGCCGGGGGAGCGCTGCGCGAGCACCTCCAACCGCAACTTCGAGGGACGCCAGGGCAAGGGCGGTCGCACCCACCTCGTGTCACCGCTCGTCGCCGCGGCCACCGCCGTGCGCGGCACGCTCTCCAGCCCGTGGGACCTGGAGACGTCCGAGTCGAACGCCGTCCTGGAAGGGGCACACTGATGGACAAGATCACCACCGTCACCGGGATCGCCGCACCGCTCAAGCGCTCGAATGTCGACACCGACCAGATCATCCCCGCGG
Source organism: Curtobacterium sp. 320 (assembly GCF_031455235.1). NCBI lineage: Bacteria > Bacillati > Actinomycetota > Actinomycetes > Micrococcales > Microbacteriaceae > Curtobacterium > Curtobacterium sp. 320. Next base: position 48,131 of record NZ_JAVDSI010000014.1, on the reverse strand, counting down.
TCTACCTCAAGCGGGTCACGAAGACCGGCTTCGAGGACGCGCTGTTCTCCGGCTGGCGCCAGGACCCCGCGTTCGTGCTGAACCAGCCGGCGTACGCCGGCGCGAAGGTGCTCGTCGCCGGGCCGGACTTCGGCACCGGGTCGAGCCGTGAGCACGCCGTCTGGGCGCTCCGCGACTTCGGCTTCCAGGTCGTCGTCTCGCCCCGCTTCGCCGACATCTTCAAGGGCAACGCGGGCAAGCAGGGACTGGTCACCGCGATCGTGACCGAATCGGAAGTCGAGCGGCTCTGGGCCGAGATCGAGCGGAACCCGGGGGTGTCGGCGACCGTGGACCTGGTGGCGCAGCGCGTGTCGCTCGGGGATGTGGACGTCCCCTTCGAGATCGACGCTTACACTCGTTGGCGGTTGATGGAAGGGCTCGACGACATCGGGCTCACCCTCCGTGACGAGACCTCGATCACGGAGTTCGAATCCCGCCGCTCCCGTTGGCGGCCGAAGACATTGCCGGTGAAGTAGTGAACTCTCTCGTACAGGACGCAGCGGCCGCAGGGGCGCGCGTGGGCCTCAAGTCGGACGAGATCGTCATCCGCGGGGGCAAGCCGCTCGTGGGACGCATCGAGGTCCGCGGGGCGAAGAACCTCGCGACCAAGGCCATGGTGGCGTCGCTGCTCGGTGACACCCCGTCGATCCTCAAGGACGTCCCGGACATCTCCGACGTCAAGGTCGTCCGCGGGCTGCTCGAGGTGCACGGCGTGCGCATCACCGATCCTGCACGAGGCGAGCTCATCCTCGACCCGTCGAACGTCGAGTCGGCGCACTTCGCCGAGATCGACGCCCACGCCGGTTCGAGCCGCATCCCGATCCTGTTCTGCGGTCCGCTGCTGCACAAGCTCGGCGAGGCGTTCATCCCCGACCTCGGCGGCTGCCGCATCGGCGACCGCCCGATCGACTTCCACCTCGACGCCCTCCGCGCCATGGGCGCGGTCGTCGACAAGCAGGTCAACGGCATCCACCTCACCGCCCCGGACGGTCTCAAGGGCGCGTACATCGAGCTGCCGTACCCGAGTGTCGGCGCCACCGAGCAGGTCCTGCTGTCCGCGACCCTCGCCGAGGGCGTCACGGAGCTCCGGAACGCCGCGATCGAGCCCGAGATCATGGACCTCATCGCGATCCTGCAGAAGATGGGCGCCATCGTCTCGGTCGAGCCGAACCGCGTCATCTTCATCGAGGGCGTCCAGTCGCTCCGCGGCTACACGCACCGCGCGATCAACGACCGCAACGAGGCCGCCAGCTGGGCCTCCGCCGCGCTCGCGACCAACGGCGACATCTTCGTCGAGGGTGCGAAGCAGCAGGAGCTCATGACGTTCCTCAACGTCTTCCGCAAGGTCGGCGGCGGGTTCGACATCCAAGAGGACGGCATCCGCTTCTACCGCGAGCTCGAGGTCCTCAAGCCGGTCGTCATCGAGACGGACGTGCACCCCGGGTTCATGACGGACTGGCAGCAGCCGCTCGTCGTGGCCCTGACCCAGGCCGCCGGGCAGAGCATCGTGCACGAGACCGTGTACGAGAACCGCTTCGGCTTCACCGACGCCCTGAACGAGATGGGCGCGGACATCGTCGTCCACAAGGAGGGCCTGCCCGGGCACGACCGTCGCGTCGCCCGCCGTCCCTTCGAGCAGGCCGCGGTCATCACCGGCCCGACGACGCTCCACGCCGCCAACGTCCGCGTCCCGGACCTCCGCGGCGGCTTCAGCCACCTCATCGCGGCACTCACCGCCGAGGGCGAGTCCCACATCACGAACGTCGGCATCATCAGCCGCGGCTACGAGCACTTCATCCCGAAGCTGCGCAAGCTCGGCGCCGACTTCGACTTCGCGGGGTAGCGCGGTGACTGCTGCTCCGGCACCTCGCGGTGACGGTGAGGGCCAGGAGGCGCGGCGCGCCTCCGCCTCGCAGGTCACCACCGGCATGCCCGTCCCTGGGCGCCGGTGGCGTCGCGGCGAGCTGAACACGGCGTTCCGGATCCTCGCGACCGTGGTCATCCCGACCTTCCGCTTCTCCGCGCGCTACCACTGGCACGGCCCGAACCGGTTGCCGGCCGAGGGTGCGTTCGTCCTCGCACCGAACCACTTCACGAACATCGACCCGCTCGTCGTCGGCACGGCGGTCTGGCTGTCCCGTCGGGCGCCGCGGTTCCTCGCGAAGGCGTCCCTGTTCAAGGTCCCGGTCTTCGGCAAGATCATGTCCGGCATGGGTCAGATCCCCGTCGAGCGTTCCGGCCGTACCCGGCTGAGCGACCCGCTCGGTGGCGGCCGGTCCTTGATCGAGCAGGGCGGCGCCATCATCGTCTACCCCGAAGGCACGCTCACCCGCGACCCCGATCTGTGGCCGATGCGCGGCAAGACCGGCGCGGTGCGGATCGCGCTCGAGAACGACGTGCCGCTCATCCCGATGGCCCACTGGGGCACGCAGAACATCATGGCGCGGTACGGCAAGAAGCTCCGGCTGATCCCGCCGTCGCGCGTGGACGTCATCGTCGGCGACCCCGTCGACCTGTCGGCGTACCGCGGCAAGCCGATCGACCAGCAGGTGCTCGTCGAGGCGACCGAGCTGCTCATGCGGCACATCACCGCGCTGCTCGAGGAGCTCCGCGGGCAGCAGGCGCCCCCGACCCGCTGGGACCCGGCGGCGAACAACCAGAAGGAGACCGGCCGGTTTGAGTGAGCAGCGACCGGGCCTCCGCCCGCACGATGACCACCCGGACCCCGCGGTCGCAGCCCCCGGAGCGGTGGACACCGCCGCGATCCGGGTCGTCATGCAGTCGACCGACAAGCCGCGCGTCGCCGTCATCGGTGCCGGGAGCTGGGGGACCACGTTCGCCAAGGTCCTCGCCGAGGGCGGTGCCGACACGGTCGTGTGGGCACGGCGCCCCGAGGTCGCGCGCGAGATCACCGAGACCAAGCGCAACTCGGAGTACCTGCCCGGCATCAACCTCCCGCGCACCCTGACCGCCTCGACGTCGCTGTCCGCCGTGCTCGACGGCGCCCAGCAGGTGTACGTGTCGGTGCCGTCGCAGACCCTGCGGTCGAACCTCGACGCGATCGCGCCGCTGCTCGCGCCGGGGGTGCCCGTGGTGAGCCTGATGAAGGGCGTCGAGAAGGCGACCGGTCTGCGGATGAGCGAGGTCCTGCTCCAGGGCCTCGGCATCGACCAGGACCGCATCGCCGTCGCGAGCGGCCCGAACCTGGCGCTCGAGATCGCCCGACGGCAGCCCACCGCGGCCGTCGTGTCCTCGTCGTCGGCCGAGACCGCCAGCGCGGTGGCCGCCGTCGCCACGAACCCCTACTTCCGGTCGTTCATCAACACCGACGTCATCGGCACCGAGTTCGGCGGCGTGCTGAAGAACCTCATCGCCGTGGCGATCGGCATCGTCGACGGCGTCGGCTACGGCGAGAACACGAAGGCGTCGATCATCACGCGCGGGCTCGCCGAGATGACCGACTTCGCGGTGTCGCTCGGCGCGCAGCCCTCGACGCTGTCCGGGCTCGCCGGTCTCGGCGACCTCATCGCCACGTGCCAGTCACCGCTCTCGCGGAACAACACCGCGGGGCGGCTGCTCGGCCAGGGGTACCGGTTCGACGAGGTCGTCCGCCAGATGAACCAGACCGCCGAGGGGCTCGCCTCGGTCGTGCCGATCCTCGAGCTCGCCGCGGCGAACGGCGTCGACATGCCCATCGTGGGGCAGGTCGCCGAGGTGCTCGCCGGTAGGCTCGATCCGCGCAACATCGCGCCGCACCTCACCGAGACCGACGAACCCCAGGGCGAGTGACCGGTCCGACCCCGACCAGCAAGAGGACTGCCATGCCCACGATCGCACCCGTGCCACCGACGACCGTCGCCGTGCTGTTCGGCGGCCGTTCGAGCGAGCACGAGATCAGCTGCGTGACCGCCGGCGGGATCATGGACGTCGTCGACCGTGCCGAGTACGACCTCGTGCCGATCGGCATCACGAAGGACGGCGCGTTCACGCTCCAGCCCGACGACCCGGCGCAGTGGGCGCTCCGTGACGGCACGCTCCCGACCGTGCCCGACAACGGCACCCGCGTGGCGTTCCCGACGTCGCCGGCGACGAACGAGCTCGTGGTCTCGCACCCGGACGGCTCCGTCACGACGATCGCGGTCGACATCGTCTTCCCGATCCTGCACGGCCCGTTCGGCGAGGACGGCACCGTCCAGGGGCTCCTCGAGATCGCCGGTCTGCCCTACGTCGGCGACGGGGTGCTCGCGAGCGCCCTGGCCATGGACAAGCACGTCGCCAAGGCGGTCCTCGAGCACGCCGGGCTCCGGGTCGCGCCGTGGACGACCGTGCTCCGTCGCGAGTGGTCGGCCGACCCGGTCGACGTCGCCGAGGCGATCGCCGCGCACGGGTGGCCGCTCTTCGTGAAGCCGGCACGTGCGGGCTCCAGCATGGGGGTGTCCCGCGTGGACGGCCCCGACGAGCTCGGTGCCGCGATGGACCTGGCGTTCGAGCACGACTCCAAGGTCATCGTCGAGCCGCGGGTGATCGGGCGCGAGGTCGAGGTCGCGGTGCTCGAGGGTCGCGACGGCGTCCCGCGCACGAGCCTGCCGGGCGAGATCGTCGTCGCCGAGGACGGCTTCTACGACTTCGCGTCGAAGTACCTCGGCGGTGACGAGTCGCTGCTCTGCCCGGCCCCGCTCACCGAGGTGCAGACCGACGAGATCCGGTCGATCGGCGCCCGGGCGTTCGAGGCGATCGGCGGCTCCGGGCTCGCCCGCGTCGACTGCTTCCTGACCGACGACGGCTTCGTGGTGAACGAGGTCAACACCATGCCGGGGTTCACGCCGCTGTCGATGTACCCGCGCTGCTGGGCGGCGTCGGGCGTGTCCTACGGCGAGCTCGTCCGCGAGCTCATCGAGCTGGGGCGCGCCGCCGTCCGCTGACCCGGGCCTACTGGTCGACGTCGGACGGGTCCAGGCACTGGTGCCCGTCCTTCGGGAGCGTCGACACCGCGTCGGTGACGTCCTGCACGACCTGGTTCGTGGTCTTCGTCGCGTCGATGACGAGCTGGACAGCCGGCGACCGCCCGAAGGTCGTGTAGACGATCTGCCCGCCACGGTCGTCCCGGATCCAGTCGACGTCACCGAGCGAGAAGCACGGCAGGTCGGAGACCGTCGGGACGGCCACACCGCAGTGGTACAGGGCCACCTCGGGGTCGCCCCATGCCGCCGTCGACTGGGCGTTCGTGTTCCGCAGGTCGAACTTCGAGTCGACCGCTGCCGGCAGCCGGACCTGCACGGCCGCGCACGCGGCGGCGTCGGCTGAGGGCGCCGGGGACATCGCGACGGCGTTCGTGCAGCCGGTCAGACCGGCCGCGACGGCGATCACGACGCCCACGATCGCGGTCTTCCGGTTGGGGCGGCGCACGGTGTCCATCGACGTCCAGGCTACCGTTCTCGTGTGGACGCGACGTACGACGCCTGGGCCGGACCGACCGTGGGGGAGCTCGGCGAACTCGTCGTCCTCGACCGCATCGTGCGCCGGTTGCCCGCCGGAGCGCCGCTGCTCGGCCCCGGCGACGACTGCGCGGTCGTGGCGGCACCGGACGGCCGGTTCGTGGTGACCACGGACATGATGGTGCACGGGCCGGACTTCCGCTGGGCCTGGTCCGCACCCGAGGACGTCGGGTGGAAGGCCGCGGCGACGAACCTGTCCGACGTCGCCGCGATGGGTGCGGTGCCGACCGGCCTCGTGATCGCCCTGGCGGCACCGCAGGACACCCCCGCGGCGGTGCTCGAGTCCTTCGCGGACGGGGTGCGCCTGGCGGTCGACGCCCTGGCGCCCGGCTGCGGCGTCGTCGGCGGGGACCTCTCCACGTCGTCGGCGTTCACGGTGTCGGTGACGGCGTTCGGCGACCTCGAGGGCCGTGCCCCCGTCGTCCGCTCGGGCGCGCGCCCCGGGGACGTCCTCGCCGTCTCGGGGGAGCTCGGGCCGGCGGCGCGCGGCTTGACGCGGCTCTTCCGCGAGGGTGTGGACGCCGACGGCGAACCCTCCCGCGAGGCGGTCGTGGCGAGCGGCGCGGACACGGACCCCGACGTCGGACGACAGCGGCGCCCGGTCCCGCCGATCGCGGACGGGCCACGCGCGGCGTCCGCGGGGGCGACGGCGATGCTCGACCTCTCCGACGGGCTGGCGATCGACGCCGGACGGCTCGCCCGGGCCAGCCGGGTGACACTGGCGCTCGACGAGGCCTCCGGCACCGGGCCCGTCATCGACGAGGTGGCGCTGCACGGCGGCGAGGACCACGGGCTGCTCGCCGCGTTCCCGCCCGGTGCCCCGCTGCCAGGGGGGTTCCGTCGGATCGGCGTCGTGCTCGACCGGGGCGACGCGGACCTCGTGCGCGGGGAAGTGCCCGTGCCGACGACCGGGTGGGACCCCTACGCCGACTGGGACGGCGCGGCCGGCTGACCGGTTCGCGGGCGCGGGCGGCGTCAGGCGGCGGCGACCACGGCCTCCCACGCGACGGTCTCGCCGTAGCTCCGCTTGCTGAACGGCTCGAGCCCCGCGGGCCACGTCGGCTCGGGGGAGCGCTTGCTCCGCTCCACGACGACCACCGCGGCCGCCGTGAGCCGCGGCACGAGCGTCTCGAGCACCTCGGCCAGCTCGTGCTCGGTGACGTCGTACGGCGGGTCGATGAACACCAGGTCGAACGTCCGCACGGTGCCGCGCAGGTACCCGAGCACCGGCTGCGGCTGCACGTCGATCCGCACGCCGGGAACCCGCTGCTGCACGGCCTTCGCGTTCGCCCGGCAGGCCTGCGCCGCCGCCGACGCCCGGTCGACGAGCACGACCTCGACCGCACCGCGGGACGCCGCCTCGAGCCCGAGGGCGCCCGTGCCGGCGTAGAGGTCGGCGACGGAGGTGTCGTCGACGAGCCCGCGTGCCTCGAGCGACGAGAACAGCGCCTCGCGCACCCGGTCGCTCGTCGGCCGGGTGCCGGACTTCGGCACCCGGAGCGTCGTGGAGCCGGCGGCGCCGGCGATGATGCGGGTCATGCAGCCACCGTAGCGGGCCGCCGGGCGCTCCAGGAGTTCTCCACAGGCGGTCCAGGAGGCGCGGATCGCGTCGGTGCCGCCGGGTACCGTTGACGTGTGGTCACGACCGGAACGACAACCGAGCCGGCGGTGCCGGACCTCGGCTCCGCACCGCTCGACGCGCGGTTGTCGACCGTCCTCGGTGGACGGACGGCGAGCGCGATCGAGAAGGCGTTCGGGTACCGCACGGTCGGCGAGTTCCTCGAGCACGCACCCCGGCGCTACGCCGAACGCGGCGCCCTGACCGCGCTCGACTCCCTCGCGATCGGCGAGTCGGTGACGATCGTGGCCGAGGTCGTCGACGTCCGCGAACGGACGATGCGTGCGCGCCGCGGCTCGATCCTCGAAGCCAAGATCGGTGACGGCAAGGGGCTGCTCACCCTGACGTTCTTCAACCAGGGCTGGCGGATGAAGGACCTCGTGCCCGGTGCCCGTGGCATCTTCTCCGGCAAGGTCGGCGACTACCGCGGCGCACGGCAGCTCGCCCACCCCGACTACGAGCTGTTCGACCGCGACGACCCCCGGGCGACGGCGGACCCCGAGTCCGAGGAAGCCATCCGCTTCTCGCGCCAGCCGATCCCGATCTACCCGGCGACGTCGACGCTGACCTCGTGGCAGATCGCCAAGTCGATGGCGATCGTGCTCGACACCCTGCCCGACGTCCCGGACCCGATACCCGCCCGGGTGCGGACCCGGCTCGACCTCGTGCCGTTCCGCAAGGCCCTCGAACTCCTGCACCGCCCCGAGAAGGTCGCGGACTTCAAGCGCGCGCAGGACGCCCTCCGCTACCGCGAGGCGTTCGTGCTCCAGACCGCCCTCGTGCAGCGCCGGATCGCCGCGCGCGCCACGGCCGCGACGCCGCGCTCCGCCGCGCCCGGCGGGATCCTCGAACGCTTCGACGCCACGCTGCCGTTCACGCTCACGGACGACCAGCGGTCGGTCGGCGCCGAGATCGCCCACGACCTGGCGGCGGACTGGCCGATGCACCGCCTCGTGCAGGGCGAGGTCGGCTCCGGCAAGACCCTCGTGGCGATCCGGGCGATGCTCACCGTGGCCGAGTCCGGCGGGCAGTCGGCGCTCATCGCCCCGACCGAGGTCCTCGCGGCGCAGCACCTCCGGTCGATCGTGAAGTTCCTCGGCCCCGACCTCGCGGCCGAGCTCCGGCCGGTGATCCTCACGGGGTCGCAGTCGACGGACGAACGGAGGCGGGCCCTGCTCGCGGCGGCGTCCGGCAGCTCGCGGCTGGTGGTCGGCACGCACGCGCTCCTCGGCGACCGGGTCGACTTCGCCGAGCTCGGCCTCGTCGTGGTGGACGAGCAGCACCGCTTCGGGGTCGAACAGCGCGAGGCCCTCCGCACGAAGGGGGCCACACCGCCGCACGTGCTCGTCCTCACCGCGACGCCCATCCCGCGCACGGTGGCGATGACGGTGTTCGGCGACCTCGACGTCTCGACGATCACCGGGCTGCCCTCCGGCCGCGCCGGCGTCGAGACCTTCACGGTCCCGCTCGCCGAGCACCCGGGCTGGGAGTCCCGCATCTGGACCCGCATGGCCGAGGAGCTCGCCGACGGCCGACAGGCCTTCGTGGTGTGCCCGGCGATCGACGACGCCCACACGGAAGACGACGGCGAGCCCGACCCGGCGAACGACGACGCCCCGAAGCGTGCCCCGGCCACCGTGCTCGCCACGGCGGAACGGATGCGGACGATGCCCGTGCTCGCCGGCCGCCGGATCGAGGTCCTGCACGGTCGCATGACGGCGGACGAGAAGGACCGCGTGATGACCTCCTTCGCGGCCGGCACGGTCGACGTCCTCGTGGCGACGACCGTGATCGAGGTCGGCGTCGACGTGCCGAACGCCTCGATGATGGCCGTGCTCGACGCCGACCGGTTCGGCGTCTCGCAGCTCCACCAGCTCCGCGGGCGCATCGGCCGCGGCCAGTACGCCGGCGTGTGCCTGCTCGTGACCGCGGCCGAGGCCGAGACGACCTCGCGGGAACGGGTCGACGCGGTGTCGGCGTCCGACGACGGGTTCGAGCTCGCGCGGGTCGACCTCGAGCTCCGGCGCGAGGGCGACGTGCTCGGCGAACGGCAGTCGGGTGGGCGGTCGTCGCTCAACCTGCTGCGCGTCGTGGAGCACGCCGACCTCATCGTCGACGCGCGCGAGGAAGCCGAGCGCGTGCTGGAGCCCGATCCGCAGCTCGACGGGCACCCCGCGCTCCGCGAAGCCCTGGCCCGGCGGCTCGACGAGTCCGACGCCGCGTTCCTCGGCAAGAACTGAACGCCGGTATCGTCGCTGGCATGGCGCAGATCGCGGTGGTCCCCGGTTCCTTCGATCCCGTGACCCTCGGGCACCTCGACGTGATCGGGCGTGCGGCGGGGCTCTTCGACGAGGTGCACGTGCTCGTCGTGCACAACCCCGACAAGCGACCGGCGATGTTCGACGCGGTCGACCGTGTCCGCCTCATCGAGGAGTCGCTCGTCGAGACGGGCGTGTCCGACAACGTCCGGGTCGGGGAGTGGACCTCGGGGTTGCTCGTCGACTACTGCCGGCAGGTCGGTGCGAAGGTCCTCGTCAAGGGCGTCCGATCCGGCGAGGACGTCGCGTACGAGACCCCGATGGCGATCATGAACCGCCACCTCGCCGACGTCGAGACGGTGTTCCTGCTGCCCGAGGCCGCCCGCGCCCACGTGTCGAGCTCGCTCATCCGTCAGGTGGCGTCCCTCGGCGGCGACGTGACCCCGTACGTGCCGCAGGTGGTCGCGGCGGCCCTCCACGAGCACACCGGGCGCTGAGCGCCGGACGCACGGAACCGGACACGCCTGCTCCCGCCTCGACTCGCAGGCCCGAGCGATGTAGGCTTGTCGATCGTGTCTTCCCACGTGAACAGCCCCTACGCCCTGCGCGTGCGCGACCTCGCGCACCGGCCGGGCGAGATGCGCGAGCACTCGCTCGACATCGCGGTGCCGGATGCGATGGGAGCCGGTGTCATCTCCGTCCGCGAAGGCGCAGAGATGCACATCGACCTCCGGCTCGAGGGCCTGCACGAGGGGGTCCTCGTCTCCGGGCACGCCAGCGCCGAGGCCGAGGGCGAGTGCTCCCGGTGTCTCATCGACATCAGCGAGCCCGTCGAGGTCGATTTCGCCGAGCTGTTCGCGTATGATGCCTCGGAGGATTTCGACTTCTTCGTTCACGATGACCACGTGGATTGTGAACAGGTCGTTCGAGATGCGGTGGTGCTGGCGCTGCCATTCCAGCCGGTCTGCCGACCGGACTGCCCAGGCCTCGACCCGGTGACGGGCGAGCGACTGGCCGACATCGGCGAGCAGCGCGCTCACGAGGTCCTGGACCCGCGGTGGGCTGCGCTGAGCGGCATCACCCTCGACGACGCGACGAGCGGCGGCGAGGACACCGACGCAGCCAGCACGACCACGCCCCAGACCACCGAGGGTCAGGAGCGGTCCGACGCCGACCAGGCCGACTGACCGCCGCCCCTCGCCACTGACCACCGACCAACCGAAAGAGAACCACCATGGCCGTTCCCAAGCGCAAGCAGTCCCGTGCCAACACGCACGCCCGTCGTTCGCAGTGGAAGGCCGCGCCGGTCCAGCTCGTGAAGACGATCGAGAACGGCAAGGTCACCTACAGCCTCCCGCACCGCGCCAAGGTCGTCGAGGACTCCGCCGGCACGCCCCTGTACATGGAGTACAAGGGCCGCAAGGTCGCCGACGTCTGATCGGACCACACGCATGACAGCGACGTCCGGCGCCACGGGGTCCCGCCCCGTGGGGCCGGACGTCGTTCGTCTGCAGGGCATCCTCGGGGCCGACATCGACCTCGAGCTCCTGCAGCTCGCCCTGACCCACCGCTCGTACGCGTACGAGCACGGTGGCATCGGGCACAACGAACGCCTCGAGTTCCTCGGGGACTCGATCCTCGGCCAGGCCGTGACCGTGAAGCTCTACCGGTCCTTCCCCGACCTCGACGAAGGCGACCTCGCCAAGCGGCGCGCGAGCCTGGTGTCCACCGTCGCCCTCGCCGAGATCGCCCGCATGATCGGGCTCGGACAGTACCTCCGGCTCGGCAAGGGCGAAGAGCAGACCGGTGGCCGTGACAAGTCGTCGATCCTCGCCGACACGGTCGAGGCCGTGATCGGCGCGACCTACCTCTCCGCCGGCCCCGACCCGGCGACCGAGCTGGTGCTCCGGCTGGTCGAACCGCTCCTCATCGACCCGGACCGCTTCGGCGCCGCGATGGACCCGAAGACGAGCCTGCAGGAACTCGCGTCGAGCCTGTCGCTCGGCAACCCGTCGTACCGCGTGACCGAGGCCGGTCCCGACCACGACAAGACCTTCCACGCCACGGTCGTGCTCCAGGGCGAGGACGTCTCCACCGGCACCGGGTCGAGCAAGAAGACCGCCGAGATGGCAGCGGCGCTCCAGGCGTGGACGCAGCTCTCCGGCCGGGCGGCCTGACCGCGTGCCCGAACTGCCCGAGGTCGAGGTCGTCCGCGCCGGCCTCGAACCCGCCGTCAGCGGCGCGCGGGTCCTGCACGTGGACGTCGTCGACGACCGGGCACTGACCCGGCACGACGGTCCGGCCGAGGACTTCGCCGACCGCCTGACCGGTCGCACCATCGCCGCCGCGGTCCGTCGTGGCAAGTTCCTCTGGATGCCCCTGCAGCCCGAGCACGAGGGCGACCGACCCGAGGCCCTCGTGGCCCACCTCGGCATGAGCGGTCAGATCCTGCTCGGCCGCGGGCGCGAGGCGGCGAAGCACCGACGGATCCTCCTCGACGTCCAGCCCACCGGCACCGACCGCGACGGCTCCCCGGAGCCACCGGTCGAGCTCGAGTTCGTCGACCAGCGCACGTTCGGCTCGATGGCGATCGACGAGATGGTCCCGACGATCGACGGGGCGCCGGCCGGTTCCGCCGGACACGTCGACGAGGTCGATCCCGACGCCGTGTGGCGCCGGAGCATCCCGAAGCAGGTGTCGCACATCGCCCGCGACCCGCTCGACCCCGCGTTCGACGACGACCGCTTCATCGCCACCGCCCGGAAGCGCTCGAGCGGCATCAAGCGCGTCCTGCTCGACCAGGGCGTCGTGAGCGGCATCGGGAACATCTACGCCGACGAGTCCCTCTGGGCGGCCAGGCTGCACTACGACCGCCCGGCCGAGCGGCTGACCCGCGCCGACCTGCACGGCCTCCTGGCTGAGGTGCGGCACGTCCTCGGCCGTGCGCTGGAGGACGGCGGCACGAGCTTCGACGCGCAGTACGTCAACGTGAACGGGCAGTCCGGGTACTTCTCGCAGCGGTTGCACGTGTACGGGCAGCAGGGGAAGCCGTGCCCCCGGTGCGGCACCACGATCGTGCGTGAGGCCTTCATGAACCGATCGAGCCACATCTGCGCCGTGTGCCAACCACGCCCACGCCGTCGCACGCGTTAGCCTGACGCCCAACCAGAGCATCCGGAGACCGCATGTACTTGAAGAGCCTGACCATCAAGGGGTTCAAGTCCTTCGCGCAGCCGACGACGTTCGCGTTCGAACCGGGCGTCACGTGCATCGTCGGCCCGAACGGCTCCGGCAAGTCCAACGTCGTGGACGCCCTCGCCTGGGTGATGGGGGAGCAGGGGGCGAAGACCCTCCGTGGCGGCAAGATGGAGGACGTCATCTTCGCGGGCACCTCGACGCGCGGTCCGCTCGGCCGTGCGCAGGTGCTGCTGACGATCGACAACGCCGACGGCCTGCTGCCGATCGAGTACTCCGAGGTCACGATCTCCCGCACGCTCTTCCGCAACGGCGGCAGCGAGTACGCGATCAACGGCGAGAACTGCCGCCTGCTCGACGTCCAGGAGCTCCTGAGCGACACCGGCCTCGGCCGTGAGATGCACGTCATCGTCGGCCAGGGCCAGCTCGACAAGGTCCTCCACGCGACGCCCGAGGACCGCCGCGGCTTCATCGAGGAGGCCGCGGGCATCCTGAAGCACCGTCGACGCAAGGAGAAGACCCTCCGCAAGCTCGACGCGATGCAGACGAACCTGACGCGCCTGTCCGACCTCGCGGGGGAGATCCGCCGCCAGCTGAAGCCCCTCGGACGCCAGGCCGAGGTGGCGCGCAAGGCCCAGTCGGTCGCCGCGGTCGCCCGTGACGCCAAGGCCCGCATCCTCGCCGACGACGTCGTCCGCCTGCGCCGCGAGCTCCACGAGCACCAGGAGGTCGAGGCCGGCCGCAAGTCCGAGCGCATCGTGCTGCAGGAACGGCTCGACCAGACCCGTGCCCGCCAGCAGCACGTCGAGCAGAGCGTGGTCGGCGACGACGTCGACCGCGCCCGCACGGTGGTGCACCGGCTGGAGAGCGTGCAGGAGCGGCTCCGCGGCCTGTCGAGCCTGGCGAACCAGCGCCTGATGTTCCTCGCGCAGCAGGCCGACGCACCGCAGCAGGGCCCCACGATCACGCCGGAGCAGGTGCAGGGCGTCCGGAACGAAGCGGACCGGCTCGAGGCGCAGGCGGCGGAGATGACCGGCGGCACGGCGGTGGCGGCGCAGCGGGTGCAGGCGGCGCGTGCGGCGCTCGACGCCCTCGACGAACGGATCGCCGCCCAGGCAGCCCTCGTCTCGCAGCACGACCTCGAGGCCCAGCGCCTCGGGTCCGCGGTGGACGTGGCGACGTCGAAGCGCGGCTCCGCGGTGACCGACCGGGAACGGCGCGAGCGGGCGCTGGCCGAGGCGGGGGAGCGGTCCGAACGGGCGGCTGCGGCCCTCGCCGAACTCGGCGCGGACCCGTCCGAGGGCATCGACGAGGACGCGCTGACCGCCGCGCTCGAGACCGCCCGCGAGCAGCAGGAAGCGGCCCAGGCGGCGCGTGACGAACTCCGGGACCGCCTGCACGCCCTCGAGCGCGAACGGGACGCCCTGGACGCCCGTGTCGCCGCGCTCGGCATGTCGATCGACGTCCGTGACGGTTCGCAGGCGCTCATCGAGGCCGGGCGCGACGGCATCGTGGGTCGCCTCGCGGACCGTCTCAGCGTGACGCCCGGGTTCGAAGGGGCGATCGCGATCGCCCTCGACGGGCTCGCCGACGCTGTCCTCGCCGACGACCGGTCCGTCGCGCTCGACGCCGTCGCGCACGCCCGCACCGAGGACATCGGACGCATCGACGTCGTGGTCGCCGACGCCGACGCCCCGCCGTCCGGACTGCCCGAGCGGCTCCCGGCCGGGGTCCGCCGCGCGCTCGACCTCGTACAGGGTCCGCCGGCGATCGCCGCGATCCTGCGGGACACGCTCGTCGCCGACACCGACGGGGTCGACCTGGAGGCGGTGCTCACCGCCGCCCCGCAGGCCACGGTGGTGACGCGGTCCGGTGACCTCGTCCGTGCGGTCCGCGTGACGGGCGGCGGGGAGCGCGTGACCTCGCGCATCGAACTCGTCGCGGAACGCGACGACGCCGTGACCCGCCGCGACGCGATCGCGCGCGACGCCGAGGACGCGGCCACGCGCCTCCAGGCCGCCCGCACCGCCGTCGAGGACGCACGTCGCGCGGCGGACGATGCGGACGCGGCCTCGCGCGCCCACGCCCGGGCGAAGGCGGAGTACGACCGGACCAGCGCGTCGACCCGCGCGAAGGTGGAGAACGCGGCCGCCGAGGTCGAGCGACTGCGTGCGGCCCTCGCCGAGACCGACGGCGCCGTCGAGGCTGCCGAGGCGGCCCTGGCCGAGGCGGAACGCGCGCGCCAAGAATTCGCCGACCGTCCGCGCCCCGTCGTCGACGCGTCCGAGCGCCCCGGGCTGCAGGACGCGCTCGAGGCCGCGCGCGCCGCCGAGATCGAGCAGCGCATCCAGGTCGAGACCGTCCGCGAGCGTGTCCGTGCGGAGCGGACCCGCGCCGACCAGCTGGAGCGGCAGCTCGAGGCCGAACGCGCCGCAGCGGCGGAGGCCGCACGACTCGCCGTGATCCGCCGTGGCCAGATCGCCGTCGCCGAGGACGTGCTCGCCGACCTGCCCGGGCTGCTCGGTGCCGTCGACCGGTCCCTCGCCGAGGCCCGCGTGCAGCTCGCCACCGAGGAGGCCGAGCGGTCGAAGCGGAACACCGAGCTCCAGACGATCCGGAACGAGGAGCGCGAGCTCCGCGACCGCCTCCAGTCCATCACCGACGGCGTGCACTCGCTCGAGATGGAGATCTACGAGAAGAAGTTGCACGTGTCCGGCGTACTCGACCGGGCGCAGAGCGAGCTCGGGCTCGTCGAGGCCGTGCTCGTCGCCGAGTACGGCCCGCATGTGCCGGTCCCGGTGGACGTCCTGATCGACCCCCGGGTCCTCGCCCGGAAGCACCGCGACGCCGAGCGGGCGGCCGCTGCCGCCGCGGCGGGGACGGCCCTGGACGGCGCCGTGCCGGAGGCGACAGAAGAGGACGGGGCCGAGCCGCGCCTCCAGTCCGACGACTCGCCGACCGACGCCGACTCGCCGACCGACGCCGACCCGACCTCCGACGCCGACGACGACCTGGTCGAACTGGTCGACGCGGAGTCGACGCTCCCGGGCGGCCCCGCCCTGCCCGAGTTCGACGCCACCGAGGACGTCGACCCCGCCGACGTCGAGACGGTGCCGTACGTCCGCGCCGAGCAGGAGCGACGGCTCAAGGCGGCCGAGCGGGACCTCGGGCAGCTCGGCAAGGTGAACCCGCTCGCGCTGGAGGAGTTCCAGGCGCTCGAGCAGCGCCACGCGTTCCTCGCCGAGCAGCTCGAGGACCTGCAGAAGACCCGGACCGACCTCATGACGATCATCGACGAGCTCGACCAGAAGATGCAGACGATCTTCGAGTCCGCGTTCGACGACACGAAGGAGGCGTTCGACGTCATCTTCCCGATCCTCTTCCCTGGCGGCTCCGGGTCGATCACGCTGACGAACCCCGACGACCTGCTGAACACCGGCATCGAGGTGCAGGTGAAGCCCGCCGGCAAGAAGATCGACCGGCTGACCCTGCTGTCCGGCGGCGAGCGGTCCCTGGCCGCGGTGGCGCTGCTCGTGGCGATCTTCACCGCCCGCCCGTCGCCGTTCTACATCATGGACGAGGTCGAGGCGGCGCTCGACGACGCCAACCTCGGGCGGCTGCTGACGGTGTTCGAGCGGCTGCGGGCGTCGTCGCAGCTCATCGTGATCACGCACCAGAAGCGCACGATGGAGATCGCCGACGCGCTGTACGGGGTCTCGATGCGGCAGGACGGCGTCTCCGCCGTCGTCGGCCAGCGGGTGCAGAAGCGGTCGCCGGAGCCGGCGGTCGCGTAGGCCCGAGTCCGAGACTCAGCTCCGCGGACAGTTTCGTGACCTCGCGGCCACGAAACTGTCCGCCTGGCCGAGACTCGGCGCACCGCCGGCCTGCGCGACCACAGACGGACGGGAGGCGGGGGGGGCCCGGGGCCCCCCCCCCCCCGGGGGGGGGGGGGGGGGGGGGCGGGCGGCCCCCGCCGGCCGGGGGGGCCCCGGGGGGCGGAGGGGGCCCCCCCGCCCGGCGCCCCCCCGCCGCGCCGCCGGGGGCGCCGCCCCACGTCGGTGGGGGGCCCCCGGCACCCCAGGGGGCCCCCCCCGGCCCCCCCCCCCCCCCCCCGGCGGGGGGGGGGGGGCCCACCGGCCCCCGCGCCTCCCGTCTGGCGTGTGGCCGCGACTAGTGCGCGTCGGCCTCGACGGCCTCCTTCGGCTCGCCCGTCGGGGTGAGCCCGCGCTCCTGGCGACGCTTCGACACCACGAGCGACGCCACCGTGGCGACCGCGATCGTCAGCATGATGAAGCCCAGCGAGAACCAGATCGGGATCTCCGGCGCCCACTCGATGTGCTCACCACCGTTGATGAACGGCAGCTCGTTGACGTGCATGGCGTGGAAGACGAGCTTGACGCCGATGAACCCGAGGATGACCGCGAGGCCCTGCCCGAGGTAGATGAGGCGTTCGAGCAGCCCGGCGATGAGGAAGTACAGCTGACGGAGCCCGAGCAGCGAGAACGCGTTCGCGGTGAACACGATGAAGGCGTCCTGCGTCAGCCCGAAGATCGCGGGGATCGAGTCGAGCGCGAAGAGCACGTCGGTGAGGCCGATCGCGACCATCACGAGCAGCATCGGCGTGAACAGGCGCTTGCCGTCGACCTTCGTGGTGAGGCGGTCGCCGTCGTAGTGGTCCGAGGTCGGGATGACGCGCTTGAGGATCCGGATCAGGCGGGAGTCACCCTCGTCGCCGCCGTGGTCGTTGCCGCTGCGGGCCTGCGACCAGGCGAGCCAGAAGAGCAGCGCGCCGAACAGGTAGAACACCCACGAGAAGTTGTCGATGATCGTGACGCCGAGGGCGATGAAGATGCCGCGTGCGACGAGGGCGATCGCGACGCCGACGAGCAGGACCTTCTGCTGGAACTCCTTCGGCACGGCGAAGCTCGTCATGATGATGAGGAAGACGAACAGGTTGTCGACCGACAGTGCCTTCTCGGTCAGCCACCCGGCGAAGTACTCACCGCCGGCCTGTCCGCCGCCGAAGACGAGGATGCCGACACCGAACAGGATCGCGAGCCCGACGTAGAACGCCGACCAGAACGCGGATTCCCTGATGTGCGGGACGTGCGGGGTGCGCACGTGCGAGAAGAAGTCGAACACCAGCAGCGCGAGGATGCCTGCGATGGTGAGGAGCCAGACGAAGAGTGGGACGTCCACGGGTTTCCTTCAGGTCGATGGGCGCAACCAGGTGGTGGGTACGCCGAGGCCTGAAGGTCTCTTCCGCCGCGGTCCGCACGATGTGTCGACCACGACCGGCGCCCCGGGCCCGGATCGTTCCGGACCGTACTGACGGGGACACCGAGGAGGAATACTCCCCTTCGTGGTGTCGAGGGTACCGGGCGCCGCCCACATGCGCCGCGCTCTAAGCTGGGAACATGGCGAGTTCCTGGTCACTGTCCTCCCGGCTGCGCGGGCTGTTCCAGCGCAAGACGATCGACGAGACCACGTGGGAGGACCTCGAGACGGCGCTCATCGGTGCGGACTTCGGCCCGGACATCGCCGACGAGATCATCGAGGACCTCCACGCGCGCGTCGACCGCTACGGCACGACGGACCCCGCCGACCTCCAGCGGATGCTGCGCGAGGTGCTCGAGGAACGGCTGTCGAAGCTCGACACCACGCTGAAGCTCAGCAACCGGCCGGCGGTCGTGCTCGTCGTCGGGGTGAACGGCGTCGGCAAGACCACGACCATCGGCAAGTTCGCGAAGTTCCTCAAGACGTACGACCGCACCGTGCTCGTCGGTGCGGCGGACACCTTCCGCGCCGCCGCGGTCGAGCAGGTCGCGACGTGGGCGGAGCGAGCGGGCGTCGACGTCGTGCGACCGGCTCAGCCCGGGCAGGACCCGGCGTCGGTCGCGTACCAGACGGTCGAGAAGGCCATCAGGGACAACACCGAGATCGTCGTCATCGACACCGCCGGCCGACTGCACACCAAGGCCGGGCTGATGGACGAGCTCACCAAGATCAAGCGCGTGGTCGAGAAGCAGACCGAGATCGCCGAGGTCCTGCTCGTGCTCGACGCCACGACCGGCCAGAACGGCCTCGCGCAGGCGCAGGCGTTCATCGAGGGCGCGGGCGTCACCGGCCTCGTCATCACCAAGCTCGACGGCTCGGCCAAGGCCGGGTTCGTGCTGAGCGTGCAGGAGAAGACGGGCATCCCGATCAAGCTCATCGGCCAGGGCGAGGGCATCAACGACCTCACCGGTTTCACCCCGCACGTGTTCGTGCAGAACCTCGTCGGCTGATTCCGGGTACCGTCTGCGCAGTACAGGGATCGTCCAGGTACACGGAAGGAGCCCTCACATGCCCGCTCTGCTGATCATCGCGATCATCGTCGGCCTCGTCCTGCTCTTCAGCGGCATCTTCGTCGGTGCCCTGAAGTTCCTGCTGTGGGTCGGGATCGTCCTCATCATCCTGGCCGTCATCGGCTGGCTGCTCAGGAGCATCCGCGGTCGCGCGTAGCGACCGACGCGTCCGTCACGGACGCATGCGCGGAACGGGAGGCGCGGTGCCAGCTGGCACCGCGCCTCCCGTCCGTCGTCCGTCCGGTCCCACCGCTCAGACGGCCTGGCGACCCGGCGTCGCGTCGAGCAGGTGGGACAGGTGCTCCGGCACCGTGCCGCCGCGGGTGACCGTGGCACGCGCCCAGAGGCGCCCGGCCCGGTAGGACGACCGGACCAGCGGCCCGGCGAGGACCCCGGCGAAGCCCATCTCCTCGGCCACCTCGCGCAGGGCGACGAACTCCTCGGGTGCGACCCACCGCGCGACCGGCAGATGCCGCGGCGACGGGCGGAGGTACTGCGTCAGCGTGATGATGTCCGTGCCGGCGTCGTACAACCGCTGCAGGGCGTCCTCGATCTCGATGCGCTCCTCGCCCATGCCGAGGATCAGGTTCGACTTCGTGACCAGCCCCGCGTCGCGTCCCTGCGTGATGACGTCGAGGGAGCGCTCGAAGGTGAACGCCGGGCGGATTCGCTTGAAGATCCGGGGCACGGTCTCGACGTTGTGGGCGAAGACCTCGGGGCGGGCGGCGAACACCTGTCCGAGCTGGTCCGGGCGGCCGTTGAAGTCGGGCACGAGGATCTCGACACCGGTGCCGGGGGAGTGCTCGTGGATCTGGCGGATCGTCTCCGCGTAGAGCCAGGCGCCACCGTCGGGCAGGTCGTCGCGGGCCACACCGGTGACCGTGGCGTACTTGAGGCCCATCTCGGCGACGGAGTCCGCGACCCGGCGGGGCTCGTCGCGGTCGAGCGGCTCGGGCTTGCCGGTGTCGATCTGGCAGAAGTCGCAGCGGCGCGTGCACTGCGAGCCGCCGATGAGGAAGGTGGCCTCGCGGTCCTCCCAGCACTCGAAGATGTTCGGGCAGCCGGCCTCCTGGCAGACGGTGTGCAGCTGCTTGCTCCGCACGAGGCCGGACAGCTCGCGGAACTCCGGGCCCTGGGTGGCGCGGGTCTTGATCCACGCCGGCTTGGTCTCGATCGGGGTCTCGGCATTGCGGGCCTCGACGCGGAGCATCCGGCGGCCTTCGGGGGCGAGGGTCATACGAGGGTCTCCTGTCGTGTGGGCGTGGTGGCGGGCGTGCCCGCGGCGCTGCTGATCCGGTGTCCGGCGTGCATGCCCCGCTCTGCGGCGCGGAGGCGGTCGAGCACCACGGGGACGATCTCGTCGACCGTCACGGTGCGACCTGCTGCGCGGCTGAGGGTCGTCACCCCCGCGTCGCTGATCCCGCACGGCACGATCGCGGCGTAGGCGTCGAGGCTGTTCGTGCAGTTGATCGCGAGGCCGTGGCTCGTCACCCCCTCGGCGACGTGCAGGCCGATCGCGCCGACCTTGGCGTGCGGGGCACCGGCCGGGCCGGGGACCCAGGCGCCGCTGCGTCCCGGGACCCGCTCGGCGAGCACACCCACGGCGGCCGCCGCGTCGACGATGACCTGCTCGAGGTCCCGCACCCAGGCGACGACGTCGAGCGGCTCGGCCAGCCGGACGATCGGGTACGCGACGAGCTGCCCCGGTCCGTGCCAGGTGATCCGTCCGCCGCGGTCGACGTCGACCACGGGGGAGCCGTCCGTCGGCAGGTCGGACGGTTCGGTGCGACGCCCGGCGGTGTACACGGACGGGTGCTCGCACAGGACGACGGCTCCGGGTGAGCGGCCGGCGACGACGTCGGCGTGGAGGGCCCGCTGCAGTGCGAGTCCCTCGGCGTGGTCCAGCAACCCGGACGGGCGCACGATGTCGAGTTCCGGCATGCGCGCCAGGCTACGACAGTTTCTGTACTCCGTCCAACAACGGCATCGACGGGTGTCCGGAGGTCACGGCACGCGGACGTCCTGCCACGTTGCCGTGTGGAGCTCCTCCTCGTACAGCGCACGAGCGCGTGGCAGGTGGCGTCGTTCGACCGCGAAGACGTGCACCGCGATGCCCGCCCACAGCACCCCGGGGAAGAGCGCGAGCACGACGTCCTGCCAGTCGGTCGCGTCGAACAGCTGCGGGACGACCAGCGCGAGGAACAGGACGGCCAGGACCGCGGAGAGCCACGCGAACCAGCTGGTCCGGTCCACGAAGTGTGCGAGCCACCGAACCCGCCGTCGGGTGGGGACGCCGACCGGCTCCGGACCCCCTCGAACCCACTCCCGCAGCGCCCGCTGGGTGGCGTACCCGCCGATGGTGGCCCAGGCGACGACGACGAGGACGGTCACGAGCAACCCCGCGCCGATGCCGACAGCCACGACGGTCGACACCGGGATCGCGAACCGCGACGCGAACACGGCGGCGGCGAACCCGCAGAGCAGTGCGACGGCAGCGGCACGGGCCCAGCCGCCGAGGTCGATCTCCCGGAGGTGCATGCGACGGACAGTAGTCCGGGGCTTGACCTGAAGCGCGGTTGAGGGTGTCGGGTGGGGCCATGCGCATCCGCCAGGTCCAGCTCGCCACCCGCTCCCTCGACGACACCGCCCGCTGCTACGAGCGACTCGGGTGCGCCGTGCTCGCCGACGACGACTCGGTCCGGGTCACGGTCGGGGCGTCGCAGCTCGTCTTCCGGGAGCTCGACGGGATGACCGGGGCGCACCACCTCGCGTTCACGATCCCGACCGGGACGTTCGCGGACGCGAAGCGCCGGGTGGCCGAGGTCGCGACGGTGCTCGGGGCGGACGGTGCCGACGAGTTCGAGGGGCCGGCGGGCTGGGACTCGCGGTCGGTGTACTTCGAGGGGCCCGACCGGCAGCTGCTCGAGCTCATCGAGCGACGGGAGCTCCCCGACGGCGACGCCGCGCCGACCGCCGGACAGGGCGCGCCGGCCACCGGGCAGGCCGCGCCGCTCGCCCCGCTGTTCGTGTCGGTCAGTGAGGTCGGCATCGCCGTCCCCGACGTCCCCGGGGCGGTCGAGGCCCTCCGCCAGCACGGACTCGACCCCTACGCCGACCCGCCGCGGCCCGACTTCGCCCCCGTCGGCGACGTCGACGGGCTGCTCATCCTGGTGTCGCCCGGTCGGCAGTGGTTCCCGACGCTCGACCGAGCCCCGTCGTCGGCTCCGGTGGTGGTCGATCTCGGGCTCGGCACGACGGTGGAACTCGCCGAGGGCGTCCTCCTGCGGTGAACGGGCGAGAGCGTCCGGGCGGGGCCTTGTAGAATCGACGGATCATGGCGCAATTCGGTTCACTCTCCGATCGGCTGACCGAGACCTTCCGCAACCTGCGGAGCAAGGGTCGGCTGACTCCGTCCGACGTCGACGGCACCGTCCGCGAGATCCGGCGGGCGCTCCTCGACGCCGACGTCGCGCTCGAGGTCGTCAAGGCGTTCACCGCAGCCGTCCGCGAGCGGGCCCTCTCCGACGAGGTCAACCGTGCGCTCAACCCGGCGCAGCAGGTCGTCCAGATCGTCAACGAGGAACTCGTCGGCATCCTCGGCGGCCAGCAGCGGCGTCTCGAGTTCGCGAAGCGGCCCCCGACGGTCATCATGCTCGCGGGCCTCCAGGGCGCCGGCAAGACCACGCTCGCCGGCAAGCTCGGCAAGTGGCTCAAGAAGGACGGCCACACGCCGATGCTCGTCGCGGCGGACCTCCAGCGTCCGAACGCCGTGCAGCAGCTGCAGGTCGTCGGCGAACAGGCCGGCGTGCACGTCTTCGCGCCGGAGCCCGGCAACGGCGTCGGCGACCCGGTCAAGGTCGCGAAGAACGCCATCAAGGCCGCGGTCGACCAGCAGTACGACACCGTCATCGTGGACACCGCCGGTCGTCTCGGCGTCGACGCCGAGCTCATGAAGCAGGCCGCGAACATCCGCAAGGCCGTCGACCCCGACGAGGTCCTGTTCGTCATCGACGCGATGATCGGTCAGGACGCGGTCAACACCGCCCGCGCCTTCCAGGAAGGCGTCGACTTCACCGGCGTCGTCCTCTCGAAGCTCGACGGCGACGCCCGCGGTGGTGCCGCCCTGTCGGTCGCCAGCGTGACCGGCCGTCCGATCATGTTCGCCTCCACCGGCGAGGGGCTCGACGACTTCGAGCCGTTCCACCCGGACCGCATGGCGAGCCGCATCCTCGACCTCGGCGACATCCTCTCCCTCATCGAGCAGGCGCAGGGCGCCTTCGACGAGGAAGAAGCGCGCAAGGTCGCCGAGAAGATCGCGAGCGACTCGTTCACGCTCAACGACTTCCTCGAGCAGATGCAGCAGCTCCGCAAGGCCGGCTCGATCAAGGGCATGCTCGGCATGCTCCCCGGCGCCAAGGGCATGCGCGAGGCGCTCGACAACTTCGACGAGAGCGAGATCGTCCGCACCGAGGCGATCATCCAGTCGATGACCCCGCAGGAGCGCGAGCTGCCGAAGCTCCTCAACGGCTCCCGCCGCCTCCGCATCGCCAAGGGTGCCGGCTCCACCGTGACCGAGGTCAACGCCCTCGTGAACCGGTTCGAGCAGGCCGCGAAGATGATGAAGACCGTCGCCCGCGGTGGCGTCCCGCAGATGCCCGGCATGGGGCCGATCCCCGGCATGCACGGCGGCAAGAAGCAGCAGCAGGGCGGCAAGAAGAAGTCCAAGGTCGGCAACCCGGCGAAGCGTGCGGCGCTCGCCGCGGGTGCGGCCGCGGCGCCGCAGCAGGCGCCGAAGGGGTCCGGGCTCGGGCTCGGCGGCGGCAAGGGCGGCAAGGCGCCGACCGAGGAAGAGCTCGCGTCGCTGCAGAAGTTCCTGGGTCGCTGACGCGGCTCGCGATCGCAACCAGTTGACTGACTGGAGGCGCGGTGCCGGCTGGCACCGCGCCTCCCGTCCGTCGGTCAGCGCTTGGACCGCTTGAGCCAGGCCCGCAGGTCGGCGTACGTCCCGTCGTCCTCGCCGAAGAGGACGACGTTGCGCGCGGCGTCCAGCCAGGCACCGGTGGACGGGCGCACCTCACCGAGGGCACCGAGCAGGTCCGCCATGCCGATCAGCCGGACCGACCCGGTCGTGACGCTGTCCATGAGCGCCCGTTCCGCGGCGACCTCGCACACGTAGGCGATGTCCGCGCCCGAGAACCCCTCGGTGCGCTTCGCGAGCGCTGCGGCGTCGATGCCCTCGACGGGTCGGTCCCGCAGGTGGCCGCGGAAGACCGCCTCGCGCGCGGGGGCGTCCGGCGGCAGCACGAGCACGGTGCGGTCGAGCCGTCCGGGTCGGCGGAGCGCGGGGTCGACGTCCCAGGGCTGGTTCGTCGCCGCCAGGACGAACACGCCCTCGTTCCCGCCGTCGATGCCGTCCAGCTCGGTGAGGAGCTGGTTCACCATCCCGCGGACGTGCGAGCTCCGGGTCTGACTGCGCCGTTGTCCGAGCGCGTCGACCTCGTCGAAGAACACCACGCAGGGCGCCGCAGCCCGGGCGGCGCGGAACACGGCCTCGATGTTCCGTTCGCTCTGGCCGACGTAGGGGTCGAGCACGTCGGTGATCGAGACGCTCATGAACCGTGCGCCGAGTTCGCCCGCGACGGCCCGGGCGATGAACGTCTTGCCGCAGCCGGGCGGCCCGTACAGGAGCAGGCCGCCCCGGAGGCTCTTGCCGTAGAGCGTGCGCAGCTCGGGGTTCGCGAGCGGTGCGAGGAACGCCGCGGTCAGGCGCTGCTTCACGGTCTCCATGCCACCGACGTCGGCGAACCGGACACCGGCGCGCTCGACGGAGAACGCCGACGCGGGGTCCGGGTCGGGGCCGTCGTCGTCGACGAACGCCGGTTCGACGATGTGCTCCACCTGCTGCTCGGCGGCGTGCCAGTCGAACCCGGTCGCGGGTGGGGGACCGGCGTCGTCCGTCGCGGCGTCGTCCGGTCCGGGCGCGGCGGGGCCGGCCGTCGCGTCGGGTTGCAGCGCCTCGAGCATGAGCGCCCGGGCCGCGGCGTCGTCGGGGGCGACCGCGACCGCTGCCGCCGCTTCGGTCGTGGCCTCGACCCGGCGCCCCGCGTCGAGGAGCAGGCGGCCGAGGTGGACCCGGAGCGTGACGTCCTCCGGAGCGGCCACCACGGCTCGCCGGATCGCGTCGATCAGTGGGTCGTCGTCCATCGGGACTCCTCGTCCGTCGTCGTTCACCACGGGTTCCCCCAGCCGTCGTCGCCGCGGTCGGTCCGTCCCTCGTCGACGTCCTGCCGCACGGGCGTGGTCTTCGGGAACGCGCGCATCGTCCTCCGGATGCGCACCGAGGCGACGACGACCCCGGCGAACACCAGTCCCTGTGCCACCACGGCTGCGACCGGCGGGAGGAAGAGCCCCACGACCGAGACGGCCGTCGCGGCCCCGAGCACGCCGACGGTCGTCGTCCACCCGGGCACCGCCCGCCGCGCCGCGCGCACGAGGAACCCCGTTCGGGGCCGGGTCTCGGCGGCGAACCGGAGCACGACGACCACCGCGAGCGCGAGTCCGATCACCGGCGGGAGCGTCGTGTACCAGCGGCCGGCGTCCGACGGCGCGTCGAGGGAGACCAGGTACTGGAAGCCGGTCATCAGGGCGCCGGCACCGAGTCCGAACCGGATGCGCGCGAGCGGGTTGAGGACCCCGACGACGAGGTTCCGTCGGGCGAGCGCGTTCGTGGGGTCCGTCGCGAGGATCCCGGCGAACGCGAGCGCGGACTCGCCGTCGTGACCCCGCCGGAGTCGCGACACCGCGAAGTTGTGCCGTGCGCCGCGGTCCTCCGGGGCGAGCTCGAGGCCGCGTCGGTAGGCGGCCTGGGCGTCGCGCTGCCGTCCTGCCGCGAGCAGGAGGTCGCCGTGCCTGCGGTGCGCCATCGGTTCGAGCGGCGCCAGCCGCACGGTCTCGTAGCTCGCACGGAGCGCCTCGGGCCGGCGCCGCTCGTCGAGCCAGAGGGCGTCGGCCACCGCGAGGTGGGCGAGCCACGACCCGGGATCAGCCTCGACGGATCGGCGCGCGGCGGCGACGGCTCCGGTCTGGTCGCCCGAGCGGACCAGGGCCGTCGAGAGGATCCGGAGCGCGACGGAGTCGGTGGGGGCGAGGCCGACCGCGCGTCGGGCCTCGTCCTGGGCCTCGTCCGGTCGGTCGAGCGCCAGGAGGGCAAGCGCCCGGACGCGGTGCCCGGCGACCGAAGCGCCCTGGTCCCGTTCGACGACGGCCAGGTCGGCGAGCGCGTCGGCGGGCCGTCCCGCGTCGATCAGCGCGGCCGCGCGCTGGACGGTCGGCCCTGCTCCGCGTTCCGCGGTCCCCCCTGTCACAGGGGAACTGTAGCGGTCGCGCGGACTCCCGCACGTCCCCCAGACGGGAGGCGCGGTGCCGGCTGGCACCGCGCCTCCCGTCCGTCGGACGGTGACGGTCAGAGCGAGTCGCGCAGCTCGGTGACCAGGTGCCGGACGACGGCGCGGAGGTCTCCGCCGTTCTCCTGCGCGACCTGCAACTGCCGCTGGTAGGAGGCGCCGTCCGCGATCATCGTGTCGAGGTGGTGCAGCTCCTGCTGGCACCCGAGACGGTCCGCCACCGGGTCGAGCCGCTGCACGAGGTCGTGCACCTCGTCGGTCACGAGCCGCTCGTCGCCGGCCGCGTTCGTGATGATCTCGGCCTCCATGCCGTACCGGGCCGCGCGCCACTTGTTCTCGCGGACGAACCAGGGCTGCATGGTCGGCAGGGTCTCGCCGGCGTCGAGCCGGTCGGACATCTCGGTGACGAGGCACTGGACGAGCGCGGTCACGGCCCCGACCTCGTGCAGGGTCGAGATGCCGTCGGAGACGCGGTTCTCGAGGGTGCCCCAGCCGGGCGACGGGCGGATGTCCCAACGAAGGTCCTTGACGCCCTCGATGACGCCGGTGCGGGTGAGGTCGTCGACGACCTCCTCGAAGTTCGCCCACGCGCCGAGTGCCGGCGGCAGGCCACCGGTCGGCAGCTGCTGGAACATCAGGGCGCGGTTCGAGGCGTACCCGGTGTCGGTCCCCGCCCAGAACGGGCTCGAGGCGGTGAAGGCCTGCAGGTGCGGGACGTACGCGAGCATCGCGCCGAGGATCGGCAGTGCCTTGTCGCGGTCGTCGATGCCGACGTGGACATGCACGCCCCAGATGAGCATCTGACGGCCCCACCACCGGGTGCGGTCGATGAGGGTCGTGTAGTGCTCGCTGTCCGGCGTGATCTCCTGCTGGTCCCACACGGCGAAGGGGTGGGTGCCGGCGCACATGACCTGCGCGTCGAGCGGTTCGGCGGCGTCGACGACCTCGCCGATGATGCCGGACAGCTCGCTCGTGGCACCGCTCACCCGCGAGTGGACGCCGGTGACGACCTCGACCGTGTTCGTCAGGAGCTCCTCGGTCACCCGGTCGTGGTCACCGAGCCGCTGCTGCACCGCCTGGATGACGGCGGGGGCACGCGGGGTCAGGTCGCCGGTGTCCCGGTCGACCAGGGGGAGCTCCCACTCGACGCCGATGGTCGACGGGCGGGACTCGGTGAAACGGATGTCCATGCTGTACATCCTGCCCGGCTCCTTGTCGGACACGCACAAGGAACCGCACTCCCGGTCGTGCGGATCCGATTCACAGACGATCCACACCGGGCGTACCGTAGTAACGCTCAACAGGGAAGAGGTAGGCATGCAGCTGGTCGTGCGCGGGACGAACGCACCGCTCGTCGGAGAACTCGACATCCCGGTCTCGAAGTACCACGCGCACCGCGCGCTGGTGCTCGCGTCGCTGGCGAAGGGGACGAGCATCGTCTCCGGCATCAGTGCGACCCGGCAGGTCGAGTGGACCGTGGGCACGCTCCGTGCCCTCGGCGTCGACGTCAAGCGTCGCGGGAACGAGTACCACGTCACCGGCCTCGGCGGTCGGTACGAGGCCACCGACGTCGTCGACCACGGCTCCCGGGGCGCCGACGGGCTCCTCAACATGGGCTCCTCGGGCACCACGCTCTACTTCATGACGGGGCTCGCGTCGCTGGCGGACAAGCCGATGACCCTCTCGGGCATGAAGTACTTCCAGCGCCGCCCGATCAAGGCCCTGCTCACCTCGCTCACCCAGATGGGCATCGAGCTCGAGGCCACGAACGACTGCCCGCCGGTCACCGTGCAGCCGAAGCGTCCGCGCGGCGGCGACGTCCAGATCGCCGGCACCCTGTCGCAGTGGATCTCCGGCCTGCTCCTCGTCGCGCCCTTCGCGGAGGAGGAGACCCGGATCCACATCACCGGCGGACGGCTCAACGAGCAGCCGTACGTCGAGCTGACCGTGCGCATGATGCGCCAGTTCGGCCTCACGGTCGAGGTGTCCGACGACTGGCTCGAGTACCGGATCCCGGCGAACCAGCAGGCCACCCCGCACGACTACGTGATCCCGCCGGACATCGGCTCGGCGGCGTTCGGCATCGCCGCGGCCGGCATCCGCGAGTCGAACGTGCTGCTCCGCGGCATGGCGGCGTTCACCACCGCCGAGACCGACCACCCGGAGAGCGAGTTCCTCGACCTCGCCACGGCGATGGGCGTCCCGATGCGGATCGACGAGGAGACCGGCTTCGTGCGCATCGAGCACGACGGCTCCCCACTGCGCCCCCTCGACATCGACTGCCAGCCGATCCCGGACCTGCTGCCGATCCTGTCCACGATGGCGACCTTCGCCGAGGGCACGACCCGGCTCTGGAACGTCGCGCACATCCGGTTGAAGGAGTCCGACCGCGTCGCGGCGATGCTCCAGCTCAACCGACTGGGCGGCCGCGCCGAGCAGGGCGCCGACGAGCTGCGCGTCACCGGTGTCCGTCCGGGTGACCTCCACGGGTCGCCGATGTCCTCGTTCAACGACCACCGCGTGCTCATGTCGCTGGCCGTCGCCGCGTCGAAGGCCGACGGCGTCTCCGCCCTCACCTACCCGCGCGCCTACCGGATCTCGTACCCGACCTTCCTCGAGGCGATGAACTCGGTCGGCCTCGACATGGAGGTCGGCGACGGCGCCGAGGCGCAGATCGCCCGCGACGACCGGATCGACGCCGCCGAGGCCGCTGCGGAGAGCACGGACCTGGGGGAGGAGCAGGAGACGGTGACGAGCGCGCTGCCCGAGCTCGCCGGCGTCGACGCCGACCCGCTCGTCCTCAGCGAGAAGGTCCGCGCACTGTCCCAGCAGGACCCGGACGGCCTCGCCGTGATCGAGGTCGGCGGCCCCGAGCCGGTGAACACGACGTGGCGCGAGCTGCAGGACGAGGCCGACAAGGTCTCCGCCCTGCTCCTCGAGCTCGGTGTCCGCACGGGCGAGTCCGTGGCGATGCAGCTGCCGAACTGGCGCGAGTTCGTCTCGATCACCCTCGGTGCGATCCAGATCGGTGCCGTCGCGACGCCGATCATGCCCGTGTTCGGTCCCCGCGAGACCACGATGACGCTGGCCCGGTCCCGCGCCCGCGTGGTCTTCCTGCCGAACGTCTTCCGGAAGCGTCGTCCGGCGCTCGAACTGCTCGAGGTCATCGACGAGGCGAAGGCCCAGAAGCGCCGCCTGTCGGTCGAGCACGTGGTCGTGCTCCGCTCCGAGGCCCGCGGGCAGGCGGACAGCCCGACGAACCAGCCGCCGCTGCCCGCCGACGCCGCCGACCGCGTCGCCGCGAGCGAGTGGAACTGGCGCTACTTCGACACCGCGCTCGACTCGGTCCAGGTGGACGTCGACCAGATCCTGTCCCACGCGCCCGGCCCGGACGACGTCTGCCAGCTGCTCTTCACCTCCGGCACGACCGGCGAGCCGAAGGGCGTGCAGCACCCGCACCGCACGCTCGGCCTGGCGACCGCGATGCACGTCGCGCAGTCCGGCCTGACGAGCGAGGACCGGATCTACATCCCGTCGCCGCTCGCCCACCAGACCGGGTTCCTGTACGGCATGCTCCTGGCCTTCCGGCTCGGCGCACCGCAGGTCATCCAGCCCGTGTGGGACGGCACCGTCGCGCTCGAGCAGGCGTTCGGTGCCGCGAAGGCCACGTTCGTGCAGTGCGCGACGCCGTTCCTGACCGACCTCGTCGACCTCGTCGAGGCCGGGGCCGGACAGCCCGAGTCCCTCCGGATCTTCGTGCCGACGGGCGCCGCGGTGCCCCGCGCACTGGCCCAGCGTGCCGCGACGGTCCTCGGCACCGCGATCCTCGGCGCGTTCGGCACGAGCGAGACCTGCCTCGGGGCGCTCTCCAGCCCGACCGACGACCCGGCGGACGCCTACGGCCACGACGGTCGCGCGCTGCCCGGCATCCGGATCCGCATCGTCGACGACGAGGGGCACGAGCTGCCGGCGGACACCGAGGGCAACTTCGAGCTGCACTCGCCGACGATGTTCGCCGGGTACCTCGACCGGCAGGACCTCACGGACGACGTCTTCACCGAGGACGGCTGGTACAAGACCGGCGACCTCGCGAAGGTCGACGCCAAGGGCTTCCTGTCCATCACCGGCCGCGTCAAGGACGTCATCAACCGCGGTGGTGAGAAGATCCCGGTCGTCGAGATCGAGAACCTGCTCTACCAGCACCCGCTCGTCACCGACGTGGCGATCGTCGCGATGCCGGACGCCCGCCTCGGGGAGCGCGCCTGCGCGTTCGTCGTGCCCGCGGCCGGAGCGGAGCAGCTCGACTTCGCCGCGATGCAGCGCGCGCTCGACAAGGCCGGCGTGAGCAAGTACTACTGGCCTGAGCGTCTCGAGTACATCGCCGAGCTGCCGCGCAACGCGGTCGGCAAGGTCCAGAAGAACGTCCTGCGCGAGCAGGCAGCCGCGCTCGTCGCGACGAAGGAGAACTGACAGATGACGATGGTGATGGAGCCGCAGACCGAGGCCGCCTTCCAGGAGCTCAAGGCCGAGGTGACCGAGTGGGTCCGCGGTCGCGGCGAGGAGTGGGCGGAGGAGATCGAGCGCACCGGACAGGTCGCGCCCGAGCTGTTCCAGGAGCTCAAGGACAAGGGGTGGCTGTCGCTCGCCGCCCCGGCCGAGCTCGGCGGACGGGGCATCCCGTTCTCGCGCTACCTCGAGATCATGGAGATCGTGTCGCGCTCGCACGCGTCGATCCGCATGCTCGTGCACGTCATCAACGGCACCTGGCGCGCCATGCAGCCGTACGCGACGCCGGAGCAGCTCGACGAGGTCGTGAAGCCGAGCGTCGCCGGTGACAAGCTCGTCGCGTTCACGCTGACCGAGGCGACCGCGGGCACAGGTGCCGACATCCGCACGACCGTCCGCCGCGAGGGCGACACCTACGTGATGAACGGCGAGAAGCACCTCATCACGTTCGGCGTGAAGGCCGACTACTGGCTCATCGCCGCGCGCCTCGAGGGCACCACGGGCCAGGACGGCACCGTCGCGTTCCTCATGCCGAACTCCGGCCTGCCCGGCGCCGAGGTGATCGACGACTCCGACACCATGGGCATCCGTGGCACCGACCACGCGATCCTCCGCTTCACCGAGACCCCGATCCCGGCGTCGGCCCGTCTGGGCGAGGAGGGCCAGGGCCTCGAGGTCGCGCTCGGCGGCTTCCTGCTGCCGAGCCGCGTGTCCGTCGCGATGAGCGCGGTCGGCCTCGCCGAGCGTGCGAACGAGCTCGCCGTCGAGTACGCGAACAAGCGCGAGACGTTCGGCAAGAAGCTCTCGAGTCGGCAGGCGATCCAGTTCTACGTCGCGGAGAACTACGCCGACATCGCCGCCGCGCGCGCCCTCGTCCTCGAGGCGGCCCGCGCCTACGAAGAGGGCCGCCCGGACGCCGGCACGCTGTCCAGCGCCTCGAAGATGGTCGCCGTCGACATGCTCGCCCGCGTCACCGACAAGGCACTGCAGGTGCACGGCGGCCAGGGCTACTGGAAGCGCAACGCCATCGAGCGCGTCTACCGCGACGCGCGCGCGCAGCGCTTCGAGGAGGGCACCAACGAGATCCAGAAGCTGGTCGTCGGCCGCGCCGTCGTGACCGGCCAGGCCGGGTTCTGACCCGCAACCACTCCATGGCCTGGAGGCGCGGTGCGGGCCCCCACCGCGCCTCCAGGCCCTGACAACGCAAGGAACACATTGGCTGCAACCACTGCTCCCATCGCCCTCATCACGGGTGCCTCCCGCGGCATCGGCCGCCTGCTCGCGCAGAAGCTCGGCCAGCGCGGCGTCACCGTCGTCGTGACGTACAAGGGCAACGCCGACCTGGCCGAGGAGTCGCTCGCCGACGTCAAGGCCGCCGGCGGCGACGGGATCACGGCGCAGGTCGACATCGAGCAGCCCGAGTCGATCGACGCGCTGTTCGACCTGGTCCGCGACACGTACGGACGCCTCGACTACTTCGTCGCCAACGCCGCCGCGAGCGCCTTCAAGCCCGTCGCGGACCTCAAGCTGCACCACCTCGACCGCAGCTACGCCACGAACGCCCGCTCGTTCGTCCTCGGTGCGCAGCGTGCCGCGCAGCTCATGGACAAGGGCGGCCGCATCGTGGTGGTGACCTCGTACGGCTCGCTCCGCGCGTTCCCGACGTACGCCGCGCTCGGTGCCGCGAAGGCCATGAGCGAGTCCTACATGAAGTACATGGCGGTCGAGTTCGGGCCCCGTCAGATCACCGTGAACGCGGTCAACGGCGGGCTCATCGACACCGACTCGCTCGAGTACTTCTACACGAAGGTGCCCGGTCAGGCGCCGATCGACACCGTGTTCGAGAAGCTCCCGCTGCAGCGTCCCGGCACCGCCGACGACATGGCCGACGCGGTGGACTTCCTGCTCTCCGACAAGGCCGGCTACATCACGGGCCAGGTGCTGTCGGTCGACGGCGGCCTGACCGTGATCGCCCCGCCGTTCTGGGCGGACACGACGTCCCCGCTGCGCGACGCGGTCCTGCCGCCGGCCGACGCGGCTGCCGACTCGGCTGTCGACACGGCAGAGTAGGCGCATGAGCACCGTCGCCATGCCCGACCTCGCCGTCGTCTCCTCGCCGTGGACGCTCGGCCCCCTGACCCTGCCGAACCGGGTGGTCATGGGGTCGATGCACACCGGGCTCGAGGTGCACGACGACGGCGGGGCCGGCATGGCGGCGTTCTACCGTGAGCGCGCCGCGGGCGGTGCCGCGTGCATCATCACCGGCGGCATCGCGGTGAGCGACGAGGCCCGTGGTGGCCCGGACTTCGCCGTGTTCGGCGTCGGGGGAGCGGACGAGCGGTTCCGTGCGGCGGTCGACGCCGTGCACGACGCCGGTTCGGTGATCCTCGCGCAGCTCTTCCACGCAGGGCGGTACGCGCTCGCGTCGGGCATGGTCGACCGGCACGGGGAACCCCAGCGTGTGGTGGCCCCGTCCGCGTTGCCGTGGGCGGCTGCCCGTGGCGTGGTGCCGGTCGAGCTGACCGCCGCCGAGATCGAGCAGACCATCGAGGACTTCGCCGACGCCGCCCGGTCCGCGCGGGACATCGGCTTCGACGGCGTCGAGATCATGGCGTCCGAGGGCTACCTCATCAACCAGTTCCAGTCGCCGCTGACGAACCTGCGCGACGACGAGTGGGGCGGGGACGCGGTCCGGCGTCGTCGGTTCACGGTGGCGGTCGTCGACGCCGTCCGCAGGGCGGTACCGGACCTCGCCGTGACGATCCGGCTCTCCGGCGCCGACCTGATGCCCGGCTCGTCGACCGACGACGACGTCGACGCGCTCGTGCACGAGCTGCTGCCCCTCGGCCTCGACGGGATCTCGGTCGGCATCGGCTGGCACGAGTCCCGCACGCCGACCGTGCAGGCCGCGGTGCCGCACGGCGCGTGGCTCGCGTACGCCGCCCGCATCGCCGGCGTCGTCCGCGCTTCGGCGTACCCGGACGTGAAGGTCATCGCGTCGAACCGGATGACGGACCTGCGCGACGGTGAGGCCGTGCTGGCCGACGGGCTCCTCGACGCGGTCGCCCTCGCGCGCCCGTTCCTCGCCGACCCCGCGATCGTGAACCGGTCGCTCGCCGGCGCCTTCGACCTCGTCAACACCTGCATCGGCTGCAACCAGGCCTGCCTCGACCGCTCGATCGTCGGCCAGCCCGTGTCGTGCCTGGTCAACCCGCGCGCCGCCCGCGAGGTCGCCTTCCCCGCTCGCCCGACGACCGACCCGAAGCGCGTCGACGTCGTCGGTGGTGGCCCGGCCGGGCTCGCCGCCGCGGTCGACGCCGCTCGTCGCGGCCACACCGTGACCCTCTGGGAGGCGTCCGACCGGCTGGGCGGACAGTTCGACCTCGCCGCGCTGGTGCCCGGCAAGGAGGACTACGCGGCGACGGTCCGCGCCGCCCGCGCCGAGCTCGAGGACCGCGGCGCGACGATCCACCTCGGTCGGGCCGCCACGGCCGCCGACCTCACCGCGAGCGAGGCCGTCGTGCTCGCCCCCGGTGTCGTGCCCCGGACGATCGACGTCCCCGGTGCCGACCTGCCGCACGTCCGGTCCTACGAGCGGGCGCTCCGCGAGGGCGTCCCCGCCGGGACCGTCGTGATCATCGGCGGCGGTGGGATCGGCGTCGACACGGCGGCGTTCCTCGTCGAGTCGCCCGACGAGGCCCGGCGAGCGACCGAGTTCGGCGCCCGCTGGGACCTCGACGTCGCCGACACCGTCGTGGGAGACGTGCCGCAGCGGCTCCCCGTGGCGACCCGCACGCTCCGACCCGGCGGCGACGTCACCGTCCTCCGTCGCTCGGGCAAGTTCGGGCAGGGCATCGGCATCACCTCCCGCTGGGTGGCGATCGGCCGGCTCCGGGACGCGGGCGTGCACCTGGTCGGCGGCGTGCAGGAGTACCTCCGCATCGAGCCCGGTGTGCTCTGGATCCGCGACGAGCACGGCGAGGAGCGCGGCGTCCCCGCGGACAACGTGGTGGTCTGCGCCGGGCAGGAGCGGGCACTCGGGACGGGTGCCGAGGCGGGCGCAGGGCCGTCCGACGGACTCGAGCCGCGCCTCCTGGCAGCCGGTGTTCCGTACGCCGTCGTGGGCGGCGCACGTGACGCCCGGAGCGTCGACGCGGTGCGTGCCACGTCCGAAGCGCTCGAAGCGGTTCGGCGACTCGCACCCTGACGGCGCGTCCCGACTCGCTTCTCGCTCGGAAACCTGCAAGAATGAACGGTCGAATCGTGTCCGCTCGACCCTCTATCCAGCGGATCACGTTCTCATCGAGCTTCCACCGTGTGTGCCCCCACGCCCGCGGTCCGGTTCAACCACAACAACACGCAACAGGAGCATTTGTGGCTGTCAAGATTCGTCTCAAGCGTCTCGGTAAGATCCGGGCGCCGTACTACCGCATCGTCGTCGCCGACTCGCGCACCAAGCGCGACGGTCGCGTCATCGAGGAGATCGGTCAGTACCACCCGACCGAGGAGCCCTCGGTCATCAAGATCGAGTCCGAGCGTGCGCTCTACTGGCTCGGCGTCGGCGCGCAGCCGACCGAGCAGGTCGCGGCCCTCCTCAAGCTGACCGGCGACTGGGCCAAGTTCAAGGGCGAGAAGGACACCGAGTCCAAGGTCAAGGTCGCCGAGCCCAAGCAGGCGTTCGTCGTGGACTCCTCCAAGAAGGCCGTCCTCAAGCCGAAGTCGGAGAAGACGGCCCCCGCCGCCGCTCCGGCCGAGTCGGCCGACGAGACCGCAGAGACGACCGAGGCGTAATTCCTTGCTCGAATCCGC
This sequence comes from Curtobacterium sp. 320, assembly GCF_031455235.1. Classification (NCBI taxonomy): domain Bacteria; kingdom Bacillati; phylum Actinomycetota; class Actinomycetes; order Micrococcales; family Microbacteriaceae; genus Curtobacterium; species Curtobacterium sp. 320. Next base: position 12,461 of record NZ_JAVDSI010000014.1, on the reverse strand, counting down.
GCTGACGCACCTCGTCAAGGGGATCGTCGATCACCCTGACGACGTGCGCGTCGCCAGTTCCACCTCCGCGCGGGGCGAGGTCCTCGAGGTGCGTGTGCACCCCGAGGACCTCGGCCGCGTGATCGGTCGCGCCGGACGGACCGCAAAGGCGCTGCGCACCCTCGTCTCGGCTCTCGCCGACGGCAAGCGGGTGCGTGTCGACGTGGTCGACACCGATTCCTAGGGAGACGACCCAGCTCCGGGTGGGTCGCATCACGAAGGCGCACGGGCTCAAGGGCGGCATCAAGCTCGAGCTCTACACCGACGACCCGGATCGTCGGTTCACGCCCGGAGCCGTGTTCACGCTCCAGGTCCCGGACGACTCGCCCTGGGCCGGCAAGACCATCGCGCTCGACGAGCTCCGCTGGTACAACGGCCACCCGGTCGCCTTCTTCGAGGGCATCGGGGACCGCACCGCAGCCGAGACGCTCGCGCGGGCGATCCTCTGGGTCGAGCAGGACGCCGACGCCGAGACCGGTGAGGACGACGCCTGGTACGACCACCAGCTCGTCGGGCTGACGGTCCTCCGCGACGGCGTCGAGGTCGGTACCGTCGCGCGGGTCGACCACCTGCCGGCGCAGGACCTCCTCGCCATCGACACCCCGTCGCGGGGCGAGGTCCTCGTGCCGTTCGTCTCGGCGATCGTGCCCGCGGTGGACATCGCCGCCGGCACCGTCACCGTGACGCCGCCGACGGGCCTGTTCGAGGACCCCGAGGACACGTCCCGACCCGAGACCGTGACGGACTAGCGCGCGTGCGCATCGACATCGTCACGATCTTCCCGGAGTTCTTCTCCGTGCTGGACGTCTCGCTGCTCGGCAAGGCCCGCTCCGGCGGCCTGCTCGACCTGCACGTGCACGACCTCCGCTCGTGGACGACCGACCGGCACCGCACCGTCGACGACACCCCGTACGGCGGGGGAGCGGGCATGGTCATGAAGCCCGAACCGTGGGCGCTCGCGCTCGAGTCGCTGTTCCGGCCCGACGGCTCGTCGACCCTGGTGGTCCCGACGCCCGCCGGCACGCCGTTCACGCAGTCGATCGCGCGCTCGCTCGCGTCGACGTCGGACCACCTCGTGTTCGCCTGCGGGCGGTACGAGGGGATCGACGCCCGGGTCTTCGAGTGGGCCGCGGCGCACGCCACGGTCGTCGAGCTCTCGCTGGGCGACTACGTGCTGAACGGCGGCGAGGTCGCTGCGATGGCGATGATCGAGGCCGTCGGGCGACTCGTGCCCGGAGTCGTCGGCAACCCCGAGTCCCTCGTCGAGGAGTCCCACGAAGACGGGCTGCTCGAGTACCCCTCGTACACGAAGCCCGCGTCCTGGCGTGGCTTCGACGTGCCGGACGTGCTGCTCAGTGGGCACCACGCCCGGGTCGGTGCGTGGCGGCACGAGCAGCAGGTGGAGCGGACGCGGCGCGTCCGGCCGGACCTGCTGCCGGACGCGTAGCGCGCGGCTGGCGCTGCGGGCGTCTGTCGCTCTCGCGGCACGGACCGTGCCGCACGGCTGTGACCCGTCGCTTTCGCAGCTTCGGCGCCGGCCGCGCACTGCGAGACGGGAGGCGCGGGAGCGGCCCGCACCGCGCCTCCCGGCCCGGACGTGACCACCTGGGCTCGGTGCGCCGCTGGCTGCGGACCCTCAGGCGGTCGCGTCGGCGCGCTGGGCGCGACGCAGGGTGAGGACCTCGGGGCCGGCGTCGGTGACGGCGACCGTGTGCTCGACGTGCGCGGCGCGCGAGCCGTCGACGCTCTTGAGCGTCCAGCCGTCGTCGTCCTGGAACAGGTCGGCGGTGCCCTGCATGAGCCACGGCTCGATCGCCACGACCAGCCCCTTCTGGAGCTTGAGACCGCGCCCGGGGCGGCCGTCGTTCGGGACGTGCGGGTCGCCGTGCATCGTCCGGCCGACGCCGTGCCCGCCGAACTGCAGGTTCACGTCGTAGCCGGCGTCCTTCGCGACGCGACCGATCGCGTAGGAGACGTCGCCGAGCTTGTTGCCCGTGCGGAACTGGGCGATGCCCGCGGTGAGCGCGCGCTCGACGGTGTCGATCAGGCGCTGGTCGTCCTCGCGCGGGGTGCCGACCTGCACCGTGACGGCGGAGTCCGCGACCCAGCCGTCGACGCTCGCGGCGAAGTCGAGGCTCACGAGGTCGCCGTCGACGAGCACACGGTCGTACGGCAGGCCGTGCAGCGCCGCGTCGTTGACCGAGGTGCAGAGGTTCTTGCCGAACGGCGACTTGCCGAACGAGGGGTGGTAGTCGACGTAGCAGCTCACCGCGCCGCGGTCGGCGATCATCCGTGCGGCCACCCGGTCGAGGTCGAGCAGGTTCACGCCGACGTCGACGGTGTCGAGCAGTTCGTCGAGGACGTCGGCCACGAACCGACCGGCGGCGCGCAGGCCGTCCAGCTCGGCGGGGGTGCGGAGTTCGATCATGGGACCATCCTCGCGCGTTTTGCGGACGTGGGTTGCTGTGGCAAGATGGGTAGCCGTGCCCTGGCTGGACTCTGCCACGGGGGAGTCGCCGACACCGGGCACGCACCTTCACTTACCGAATTCGATCCGCGGCGACCCGTGTGCGTCCGCAGAGAGTGACCCAATCATGAGCCAGCTCCTCGACCACGTCGACGCAGCGTCGCTGCGCACCGACGTCCCGGACTTCCGCCCCGGCGACACCATCAAGGTGCACGTCAACATCATCGAAGGCACGCGCTCGCGTGTCCAGGTGTTCCAGGGCGTCGTCATCGGACGCCAGGGTCACGGCCTCGGCGAGACCTTCAAGGTCCGCAAGGTGAGCTTCCAGGTCGGCGTCGAGCGCTGGTTCCCGGTGCACTCGCCGATCATCGACCACATCGAGATCGTCACCAAGGGTGACGTCCGTCGTGCGAAGCTCTACTACCTCCGCGAACTCCGCGGCAAGGCTGCCCGTCGCAAGATCAAGGAGAAGCGCGACTCCTGATCGCCTTCACAGTGAGCGTCCGCGAGCCGGACGCCGCTGTCGGCCCCTCGTCCATGTACGGTTGTGCATCGACGGGGGGCTTTCCCTTTTCGTGGACTCCTGCGGTCCGCGACGGGATCCTGTGGTTGAACGAGAGCGGAAATGACGGACACGACTGACGAAACCGGGCGCCGGCCCCGTGTCGAGAAGAAGCGGAACGGTGTCCTCACCTTCCTCCGCGACCTCGTCATCATCTTCATCGCGGCGTTGCTCGTCTCGTTCCTCGTCAAGACCTTCCTGATCCGGTCGTTCTACATCCCGTCGGCGTCGATGGAGAACACGCTGCAGATCAACGACCGGGTGATCGTCAACGAGCTCGTGCCCGACGTGGTGTCCCTCAAGCGCGGTGACGTCGTCGTGTTCAAGGACCCGGGCGGGTGGCTCACCGGCTCCGAGGTGCCGAACGTGACGCCGACGACGCAGCCGGCGAAGGCCATCGACTGGCTCCTCACCCAGGTCGGCCTCGGCACCGGCGACAGCGACGACCACCTCATCAAGCGCGTCATCGGCCTGCCCGGCGACAAGGTGTCCTGCTGCAACGACCTCGGGCAGATGTCCGTGAACGGCGTGCCGATCAAGGAGCCGTACCTCAAGCTGCCCACGGGGGAGACCCGCGCCTCGGGGACCGACTTCTCGGTGACCGTGCCGAAGGGCACCATCTGGGTGATGGGCGACAACCGCTACGACTCGAAGGACTCGCGGTACAACGGCGACACCCCGTCGAAGGGGTTCGTGCCGCTGTCCGACGTGACCGGCCGTGCCTTCGTCATCTCGTGGCCGTCGAGCCGGTGGACCTGGCTGGACGACCACCCCGAGGTGTTCGCAGGCGTGGAGGAGCGAGAGAAGTGACCGCCGTCCGGCCGTCGCTCCGGCTCGAGAAGAAGCTCCTGGCCGACGGCCGGGTGACCGTCATCGGGATGGACGAGGTGGGCCGCGGCGCGATCGCCGGACCAGTCGCCGTCGGGGTCGCTGCCGTGACGCTCGACATCGGCCGGGTGCCCCAGGGACTCGCAGACTCGAAGCTGCTCACCGCCGCTCGTCGCGAGGCCCTCGACCCCGTCGTCCGCCGGTGGACCCGGACCGCGGTGGGGATGGCGTCCGCCTCGGTGGTCGACGAGCAGGGCATCGTGCCGGCGCTCGGGCAGGCCGGTGCGTCGGCGATCGGGGCCCTCGTGGCGGATGGCCTCTCGCTCGACGGGGCGGTGGTCGTGCTCGACGGCTCGTTCGACTGGCTCACCCGTGCCGTCCCCGTGACGCTCCGGCTGCCGTCCGACCCGCTCGAGGTCGTGGTGCGGGTCAAGGCCGACCGGGACTGCGCCTCGGTCGCTGCGGCCTCGGTCGTGGCGAAGGTCGCTCGTGACGCGCTGATGACGGCTGCGCACGACGAGGCGCCGCACTACGCGTGGGCGTCGAACAAGGGGTACGGGTCGACGGCGCACTACGACGCGATCCGATCGGTGGGGGCGCACGCACTGCACCGGAAGAGCTGGTTGCACCAGGCGTCGAGCGTGGCGCTGGACGGGTTCGCCGAGTTGGACGCGCTGGCGGGCTGAGCGCGATCGGTCGCGCGTCGGGCTGCGCGGCGGTCGCGCGTTGTGGTGTGGGTCGGTCGCGGTGTGTCGTCGGTGCTCCCGTCGCCGTAGACTGTGGGCGCGATGGATGACGACGAATTCGACGACTACGACCGCGAGGTCGAACTGGCCCTGTACCGCGAGTACCGCGACGTCGTGTCGCAGTTCCGGTACGTGGTCGAGACCGAGCGACGTTTCTACCTGGCCAACGAGGTGGAACTCGCCCGCCGTGACACCGAACACGATTTCTACTTCGAATTGACGATGAACGACGTCTGGGTGTGGGACGTCTACCGTTCCGACCGATTCGTGAAGTCCGTCCGGGTGCTGACGTTCAAGGACGTGAACGTCGAGGAACTCACTTCCCGCGAACTCGAGCTGCCGAAAGAACTCGCGCTCGACGAGTGATCTTCACTTCTTTTCGGTGGATCTGAGAATCGCCGAGACAATTGTGCCGGAATGCATTGCGCCCGCTAATGTGAAGGGGATTTCCCGTCCCCCTGCACAAGGAGCACGTCATGGCACAGAAGGTCACCGTTCAACTCGTCGACGATCTCGACGACACGCCCATCACCGCCGGCTCGGGTCGGACCGTCGAATTCGCCTTCGACGGATCGTCGTACGAGATCGACCTGACCGACGACAACGTCGACAAGTTCCGTGAGGCGATCTCCGACTACGTCGCCGCTGCGCGCAAGGTCTCCGGCCGCCGTTCCGGTGGGACTGCTCCGAAGGCGGCGCCGAAGCGCGGCAACTCGGAAGAGCTCGCCAAGATCCGTGAATGGGCGAAGGAGAACGGGTACGAGGTCTCGACCCGCGGGCGTATCTCCACCCAAGTGCAGGAAGCCTACGCAGCCGCACACTGAGTGCCCCTGCTGCAGGACCCCGGACGGCTTCGGCCGACCGGGGTCCTTCCTTGTCCTCCACAAGTCGTCTTCCGCCGATTCCCGTCCACAAATCGTCGAGGTGCGACTCGATGGCGCTTCGATTCCCGGGATCGTCGTGGCGGAGGCAACGACATGGAACGAACACCGCTGCGGAACAGCAGTCTCGGACGATTCGGCGAAGAACAGGCCGCGGAATGGCTCGAACGCCACGGGTTCCGCGTCGTCGAACGCAATTGGCGATGCGCCCGCGGGGAGATCGACATCGTCGCGTGGCAGTCCTGCACGCTGTGCTTCATCGAGGTGAAGACCCGGTCGGGGAACGCGACCGGCCATCCGTTCGAGGCGATCACGGCATCGAAGGTCACACGACTGCGCCGCCTCGTGCCGGCCTGGTTCGCGGACCATCCGGAGGTGTCGGCGCGGATGATCCGCATCGATGCCGTCGCCGTGCACGTCGACGGTGACCGCGTCGGGGTCGAGCACGTGGCGGGTGTGCTGTGACGACGGACATCGGGCGCGCGTCGGCGATCGCGCTCGTCGGGGTCCAGGGGCGCGTGATCGAGGTCGAGGCACACCTCACGAGCCAGCTGCCCGGCTTCAGCATCATCGGGCTGCCGGACGCGGCCCTGGGCGAAGCGCGTGAGCGGGTCCGGTCGGCCAGCGCCGTTGCAGGCTGTCCGCTCCCGGCGCGGCGGATCACCGTGAACCTCACCCCGGCGTCGATCCCGAAGCGTGGTTCCGGGTTCGACCTCGCCATCGCCATGGCGGTCCTCGGGGCCGAGGGCATCGCGCCGCAGGTCTCCCGCGATGTCGCGTACATCGGCGAGCTCGGACTCGACGGGCGGGTCCGGCCCGTGCCCGGGGTCATCCCGATGGTGATCGCCGCGCGGGACGCCAGCATCCACACGGTCGTCGTGCCGTTCGGCAACGTCGAGGAAGCCCGGATCGTGCCGGGCGTCGAGGTGATCGGCACACCGTCGCTCCGGGCGAGTGCGATCACCGCCGGTGCGCTCCTGCCGCCGGTCGAGACCGACCCCGTCCTGCAGCCCGCGGTGGCAGAGGTCCGTCCGGACGTGCACGACCTCGCAGACGTGATCGGCAACGCCGTCGGCGTCCGCGCGGTGATCGCGGCCGCGGCCGGAGGGCACCACGTGTTCCTGCTCGGCCCGCCCGGTGCCGGCAAGACGATGCTCGCCGAGCGGCTGCCGGGGCTCCTGCCGGACCTCGACCCCGAGGCGGCGCTCGAGGTCGCGGCCGTCCGCTCCGTCAGCGGGCTCGGCAGCCAGTCCTGGAGCGTGCGACCGCCGTGGGAAGCGCCGCACCACTCGTCGTCCGCGATGGCCCTGATCGGTGGGGGCTCGGGGCTCCTCCGCCCCGGTGCCGTGTCGCGGGCCACGCGCGGGGTGCTCTTCCTCGACGAGGCGACCGAGTTCCCGCGGGCGGTCCTCGACGCGCTCCGCCAGCCGCTCGAGTCCGGTCGGATCACGATCCACCGCAGCGTCGGCAGTGCCGAGTTCCCCGCACGGTGCCAGGTCGTGCTCGCGGCGAACCCCTGCCCGTGCGGCAACGCAGGGACCCGGGGTGGCCCACTGTGCTCCTGCAGCCCGAGCACGGTGCGGAAGTACCTCGGCCGTCTCTCCGGACCGCTCCTCGACCGGATCGACATCCGCGTGGCGGTGCCCCGGGTGACGACGGGCACGATCCGCTCGGCGGAGGGCACCGCGCCCACCACGGCCGAGGCGGCAGCGCGTGTGGCCGCAGCCCGACGTCGGATGGCCGATCGGCTGCACGGCACCGGCTGGGCCTGCAACGCCGAGGTCACCGGGCCGTGGCTCCGGTCGGAAGGTCGGGCCGAGCCGGGCGCGACGGCACCCCTCGACCGGGCGCTCGACTTCGGCACGCTGACGATGCGGGGGTGGGACCGGGTCATGCGGTTGGCGTGGACGATGGCCGACCTCGACGACGTCGAGCGTCCGGGCTCCGCCGAGGTCCGGCGCGCGCTGACACTGCGGAGCGCGCTGTGACCGCGCCGTCCGGCGACGACACCCTCGCCCGGGTCGTCTGGAGCGTGCTCGCCGAACCGGGCGACGCCGTCGCCGGGGAACTCGTCGCGGCGCTCGGACCGGACGAGTCCCTCGCACTGGTCCGTCGTGCGGCTGCGGGCGGCGCGAGCGAACTCCTCGAGCAGGTCGGTACGGACGCCTCGTTCGCCGATGGACCCGACCGGGTCCGCGCGGCACTCGAGTCGGCGTTCGACCGGTGGCGACCGCGACTCGGGGGAGCGGACGACCGCGCCGTCGCGGCCATGGCGTCCGCCACGGCGGTCGGCGCGCGCCTCCTCGTCCCGGGCACGCCCGAGTGGCCGAGCGGGTTGGAGGACCTCGGGCCGCACGCGCCGTTCGTGCTCTGGAGCCGATCCGAGCTGGACGACCCGGTCGGCGCCGCGGGCTGCCGCGGGGCGCTCGCGATCGTCGGGTGCCGGGCGAACACCGTCGCCGGAGCCGAGGCCACGGCGGAGATCGCCTCCGTCGCGGCGGACGACGGCGTCGAGATCGTGTCCGGTGGCGCGTACGGCATCGACGCAGTGGCCCACCGGGTCGCCGTCGCCGCCGGGACCCCCACGACGGCGGTGCTCGCCGGCGGTGTCGACCAGTTCTACCCAGCGGGCAACCACGACCTGCTGCGCAACGTGCTCGGACGGGGCCGGGTGCTGTCCGAGTCGCCACCGGGGACCCGGCCGACGCGGTGGCGCTTCCTGCACCGCAACCGGCTGATCGCTGCCCTCTCCGGGGCGACGGTGGTCGTCGAGGCCGCTGCTCGTTCGGGGGCGCTCAACACCGTCCACCACGCGCTGCACCTCGGTCGTCCGGTGTTCGCCGTGCCCGGGCCCTTCGCGTCGGCCGCCTCGGTCGGGTGCCACCGGTTGATCGCCGACGGGAACGCCCAGATCGTCGTCCAGCCCCGTGACCCGGTCGCAGCGGTGTCCGCGGTCGCCGACCACGACGCGCCGCCGGTGGCGGAGGTCCTCGCCCTCCGGACCCGGTCGGATCCGCACGTCACGCGGGCGCTCGACGCACTCGACCGGCGGCCGCTCCCGGTGGAGGAGATCGCCCGTCGCAGCGGGCTCTCCGTCGACGACACGGCGGACGCGCTCGCCCTGGCGCAGCTCGAGGGGCTGGTGGTGGCCCTGGCCGAGGGATGGTGCCGACGATGACGGACGTCGGACCTACGCTGGGCGGGTGACGGAACGCACCGGGGAACGGCTCGCAGTGGCGGTGGACGCGTTCCTCGCGCACGCCCGCCACGGCCGCGGACTCAGCGAGCAGACCGTCCGCGCCTACGCCAACGACCTCGAGCAGCTCATCGCGTTCGCCACCGCACGCGGAGTCGATCGGCTGTCGGACCTCGGCCTCGAGCTGCTGCGCGACTGGCTGTGGGATGCCGACCACCGGGGCCTGGCTCGGTCCACCATCGCTCGCCGGTCGTCGTCGGTCCGGGCGTTCACCCGGTGGGCGAGCGAGTCCGGGTGGATCACGTCCGACCCGGGCGTGCGGCTCCGGGCGCCGAAGGGGGCGTCGCACCTCCCGCGCGTGGTGTCGTCCGACCAGGTCCGGACGATGCTCGACGGATTGGCCGCTCGGGCTGCGACCGACGATCCCGGCGCGCTGCGCGACCTCGCGGTCGTGGAACTCCTGTACGCGGCGGGGATCCGGGTGAGCGAACTCGTCGGCATCGACGTGCGCGACCTCGATCGGGGCCGGCTGACCGTCCGGGTGCTCGGCAAGGGCGGGAAGGAGCGCGTCGTGCCGTTCGGGGTTCCCGCACGCGACGCGCTCGAGGCGTGGCTCGACCGTGGTCGCCCGGCGTTGCTCACCAGCGCGCAGGCGGGCGACGGCCCCGCGGCGGACGATGGCCCCGCGGCGGGCGGTAGCCGCTTGGCGGTCGGCGGCCGCGCTGCGGGCGGTGGCCGCGCGGCGGTCGGCGGTGCCCGGAACGCCGCGCCGGCAGCGGACGCGCTGTTCCTCGGTGACCGCGGTGGCCGGCTCGGGGTCCGAGGCGCGTACCGGATCGTCGCTCGGCTCCTGCAGGACCTGCCGGGCGAGGGCCCGAGCGGTCCGCACACCTTCCGGCACACGGCGGCGACGCACCTGCTCGACGGGGGAGCGGACCTCCGTGCCGTGCAGGAGCTGCTCGGGCATGCCAGCCTCGGGACGACCCAGATCTACACGCACGTCTCCTCCGCACGGCTGCGGGAGGTCTACCGCACGGCACACCCCCGCGCCTGACCGGACTCACCCCGTCCAGGCGGACTCGGGCAGCAGCACCGGCCACGCCGCCGCGGGCAGGTACGGCGTCGGATCGACGTACCGGTCGTCGAGCCGTGCGCCGAGGTGCAGGCACGGGTTCGCTGCCGGACAGTGGCCGACCGACACCGTGCCCACCGCGTCACCCTGCGCCACGGCGTCCCCCGTCGCAACCCTGGGCGCGACGGAGTCGACCGTGCTCCGGAGCCCGCCGCCGTGGTCGATCGTCACGACCCCGCGTCCGGCGACCTGCCCGGCGAACGTCACCGTCCCGTCGTCGACGGCCACCACCACGGTCCCGAGGGGTGCCCCGACGTCGATCCCGCGGTGGCCGGCTGCGTAGTCGTCCGCCGGGGCCTCCCACGGCCGGCCGACCACCCGGCTGCCGGTCGGCCACACCCACGGTGCCTCCGCCGTCGCGCGGCCGAGGTCGGCACGGGAATCCTCGAGCGGCGGCGGGACGACCCGGTCCACCACGGTTGGGACGGCACCGGGTCCGGTGACGAGTCGGCCGGTCTCGACCAGCGGTGCGCCGGCCGCCCACCGGTTGCCCGCGGAGAGAAGCCACACGACGAGCGACACGACGAGCACCACGACCGCGCCGACGGCGACGGCGGGGACTGGATGACGGAACGGCATGGGCACAGCCTCCCGGCGGTGGACGCGGAGCGTGTCGGCGGTGCGTCGAACTGTGGAGGGCGAGCCGCGCCTCCTGGCTTGTGGAGGGCGAAGCGCGCCCGATGCGTGCGCAACGGGCGACATCATCGGTGTCGTACGACGTCGACCATGTCGCAACCGGGCGGACGCAACCGTTGCGTGCGCGCCGGAGCGACAACATCGCTGTCGTACGACGTCGACCATGTCGTTCCGAGTCGGACCGCACCCACCCCGCCCGCGCGCCGCACCCACCCCCCCCCGCCCGCGCGCCCGGTTGGCCCCCGCGCCCGATCCGGGAGTACAGTCGGGGCCGCTCCGGAACACGCAACGCCGCTCGGACGGCGAACCAGCCGACCGCCGGGGCACCGTGCAGCATCCCGCACGGCGGCGGGAAACCTGGAGCATCGTGTCGAACGCGACAACGCAGCACGGCGAAGACCGTGCATTCAAGGGGAAGGTCACGCTGTTCGCCATCGCGGCAGCGGTCGGCGGCTTCCTCTTCGGATTCGACTCGTCCGTCATCAACGGTGCGGTCGAGGCCATCAAGGGCGAGTTCGGCCTGTCCGAGGCCGCGAGCGGCTTCGCCGTCGCCTCGGCACTCATCGGCTGCGCGTTCGGCGCCTACTTCGCCGGCCGCCTCGCGGACCGCTGGGGTCGCACGCGCGTCATGTTCTGGGCCGCCGTCCTGTTCTTCGTGAGCTCGATCGGCAGCGCGTTCGCGTTCGCCACCTGGGACCTCGTGATCTGGCGCCTCGTCGGCGGTCTGGGCATCGGCACCGCGTCGGTCATCGCGCCGGCGTACATCTCCGAGGTCTCGCCGAAGGCCATCCGCGGTCGCCTGGCCTCGTTCCAGCAGCTCGCGATCACGCTCGGTATCTTCGCCGCGCTCCTGTCCGACCAGCTCTTCGCGGTGACCGCCGGCGGCGCCTCGGAGCAGGTGCTCGGCCTCGCCGCGTGGCGCTGGATGTTCCTGGTCGGCGTGATCCCCTCGGTCGTCTACGGCGTCCTCGCCATCACGCTCCCCGAATCGCCGCGCTTCCTCCTCGCCAAGGGCAGGACCGACGACGCGCGCGAGGTGATGGGCAAGATCGTGCCGCGCGACACGGTCAACACCAGCCTCGAGGAGATCCAGGACGGCATCAAGAAGGAGGCCAGCGAGAAGAAGGGCTCCATCCGGGGCAACCGCTTCGGGCTCCAGCCGATCGTCTGGGTCGGCATCATCCTCGCGGTGCTGCAGCAGTTCGTCGGCATCAACGTGATCTTCTACTACTCGACGACGCTCTGGCAGGCGGTCGGCTTCAAGGAGGACCAGTCCTTCCTCATCTCGACCATCACCTCGGTCGTGAACGTCGCCGTCACCTTCATCGCGATCTTCACGGTGGACAAGCTCGGTCGGAAGCCGTTGCTCATCGCGGGTTCGACGGGCATGTTCGTGTCGCTGCTCATGGTCGCGATCGCGTTCTCGCAGGCGACGATCGTGAACGGCGAGCCGAACCTCCCCGGTGCGTGGGGCGTCATCGCGCTGATCTTCGCGAACCTCTTCGTCGTGTCGTTCGGCGCCACCTGGGGCCCGCTCATGTGGGTCCTGCTCGGTGAGATGTTCCCGAACCGCATCCGTGCGACCGCACTCGGCATCGGGTCCGCGGCGAACTGGATCGCGAACTTCCTCGTCACCATCACGTTCCCCGTCCTGTCCGGCTTCAACCTGACCGTGACCTACGGCATCTACGCGCTGTTCGCCCTGCTCTCCCTCTTCTTCGTCATCGCGAAGATCCCGGAGACCAAGGGTCGCTCCCTCGAGGAGATGGGCATCACGGCCGAGGGCGACACGGTGGACGCCAAGGCCTGACGCACCAGCGTCACCACCGTCCAGGAGGCGGGGGGGGGGGGGGGCCCCCCCCCCCCCCCCCCCCGGGGCCCCCCCCCCCCCCCCGCCGGGGGGGGGGGGGGGGGGGGGGGGGCGCGGGGGGGGGGGGGCCCCCCCCCCCCGCCCGCGCGCCCGGTGGGACCACC
>NZ_JAVDSI010000013.1:0-95334 GCF_031455235.1 Curtobacterium sp. 320 | reverse complement strand
CGCCCGGGCCCCCCTGGGGCCGCCCCCGGGTGTGTTGGGCCCCCGGGGCGGGGGGGGGGGGGGGGCCCGCCCCCCCCCCCCCCCCCCCCCCCCCCCCGCCCGGGGGGGGGGGGGGGGGCCCCCCCCCCCCCCCGCCTCCAGTGCGTCCACCGTCTGCTAGCATCTGATCAGCAGTGCGCTCCGGCGCGCTGACTTCGCGTGTCCACAGCGCCGTCACCGGCGCGGCACCCGACCATCGGTCTCGCTCTCACGAGCGGGCGGTCGCGTGCCAGGGCACCAGGGACCACGACCGACGGTCGTGATCGACACAACCGCAACAGGTCCGCAGCGACGTGCGAGAGCACGGCTGCGCGCCGAGAAGACAGAAGGAGGACGGCACATGGCCGTCGTCACCATCCGCCAGCTGCTCGACAGCGGCGTCCACTTCGGACACCAGACCCGTCGGTGGAACCCGAAGGTGAAGCGATTCATCCTCGCCGAGCGCTCCGGCATCCACATCATCGACCTGCAGCAGTCGCTGGCCTTCATCGACCGCGCGTACGACTTCGTCAAGGAGACGGTCGCGCACGGTGGCACGATCCTCTTCGTGGGCACCAAGAAGCAGGCCCAGGGCTCCATCGCCGAGCAGGCGACCCGCGTCGGCCAGCCGTACGTCAACCAGCGTTGGCTCGGCGGTCTGCTCACGAACTTCCAGACGGTCTCCAAGCGCCTCGCGCGCATGAAGGAGCTCGAGGAGATCGACTTCGACGACACGACGAAGGGCTTCACCAAGAAGGAGCTCCTCATCAAGAAGCGCGAGCTGGACAAGCTCCACAAGACCCTCGGTGGTATCCGCAACCTCACGCGGACCCCGAGCGCGCTCTGGATCGTCGACACCAAGAAGGAGCACCTCGCCGTCGACGAGGCGCAGAAGCTCGGTATCCCGATCATCGGCATCCTCGACACCAACTGCGACCCCGACGAGATCACGTACCCGATCCCGGGCAACGACGACGCGATCCGCTCCGTCGGTCTCCTCACCCGCATCGTCGCCGACGCCGCGGCCGAGGGCCTGAAGACCCGCCACAACGGTGGCGACGACGAGGCTGCGGCCGAGCCCCTCGCCGAGTGGGAGCAGGAGCTCCTCGGTGGCGAGACCGCCGCGCCGGCCGCTGCGACCGCGACGCCCGCCGCTGCCGAGGCCGAGACCCCGGTCGAAGAGAACGACGCTGACGCGCAGGTCGCCGCGAAGGAGATCGGCGAGCCGATCGCCGACGACGCGAAGAACGCAGAGCCGACGGCCGAGGCCGAGGCCGCTGCGGAGACCACCCCCGCCGAGTGACCATCGGGGGCGTCGGGCCGATCGGTCCGGCGCCCCTGCTCCACTCTCCACAAACGCTCAGTCCAGAAAGGACTCCAGTCAATGGCCAACTACAGCCTTGCTGACGTGAAGAAGCTCCGCGAGGACCTCGGGGCCGGCATGATGGACGCGAAGAACGCGCTCGTCGAGGCCGACGGCGACTACGACAAGGCCGTCGAGCTGCTCCGCATCAAGGGCGCGAAGGCCGTCGCCAAGCGCGACGACCGCGCGACCTCCGAGGGTGTCGTCGTCGCGTCGACCGACGGTGGCGCCGCGACCGTCGTCGAGCTCGCGAGCGAGACCGACTTCGTCGCGAAGAACGAGAAGTTCACCACCCTCGCCGACAAGGTCGTCGCCGCGGTCGCCGCCGCCGGTGCCGCCGACGTCGAGGCCGGCAACGCCGCGCCGCTGGACGGCAAGACGGTCGCCGAGGTCATCGACGAGGCCGCCGCCGCGCTCGGTGAGAAGCTCGCGCTCCGCACGGTCACCCGTGTCGAGGGCGACGCGTTCGAGGTCTACCTGCACAAGACCAGCCAGGACCTCCCGCCGCAGATCGCCGTCGTCATCGCCTACTCGGGCTCCGACGCGGCCGAGGCCCGTTCCATCGCGCAGCACGTCGCGTTCGCGAACCCGACCTACCTCACGCGGGACGAGATCCCGGCCGAGGCGATCGAGAAGGAGCGCGCGACCGTCGAGGCGATCACGCGCGAGGAGGGCAAGCCGGAGGCCGCCCTGCCGAAGATCGTCGAGGGTCGCCTCAACGCCTACCGCAAGCAGGTCGCGCTCCTCGACCAGGACTACGCGAAGGACAACAAGCTGTCCGTCGCGAAGGCCGCCGAGAACGCCGGCATCACGATCCAGGGCTTCGCCCGCGTCAAGGTCGGCGCGTAACGAACCCGTGACGGGGCTCGGAACCACCAGGTTCCGGGCCCCGTTTTCGCGCGCCGACACGCGCGAGCACCGACTGGAGGCGCGACCCGCCTCCGCCGGACCGGCTGCGGCCGGGTAGATTCCCACGAGACATTCGACGAAGGGTGCGACCACATGACGAACGAGAAGACCGGACGCCGCCGGGTCCTGCTGAAGCTGTCGGGGGAGGCGTTCGGTGCTGGTTCGCTCGGTGTGAACCCGGACGTCATCAGCACGATCGCGAAGGAGATCGCGGTCGCCGCGCAGGAGGTCGAGGTCGCGATCGTCGTCGGCGGCGGGAACTTCTTCCGCGGCGCCGAGCTCTCCCAGCGGGGCATGGACCGCGGGCGCGCCGACTACATGGGCATGCTCGGGACGGTCATGAACGCCCTCGCGCTGCAGGACTTCCTCGAGCAGGCCGGAGCCGCCACGCGGGTGCAGTCGGCGATCAGCATGACCCAGGTCGCCGAGCCGTACATCCCGCGGCGCGCCGAGCGGCACCTCGAGAAGGGGCGCATCGTCATCTTCGGTGCCGGGGCGGGCCTGCCCTACTTCTCGACCGACACGGTCGCCGCGCAGCGTGCCCTCGAGATCGACGCACAAGAGGTCCTCGTCGCCAAGAACGGCGTCGACGGCGTCTACACGGCGGACCCGAAGAAGGACGCCACGGCGGAGAAGCTCCATCACGTCACCTACCAGGACGCGCTCCTGAAGGGCCTCAAGGTCGTGGACGCCACCGCGTTCTCGCTCTGCATGGACAACGGCATGCCGATGCACGTCTTCGGCATGGAGGGCGACGGCAACGTCGCCGCCGCGATCCGGGGCGAGCGCATCGGCACGGTGGTCAGCAACTGACCCCGTCCGCTGACTAGACTCGACGCCAGTACCGAAGGAGTAAGACCGTGATCAGTGATGTCCTGACCGAAGCCACCGAGAAGATGGCGAAGGCGGTCGAGGTCGCCAAGGACGACTTCTCGACCGTCCGCACCGGCCGCATCAACGCGGCGCTCTTCCAGAAGATCCCGGTCGAGTACTACGGCACGCCGACGCCGCTCGCGCAGCTCGCGTCGCTGCAGACCCCCGAGGCCCGCACGCTCATCGTGACGCCGTACGACAAGACGGCGCTCAAGGAGATCGAGCGCGCGATCGCGACGTTCCCGAACCTCGGCGCCAGCCCGACGAACGACGGTGACATCGTCCGCGTGACGATCCCGGAGCTCACACAGGACCGCCGCAAGGAGTTCGTCAAGCTCGTCCGGAGCAAGGGCGAGGACCACAAGGTCGTCATCCGCAACATCCGCCGTAAGGCCAAGGACGACCTCGACGCGCTGAAGGGCGAGATCTCGGACGACGAGATCTCCCGTGGCGACAAGGACCTCGAGGCCCTGACGAAGAAGCACGTCGACCAGATCGACGACTCGCTGAAGAAGAAGGAAGCCGAACTCCTCGAGGTCTGATGCACCGTCCGGACCAGGGCGGTGACCGCCCCACAGCAGAGAAGCGTTCCGCCAAGGGGCTGCGTCAGGACTTCGACGCGCGCGCACGAGCCGCACGCACCGACTTCGAGGCGCAGCTCCGGCAGCGGAAGGCCGACTTCGGCGCCCGCAACGAGGCGCTGACGGCACGCACCGGACGCAACCTGCCGGCCGCGATCGGGATCGCCCTGGCGTTCGCGGTCGTGATGCTCGGCTCGTTGCTCATCTGGAAGCCGTCGTTCATGGTCGTCGGGGCGTTCCTGCTCGGCGTCGGCGTCTACGAGCTCGCGAGCGCCATGCGGTTCGCCGGGCGCGACGTGCCGCGCATCCCGAGCGTCATCGTGAGTGTGGCGATCGTTCCGGCGGCGTTCATCGGCGGTCAGATCCCGGCGCTGTTCACGCTCCTCGGCGGCATCGTGTTCATCAGCCTCTGGCGCCTGGTCGAGGTCGCGATCGCGCGTCCGAAGCCGGCCGTGGGGAACGTGGTGCGGGACCTCACGAACGGCTTGTTCGTACAGGCCTACATCACGCTCCTCGGCGCCTGCGTGGTGCTGCTGGCGGCACAGCCCAGCGGGCAGCTCTGGGTGATCGGCTTCATCCTCGTGGTCGTCGCGGTCGACACCGGCGCGTACGCCACCGGGCTCAACCTCGGCAAGCACCCGATGGCGCCCCGGATCAGCCCGAAGAAGACGTGGGAGGGATTCGCGGGCTCGGTCGCCGCCAGCATCATCGTCGGCATCCTCGTCTCGTGGCTCATGCTCGGGCTGCCCTGGTGGACGGGCATCATCCTCGGCGTGCTCATCTCCGGGTCCGCCACGCTCGGCGACCTCACCGAGTCGATGATCAAGCGCGACCTCGGCATCAAGGACATCTCGTCGTTCCTGCCCGGGCACGGTGGACTCCTGGACCGCATCGACAGCATCCTGCCGTCCGCCGCCGTCGCCTACGTGCTGTACCTCGTCGTCAACCACTGAACGGACCCCTGGCCCACGCCCCAGCGCGTCCAGGTCACACCATGGTCCGGTCCTGGCAGAATGTCGCCGTGGCCACCACCTTCCCGAACGCAGACCGCTCCGCCCTCGGATACGACGTCGACGAGGTCGAGCGCTTCCTCGAGGACGCCCGCCGCGCCTACACGGCGAACGACACCGCTCCGGCGATCGAGGCCGCGAAGATCCGGGCCACCGCCTTCTCGATGCGCAAGGGTGGCTACTCCACCGCGCACGTCGACGCCGCACTCGAACGGCTCGAGGACGCCTTCGCGGCTCGTGAGCGCGAGCGGGAGATCGCGGACATCGGGCAGAAGGCCTGGTACGCCGAAGCCCGGTCGAAGGCCTCCGACGTCGTGGCGCGTCTCGAGCGTCCGGACGGACAGCGGTTCGGTCGCGTCAGCTTCCTCGGCACCGGGTACCACCCGAAGGACGTCGACGCCTTCGCGAAGCGGCTCGAGGGCTACTTCCGCGACGGCAAGCCGCTCAGCCTGACCGAGGTCCGCTCGATCGTCTTCCGACCGAAGCACGGCGGCTACCGCGAAGCGCAGGTCGACGCGCTGCTCGACGCGGTCGTCGAGGTCATGCTCGCTGTCCGCTGACGACGCGCTGGTGGCGGGTGCTTCGCTTTCCGTGATCGTTCCGTTATCCTGGTCGAACTCATGGGCAGGCACACGGCAGACATCAGCTCCGACCGCGATACCCGCGAGCACCTCGGCCTCACGGCCGCCGGTGAGCGCCGCGCGGCACTGAACCGAACCCGCACGGCGGAGAACTCGGTCCTCCCGGCGAACCCGACGGTGGTCACGGCATCGGTGCCGACCGCTCCGGCCGTCGCCCCCAAGTCGGTCGCGGCGAACCGCGTGTCGGACACGACGGACGCGCAGGCGTCGGTCGCCCACACGGTGCCCGCCACCCCTGCCGACCCCCGCATCGTCAAGCAGCGTCGTGCCCGCGCCGTCGCCGCAGCCGCGAAGCCGTCGTCGTCTCCGCAGAGCATGAACACCTTCGTGCGCAAGCGCGCTGCAGTGCCGGTGCTGTCCTTCTTCGCGGTGTCCGGCATCGTCGTCGGCTCGCTGTTCAACCCGCTGCAGCCCGACGTGGCCCAGGCAGCGGTCTCCGCTCCGGTGCTCGTCAAGGCGCCGGCTGCCCCGCAGGAGTACACGGCGCACGGCACCTACGCCGCGTTCGACGTCTCCCGCGACGCGTACGGCGTGACGCTCCCGAAGCCCAAGGTCGTCGAGAAGCCGAAGACCGAGACCGAGACCACGGATGCCGACGCGGACACCGCCACGGACGACACCGCCTCGGTGAGCGCCTCGAACACCCTCGCGGCGACCGCTGCGACGCCGGACCCGGGCAGCGCCCAGGCCATCGCGCAGGAGATGGTGGCCGCGCGCGGCTGGGGGACCGACCAGTACAACTGCCTCGTCTCGCTCTGGAACAAGGAGTCGGGCTGGCGCGTGAACGCGTACAACCCGAGCGGTGCCTACGGAATCCCGCAGGCGCTCCCCGGCAGCAAGATGGCATCGGCCGGCGCTGACTGGCAGACGAACCCGGCGACGCAGATCACCTGGGGCCTCAACTACATCTCCGGCGTCTACGGCACGCCGTGCGGTGCCTGGGGCCACAGCGTCGCGAACAACTGGTACTGATCGGCTGAACGCAGGTGCCGCGGAGCAACCGGCCGCGACGCCCTCGGGGCCGCGGTCCCGAGCAGGACGACGAGCCCACCGGTCTCGACCGGATGATGAGCTCGTGGAAGCGCACCGAGGTGCGTCGCGGGCGTGAGTACCTCGTGCAGCCCATCTCCGCTGCCTCGGCGCAGAAGGAGTACATCTGCCCGGGCTGCGGGGGCACCGTGCTGCCCGGCGTGGCGCACGTCGTCGTCTGGCGTGCCGACGGTGTCCTCGGGGACGAGGCCGACCTGGCGTCCCGCCGCCACTGGCACAACCACTGCTGGAGCATCGCATGACCACCGAGATCCGGTCGAACACCGAGCTGCCGGCCCGACGCACCGACATCGAGCTCGTCACGGACGACCACCTCACCCTGGTCGGAGAGCTCGCCGAGCCGCTGGAGCACGCTGCTCGCGGCACGATCGTCACGCTGCACCCGCTGCCGACCGCGCACGGCTTCATGGACTCGCACGTGCTGAAGAAGGCGGCAGCTCGGCTCCCGGCCCTCGCGGACATCGCGGTGCTCCGGTTCAACTTCCGCTCGGTGACGTCCCCGCGCGGCACGTCCGAGGGTGTCTTCGGCGACGGCGTCTCCGAGGGGTTCGACCTGCGTGCCGCCGTCACGGACGTCGTTCACCGCGGTCTGCCGACACCGTGGCTCGTCGGGTGGTCGTTCGGCACCGAGGTGATCCTCAAGCACGCGCTCGAGCACGTCGAGGCCGGCCGGGTCGCCGGTGTCGTCCTGCTCTCGCCGCCGCTGCACCGCACCACCGACGACGAACTCGCCCGCTGGGCGGAGGTGTCCGTCCCCGTCGTGGCCCTCGTCCCCGAGCACGACGACTTCCTGCAGCCGGAAGAGGCGGCACGTCGGTTCGCCATCGCGCCGAACGTCCGTGTCGTCCCGGTCGAGGGGGCGAAGCACCTCTGGGTGGGGGAGAAGTACGTCCGCATCGTGCTCGACGCGATCGCGGACCTCGTCGTGCCGGGCAGTGCACCGCTGCCGACGCACGTCACCGACTGACGGACGGGCCGGGTCGCGGGGAACGGGTCGCGTCGATGACGCGGGCCGGTCCAGGAGGCGCGGGTCGCGCCTCCTGGACCGGCCGACGCTCAGCGCGTGGTCGCGTCCTCGTCGTCGGTGACCGTCGCGTCGTCGGTGACCGACTCGTCGTCGGGCTCGATGACGAGCTCGGCCGGCTCCGCGGTGTCGACCGACGGTGCCGTGCCGAGCAGGCCGGTCGCGTTGGTCAGGACCCCGCGGAGGTTCTCGAGGTAGCCGGCGACGGCGTCGCGTTCGGTCCGGATGGCCGCGAGGCGGTCCTCGGACTCGGCGATGATCGCGGCGGTGCGCTCCTCGGCGTCGGCGATCATCTTGTGCACGCGGTCCTGGGCGTCCGCGACGATCGTGCGTGCGTGCTCCTGCGCGTCCGAGGTGCTGGAGCGCTCGAGGTCGTCGGCCTCCTGCTGGAGGCGCTCGGCCCGTTCGCGTGCCTCGGTCGCGCGGCGCGTCGCCTCGGCGAGCTGCAGGTTCGCCTCGTCGAGGTACTTCTGCGTCTCGGTGACGGTGTCGTGGTGCTTCTGCAGGTAGTCCTGCTCGGCGTCGTCGCGGCGGGCGGCGAGTTCCGACTCGAGGGTCGTGCGGGCCTCGTCGCGTTCGCGGGCGATCTCGGCACGGACCTCGTCGCGCTCGCGGGTGAGGTCGGCACGGGCCGTGTCGATCTCCTGCCGGAGCGCCGTGCGCTCGGCCTCGAGCGTGCCGAGCTCGGCGGTGCGGCGGTCGGCGATCTCGGTGTCGACCTCGGCGTGTTCGCGTTCGCGGCGGGCGGCGAGTTCGTTCTCGTGCTCGCGGGCGGCGCGTTCCGCGGTCGTCTCGGCCTCGGCGCGCTCCCGCTCGATGCGCGTCGCGTGCTCGTCGAGTTCGCGGGCGATGCGGTCCGCGGTCTCCTGCACGAGCCGGGCGTTCTCGGTACGGGTCTGCTCCTCGTCGACGCGGAGCTGGGCTCGTGCCGCCTCGATCTCCTGTTCGAGCGCGGCGCGGGCCGAGGCGAGTTCGCGGTCCCACTCGGCGCGGGCGGCCGCGAGCTCCTCGTCGAGGACACGGCGGCGGTCGGCGAGCTCGGTGTCGAGTTCGGCGCGACGGCGGTCGACCTCGGCGGCGAGGTCGGCGCGTCCGGTCTCGAGCTCGAGCGCGTGGGCCTGCTGCTCGTCGTCGCGTTCACGGTGCCAGGCGGCGCGACCCTCGGCGATCTCGCGCTCGAGGGCGTCGCGGCGGGTGGTCTCGTCGCGGTCGAGGTCCTCGACACGGCGGGCGTGGTCGGCCTCGAACACGCTGCGGCGGTGCTCGGTCTCGCGGTCGAGGTCGGCGGCGGCGCGACGGGCCTCGGCGGACTCGCGCTGGGTGATCTCGCGGAGCTCGGCGACCTCGTGCTCGACCTGGGCGCGCAGCGCGTTCGTCTCGCGGATCGCGACCGAGCGGACCTCGGCCGCCTCGGTCACGGCGGCACCGCGGATCGCGGCGGCCTCGTTGCGGGCGTCCTGCGTCAGGAGCCCGGCCTCGGCGCGGGCGCGTTCGACGGTGTCGGCCGACTCGGCGCGGGCACGGGTGAGCTCGTTCGTCGACCGGGTGCGGGCGTCCTCGAGCGTGTCGCGGGCTTCGTCCTGCGCCTCGCGCAGGGTGCGGTCGGCCTCGGCACGGCTCGAGGCACGGAGCCGCTGCGCGTCGATGTCGGCCTGGCTGATGAGCCGCGTGGACTGTTCCTCGGCGACGCGGAGGGTCGACTCGAGACGGGTGCCGAGGCCGCTGTACGTGGGGGTGCCGGCTTCGTCCAGCTCGCCCTGCAGCTCGGAGACGCGCGCCTGCAGGAGGCGGATCTCCTTCGCGGCGTCGGCCCGGTCGTTGTTCGACTTGATGAGCTCGCGGCGCAGATCGTTCAGCGAGCGGTCCACGTCTTCGCGGCGGTACCCGCGCAGCTCGGTCCCGAACTCTGCCTCGTCGTTCGCCACGTGTTCGCTCCTGGGTGCTCGGCGGAGGGCACAGGGAAGGCCCGGCACGATTGTAGTGGCGTGCGGAGACGGTGGGCTGTGACCGCGGACAGCGGTGGGGGATGCGCCGTCCAGACTCCCTCGCTATCCTGGAGCGCTGATTCGCGCGCCGACACCCCCACCCCGGCGCGGTAGGGAGAAGATCCGTGCGATTCGTCCTGGCGATCGTCAGTTTCGTCATCGGGCTGCTGCTCGTCGCCCTCGCGGTCGGCCAGCGGACCGTGTTCGAGCCACCGTCGTCGCTCGTCGCGGCATCGTCCTCGAAGAGCTCCGCCCCGGTGACCGTGATCCCGGGCTCGACGCTCAACGCCAACCCCGGCTACCAGCGCATCAACGTCTCCGGCTCGGGCAAGGTGTTCGCGGCCTACGGCAAGACGAGCGACGTCGACGCCTGGATCGGCGACGCGAAGCACACGACGATGCGGTTCGACGCCGAGCAGGCGAAGCTCGTCGGCCGCACGACCGGCTCCGAGTCCACCGTGCCGGACCCCGCGGGAAGCGACCTCTGGTACCAGGAGTACGACAGTGCCGGACAGTTCACCGTCCGTCTGCCCGAGGACGTCAGCGTGATCATCGTCGGCGACGGCACGGCCGCGGCCCCGAGCGACGTCTCGGTCACGTGGCCGCGCGACACCGCGACGCCGTCGGTCGGTCCGCTCCTCGTCGCCGGTGGCGTGTTCCTGGTCGGCGGCATCGTCCTGCTCGTCTGGGCGTTCGTGCACCAGCGTCGTGGCCGCGGACCCCGCCGCCGCAGCGGGGGCTCCCGTCCGCCGCGCGTGCGTGCCTCGCGCCGTGCTGCGGCCGCCGGCGCCCAGGTACCGGTCCGCGGTCGTCGCGGGCGCCGGGCGTTCGTGGCGATCCCGGTCCTGCTCGTCGGGGCCCTCGGTCTCGCGGGATGTTCGTCCGACTACTGGCCGCAGGGGGCGTCCGCGGCCAGCCCGACGCCCACCGCGACGGCGACCGGGACGGCTGCGCAGACCGAGCCGACCGCCGCCACGAAGCAGCAGATCACCCGGATCGTCCAGCGCGTCGCGTACGTGGCCAAGCGTGCCGACGACGCTCGCGACGCGAAGCTCGCCGAGCAGCGCTTCACGGGTGCGGCGCTCGACCTGCGCGCGGCGAACTACACGATCCGCGGCAAGGACTCGGACGTCGACGCCCCGCCGACGATCTCGGGGGAGCAGGTGTGCGTGGCGTTGCCGCAGCAGACCGACTCGTGGCCGCGCACCGTGTTCGCGGTCGTCGCCGAGGACTGCGACGCGAAGTCGGCCCCGCAGGCGCTGACGCTCGTGCAGGACTCCGCCCGCGACGACTACAAGGTCGCCTACGACGTCTCGCTCGAGGCCGCGGCGAAGATCCCGAGCCTCGCGCCCACGTCGATCGGTGCCGCTCTGCTCGCGTCGAACACGAAGCTGCTCGCCATCGCACCCGACGAGATCGCGAAGGCGTACGGCGACATCCTCTCGAAGGACAAGGACAGCTCGTACGCGTCGCTGTTCCAGGCGGACGGCGACGGCCTCCGGTCGACCATCGGCAAGGCCTACAAGGACAAGAAGTCCGAGTCGCTGCCGGACACCGCGAAGATCGAGTACTCGTCCGAGGTGCCCGACGACAGCGCCGTGGCGATCGCGACGGACGGTGCCGGAGCGCTCGTGTCCGCCGACCTGAACGAGGTCGAGAAGGTCACGCCGACCGCGGCCGGCGCCGAGGTGAACACCGAGGGTGCTGTGAAGGCGCTCTCCGGTGTCGACTCCAGCACGAAGGGCATCAGCGCGACCTACGGCGTGCAGCTGCTCTTCTACGTGCCCCCGGTGGGCACCGATGACAAAGTGGTCCTGCTCGGGTTCACGCAGGGCCTGACAGCAGCGAGTGAGGTGCAATGACCAACGTCCCCCCGACCCCGTCCGGTCTCCGCGGAGCCGTCGACCTGTCGTCCCTGGTGGACCGCGCCCAGCGGCCGCCCCAGCCCGGCGGGGCCGCTGCCGGCGGCCCCGGGTCCGGCGTCGCCGCCGGTGCTCCCGGCAGCGAGACCGGTGCCGACCTGACCGTCCCGTCGCTCGTCCTCGACGTCACCGACCAGACCTTCCAGGACGTCCTGCAGCTCTCCACGATCGTCCCCGTGATCGTCGACATCTGGGCCGAGTGGTGCGGGCCGTGCAAGCAGCTCTCGCCGATCCTCGAGCAGCTCACCGCCGAGTACGACGGCCGCGTGCTGCTCGCCAAGGTCGACGCCGACACGAACCCGCAGCTCGTGCAGGCGTTCCAGGCGCAGTCGATCCCGACCGTGGCCGCGCTCATCGGCGGACGCCCCCTCGGGCTCTTCGTCGGTGCGCTGCCCGAGGCGCAGGTCCGTGACGTCTACGAGCAGGTCCTGGCCGCTGCCGCCGAGAACGGTGTCTCCGGCCGCGTCACGGTCGACGGAGCGGCCCCGGCCGACGCCGTCGAGCAGGGTGAGCCCGAGCCGGAGCCGCTGCCGCCGCACCACCAGGCCGCGTACGACGCGATCGAGCAGGGCGACTACGCCACCGCGATCCAGGAGTACAAGACCGCGATCGCGCAGGACCCGCACGACCAGATGGCCGTCGCCGGGCTCGCACAGGTGTCGCTGCTCGACCGGCTGAACGGTCGCACCGCTGACGACATCCGGGCTGCTGCGGCCGCCGGGCCCTCCGACGTGCAGGCGCAGCTCGCGGTCGCCGACCTCGACATCTCGGGCGGGCACGTCGACGACGCGTTCGGCCGGTTGCTCGACCTCGTCCCGACGGTGTTCGGGGACGAGCGCGAGGCGCTCCGCGTGCGGCTCGTCGAGTACTTCGAGCTGATCGGCACCGAAGACCCGCGCGTGGTCGCCGCGCGCCGGCGTCTGGCGAGCGCGCTGTACTGAGCGCCGACGCGCCGACGCGCCGGCGCCGGGCGCGCGGGGCGCGCCGGGCGCGCCGACGCGAGCGTCGAACCACGAAACCGACGTCGAACCACGGTCACACCCTGGTTCGACGTCGGTTTCGTGGTTCCACACCGTGGTCCTGCACCGCGGTCGTGGTCGCGTCCGGGACGCGACCGCACGACGGACGGGAGGCGCGGTGCCGACTGGCACCGCGCCTCCCGTCCGTGTCGTGCGCGCGGCTAGCGCGCCAGCTTCAGCCAGACCGCGCCGAGCGGCGGCACCACGAGGTGCGCGGACGCCGGACGCCCCGCCCACGGGGTGTCCTCGGCCGTGACCACGCCGAGGTTCCCCACGCCCGACCCGCCGTACTCGGAGGCGTCGGTGTTGAGGACCTCGTCCCAGGCACCGGCCGCCGGCAACCCGAAGCGTCGCTCGACCGGCACACCGGAGAAGTTCACGAACACCGCGAGCCGGTCGTCGCCGTCCTTCCGCAGGAACCCGAGCGTCGAGTGCGGTGCGTCGCCACCCTCGATCCACTCGAAGCCGTCGGCCGTGGCGTCGTGCGTCCAGAGCGCCGGCGTCTCGCGGTACACCCGGTTGAGCGAGGACACGAGGTCCTGCACACCGCGGTGCCCCGGGTCGTCGAGGAGCCACCAGTCCAGCCCGCGTGCCTCGGACCACTCGCTGGGCTGGGCGAACTCCTGCCCCATGAAGAGCAGCTGCTTGCCGGGGTGCGCCCACATGAACGCGAGGTAGGCCCGCACGTTCGCGAGCTTCTGCCACTCGTCGCCGGGCATCTTGCCGTAGAGCGATCCCTTGCCGTGCACGACCTCGTCGTGGCTGATCGGCAGGGTGAACTGCTCGCTGAACGCGTACACGAACGAGAAGGTGATCTCGTCGTGGTGGTAGCTCCGGTACGCCGGGTCGCGCTCGATGTACTGCAGGGTGTCGTGCATCCAGCCCATGTTCCACTTCTGGCCGAACCCGAGCCCGCCCGCGCTGGTCGGCTGCGTGACGCCCGGCCACGAGGTGCTCTCCTCGGCGATCATCACGATGCCCGGGTAGCGCTTGTACGCGGTCGCGTTCGTCTCCTGCAGGAACGAGATCGCCTCGAGGTTCTCGCGTCCGCCGTGGATGTTCGGCAGCCACTCGGTGCGGGAGTAGTCGAGGTACAGCATCGAGGCGACGGCGTCCACGCGGAGCCCGTCGATGTGGAACTCCTCGAGCCAGTAGAGCGCGTTCGCGACGAGGAAGTTGCGGACCTGCGGCTGCCCGAAGTCGAACACGTACGTGCCCCAGTCGAGCTGCTCGCCACGGCGGGGGTCCGGGTGCTCGAACAGCGCGTAGCCGTCGAACTTCGCCAGGGCCCACTCGTCCTTCGGGAAGTGCCCGGGGACCCAGTCCATGATCACGCCGATGCCGGCGGAGTGCAGCCGGTCGACGAGGTACCGGAGGTCGTCGGGGGAGCCGAACCGGGCCGTCGGGGCGTAGTAGCCCGTGACCTGGTAGCCCCACGATCCGCCGAAGGGGTGCTCGGCGAGCGGCAGGAACTGCACGTGGGTGAAGCCCGTGTACTGGACGTGGCCGATGAGCTGGTCGGCGACCTCGCGGTAGGACAGCCCCGGACGCCACGAACCGAGGTGGACCTCGTAGACGCTCATCGGACGGTCGTGCGTGGTCGTCCGTGCCCGGTGCTCCATCCACTGTGCGTCGCCGTCGGACCACTCGTGGTGCGACTCGTCGATCACGGAGGCGGTCAGCGGCGGGACCTCGGTCCGCCGGGCGAACGGGTCGGCCCGCTCCACCCAGCCGGAGTCGGTGAGGAGCTGGAACTTGTACCGCTGACCGACGAGGGCGCCGGGCCAGAACAGCTCCCAGACTCCGAGGTCGGTCAGGCGACGCATCGCGGTGGTGCGGCCTTCCCAGCCCTCGAAGTCACCGATCACCCGGGCTGCGGTCGCCCGCGGGGCCCAGAGCGTGAACGAGACGCCGTCCACGCCGTCGACCGTGGTGACGTGCGCGCCGAGGTGGTGCCACAGCTGCTCGTCACGGCCCTCGCCGAAGAGGTGCAGGTCGAGCTCGCCGATCGTCGGGGGGAACCGGTAGGCGTCGTCGGTCGTCCAGGTGATGTCGTCGCTGTCGGTCGACGGGTCCGGGTCGTAGTCGGCCTCGACCCGGTACCGTCCGAGCTCGCCGGGGGTCGCGCCGGCCCAGAGGCCGTCGCCCTCGTGCGTGAGCTCGACGTCGTCGCCGTCCGGTCGGACGATCCGCACGGCGGTCGCGAGGTGGCGGACCACCCGGACGCTCGTGCCGCCGTCGACGGGGTGGGGTCCGAGGACGTCGTGGGGCTGGGACCAGCGGGCCTCGGCGACCTGCTGGCGGAGCCACTCCTCGACGGGGGCGGGACGCGGGCCGGCCGTCTCCGGCGTGGTGTCGGTCGGTCGGGAGGCGCGGGTCGACCCCGCCTCGCTCGTCGCGGCGAGCGGGCTGCCGTCTTCGCTGGTGGGCGCGTCCGCCCCGTCGCCGGGGCCGTCCGTGTCGCCCGCGTCGGCCGACGTCGTGACGCCGGTCGCGCCTCCTGTGCCGTCACCGGCGGCCGCGGAACGCTCGACGGACTCGACCGCCTCGACCGTGACGTGCCGCGGGTGGGCCGCGTCGGACGCGTGTCCGGCGAGCGTGGCCGATTCGGCGACGTCGCGGTCCGGCGCTTCCCGTCGGGCCGGGGGTGCACCGGGCAGGTCCTCGCCGGGCGCCGAGACTCGCGGCTCGTAGCGGGGGGCAGCGGGCTCCGGGGAGGCGGACGGACGCGGTCCTCCGGCTGCCGGCGGCTCCGGTGCGACGTGCTGTGCCGGGTGCGTCGGGCGCGGGGTGTCGGCCGGCATGCGGCGGGGCAGCACGGGGGGCGGGGGCGGCGGCACCGGCGGAACGCTCGGCCCCTGCCCCCGGTCGTTCGGCGCTGCGGTCGGTGCGTCGTCCTCGGGGTGGGTGTCGGTCATCGGTGGGGTCCCTCCACGACGAGCAGGTGCACGGGTTCCTGGAACGCGTCCAGGCGGACGTAGTTCGACGATCCCCAGACCCAGCGCTGCCCGGTCACGACGTCGCGGACGTCGAACGCCTGCTCCGGGTCGAGGCCGAGGGCGGCGAGGTCGAGGTGGACCGTGGTCTCACGGGCCGAGTGGGGGTCGACGTTCGCGACGACGATCACGGTGTCGTCGCGCCCGGAGCGGATGAACCGTCCGGGCAGGTGCTTGGAGTACACGACGATCGCCGGGTCCTCGGCGTCGTGCACGTGCAGGTTCCGGAGCTGGCGGAGCGCCGGGTGCGCCTGCCGGAAGCGGTTGAGCATCGTGACGTACGGCGCAAGGCTCGCACCCTCGGCCTCGGCCAGGGCGAAGTCACGAGGCTTGTACTCGTACTTCTCGTTGTCGATGTTCTCTTCCGAGCCGGGGCGTGCGACGTCCTCGAACAGCTCGTACCCGGAGTACATCCCCCACGTCGGCGCACCGGTGGCCGCGAGCGCCGCACGGATCTTGTACCCGGCGCGGCCGCCGAACTGCAGGTACTCGGTGAGGATGTCGGGCGTGTTCACGAACAGGTTCGGACGCAGGTACGCGCTCGTCTCGTGCGAGAGCTCGTCGAAGTAGTCGGCGATCTCGTCCTTCGAGTTCCGCCACGTGAAGTACGAGTACGACTGCTGGAACCCGACCTCGGCGAGGGCCCGCATCATCGCCGGGCTCGTGAACGCCTCGGCGAGGAACACGGTGTCGGGGTGCTCGTCGCGGATCTCGCGGATGACCCGTTCCCAGAACCAGAGCGGCTTGGTGTGCGGGTTGTCCACGCGGAAGATGCGGATGCCGAGGGCGATCCAGTGGCGCAGGACCCGCAGAACCTCGGCGACGATCCCCTCGGGGTCGGTGTCGAACTGGATCGGGTAGATGTCCTGGTAGCGCTTCGGCGGGTTCTCGGCCGTGGCGATGGAGCCGTCCGCGCGCACCGTGAACCACTCGGGGTGCTCGGTGACCCAGGGGTGGTCGGGCGAGCACTGCAGGGCGAAGTCGAGCGCGACCTCCATCCCGGTGTTCTTCGCCGTCTCGACGAAGTCGCGGAAGTCGTCCTCGGTGCCGAGGTCCGGGTGGATGGCGTCGTGCCCGCCGTCGGGGCCGCCGATGGCCCACGGGCTGCCGGGGTCGTGCGGGCCGGGGGTGAGCGTGTTGTTCGGGCCCTTTCGCGCGGTCGTGCCGATGGGGTGGATC
Organism: Curtobacterium sp. 320; assembly: GCF_031455235.1. Lineage (NCBI taxonomy): Bacteria > Bacillati > Actinomycetota > Actinomycetes > Micrococcales > Microbacteriaceae > Curtobacterium > Curtobacterium sp. 320. Next base: position 78,764 of record NZ_JAVDSI010000013.1, on the reverse strand, counting down.
GGCGGCAGGTACACCACGTCGAAGCCCATGCGGGCGACACCCGGGAGCCGTCGTGCCGCGGTGCGGAAGTCGCCGCTCTTCCACGAGCCGTCGGGGTTCTTCTTCGCGCCTTCGCTGCGGGGGAAGAACTCGTACCAGGCGCCGACACCGGCGCGGGTGCGCTCGACGTCGAGCAGCTGCGTGGGCGAGTGCGTCCGGAGCGAGGTGAGCGGCGCTTCTTCGACCTCGCCCGTGATGCGCGGGTCGTCGACGGCGGCGAGTCGCTCGGCCGGGTCGAGGTCGGTGTCGCGGATGCGCGCCGCCGCACGCGTGGCGGCGGGGGAGTCGGTCTCGTCGGCGAGTCGGTCGAGGAGCGCCGCCCCGTCGAGCAGGGTGGCCTCGGTGTCGACGCCCGCGGCGATCTTCAGGCGGGCACCGTGCAGCCAGGACGACCAGTCGTCGGCGTAGGACTCGACGTGCCACGTCCACACGCCGGTGTGGTCGACCTGGACGGTCGCTTCGTAGCGGTCGGTGCCCGGGGCGACGAGCACCATCGGGACCGTCCGGGTGCCGCCGTCCGGTCGTTCGAGGACGAGGTCGGCGCCGATGACACCGTGCCCTTCGCGGAAGACGGTCGCACCGAACGTGATCACCTCGCCGTCGAACGCCTTGCCCGGGAACCCGTTGGGCGTCGTGGGGGCGAGCTCGGTGATCGGGATGCGCCCGATCTTCGGTCGGCGGGGTCGGTCTGCAGTGGCCACGGAGCCGACGTTACCCGGCGAGCGCCTCCGCGTTCCCCGGAACGTGCCGTCCGTGGAGACCCGGGCGCGCCGTGGCGCTGTGGAGGAGCACCGCGCGACCGTCGTGCCGGAGCCGACCCGCGCCTCCTGGACGGGCCGCCGTCAGGCGATCTCGAACACGTGGATGCCCGGCCCGTACGCCGTGAACACCTGACCCGCGGGCCGGAGCCGCTCGTGGTCGCGGTGCTTCTCGCTGGACCAGGCGAGCCGGTACCCGAGCACGTCCTCGCGCACGGGCAGCGTCATGTCCCGCGTGCGCCCGCTGCCGTGCACCACCACGAGGACGCGGTCGAACGGCTCGTGCTCCGGCGTCGACTCGACGAAGTACTGCAGTGCGCGGTGGATCGGCTGGTCCCACCCCTCGGCCGTCATCGGGTGGCCGTCGGGCCCGTACCAGGACATCCGGGACGCGCCGGGGGTCTCCTGCCCCTCGACGCCGAACCGGGTCGGCCGGAGCGCGGGGTGCGCGGCGCGGAGCCGTGCGAGCGCCGAGACGGCCTCGGTCATCGCCTCGGCGTCCTCGTCGTCCGACCAGTCGACCGGGGTGAGGTCCTCGGACACCACGTAGGCGTTGTTGTTGCCGTGCTGCGTCCGGCTCCGCTCGTCGCCGGCGGTGAGCATCGGCACGCCCGCGGAGAGCATGAGCGTCGCGACGAGGTTCCGCATCGACCGGCCCCGTGCCGCCCGCACGCCGCGGTCGGCGGTGTCGCCCTCGATGCCGTGGTTGAACGAGCGGTTGTCGTTCGAGCCGTCGCGGTTCTCCTCGCCGTTCGCCTCGTTGTGCTTGCCGTCGTACGACACCAGGTCGAGCAGGGTGAAGCCGTCGTGGGCGGTGACGAAGTTGATGCCGGCGAGCGGCCCGCGTGCCGTGTCGAAGAGGTGGCGCGAGCCGGTCAGGGCCCCGGCGAGCGCGCCGATGCCGGTGGCGGGGGCGCCGTGGCGTCGTTCCTCGGCGATGTCGGTGAGCCAGAACTGCCGCACGGTGTTCCGGAAGCCGTCGTTCCACTCGCTCGTGCGCGCGCCGAACGAGCCCGTCTTCCACCCGTCCGGTCCGACGTCCCACGGTTCGGCGACGAGCAGGGTGTCCTGCAGGTCCGGGTGGTTCCGGATCCGCTCGAGCAGCGGGTGCGACGGGTCGAACAGGTGGTCGGCGTCGCGGCCGAGCGCCGCCATCAGGTCGAACCGGAACCCGTCGACCTGCACCTCGCGCGCCCAGTAGCGCAGGCTGTCGACGATGAGGTCGGCCGTGGCCTCGACCGAGGTGTCGAGAGTGTTGCCGCAGCCGGTGGTGTCGTAGTACGAGGCGCCGTCGGCGGTCCACCGGTAGCGGTTCGCCCCGTCGATGCCCCGGAGCGAGGTCGTCGGGCCGCCGAGGCCCTCTTCTGCGGTGTGGTTGTAGACGACGTCGAGGACGACCTGGATACCGGCGGCGTGCAGGAGCCGGACCATGCCCTTGAACTCGCGCAGCACCGCGGAGGCGCCCTCGGCCCGCGCACCGGGGGAGGCGTGGGCGGCGTGCGGCGCGAAGAACCCGAGCGTGTTGTAGCCCCAGGCGTTCTCGCGTCCGGCGTCCCGCAGCCACCGTTCGGTGTCGAAGGCGTGCACGGGCAGCAGCTCCAGCGTGGTCACGCCGATCCGGTGCAGGTGCGCGATGGTGCTCTCGTGGGCGACGCCGGCGTACGTGCCGCGGAGGTCCTCCGGGACGGCCGGGTTCGTCGCGGTCAGGGTCCGGACGTTCGCCTCGTACACGACGACCCGGTCGAGCGGCGTCGTCGGCTTGACCACCCCGCCCCAGTCGAACGCGTCGTCGACCACGACACCCGTCCAGCGTGGTCCGACGCCGCGCACGATCCCACGGGCGTACGGGTCGAGCAGCGGACGCACCGCGTCGAACGCGTCGCGCGGACCGGCGGGACCGTCCACGAGCAGGTGGTACGTGTCCCCGGGTTCGACTCCCGGCACGGCACCCGCCCAGACGTCGCCGGACCGCGTCAGCGGGAACGTGCCGCGGCCGTCGACCACGACCGACACGGCCGTCGCCGTCGCCGACCGCACCGAGAACCGCGGGACGTCGGCGGTCAGGAGGAACCCCGGGGTCTCGTCGATCGCCGTCTCGTGCATGGCACCAAGGGTACGAGGACCGACGAGTATCCTGGAAACGCTCGTTCAGGGGGTGCAGATGCCGGTCTACCTCGACCACGCCGCGACGACGCCGATCCTGCCGGAGGCGCTCGCCGCGTTCACCGCCGCGCTCGGCACCGTCGGCAACCCGTCGTCGATCCACAGCGCGGGGCAGCAGGCGAAGATGCTGCTCGAGGACGGCCGCGCCGCCGTCGCCGCCTCGCTCGACGCCGACCCGGTCGAGGTCGTCTTCACCTCCGGCGGCACCGAGAGCATCAACCTCGCCGTGAAGGGCATGTTCTGGGCGCGGCAGCAGGACCGTCCGCGCCCGCGCATCGTCGTCCCCGGTGGGGAGCACCACGCGACGGTCGACACCGTCGAGTGGCTCGAGCGCCACGAGGGCGCGGTCGTCGACGTGGTCCCGTTGGACGCGCAGGGTCGCGTCGACCTGGTGGCCCTGGAGGCGCGGCTCGCCGACGCCTCGGACGTCGCCCTGGTCACGTTCCTGTGGGCGAACAACGAGGTCGGCACGATCGCGCCGGTGTCGCGGATCGTCGAGCTCGCGCACGCCGCGGGCGTGCCCGTCCACAGCGACGCGGTCGCCGCGTACGGCCAGGTACCGGTGTCGTTCGCCGCCTCCGGGCTCGACGCGTTGAGCGTGTCGGCGCACAAGATCGGCGGCCCGGTCGGCATCGGCGCGCTCGTCCTCGGCCGTCGTGCGACCGTCGAGCCGCTCATCCACGGGGGCGGGCAGCAGCGCCAGGTGCGGAGCGGGACGCAGGACGCCCCGGCAGCGGCGGCCTTCGGGGTCGCGGCCTCCATGCCGCACGCGGACGTCCGGGCACTGCGGGACCGGCTCGTCGCCGGGGTCCGGGCAGCGGTGCCCACCGCGGTGCTGATGGGGGACCCGGTCGACCGACTCCCCGGCAACGCGCACTTCACGTTCCCGGGCTGCGAGGGGGACTCGCTGCTCTTCCTGCTCGACGCCGCCGGGGTCGCGGTGTCGACCGGCTCCGCGTGCCAGGCCGGCGTGCCCGAGGCCTCGCACGTCCTGCTCGCCATGGGCCTGTCGGAGCAGGACGCCCGCGGTGCGCTCCGGATCACGCTCGGGCACACCACGACCGATGCCGACGTCGACGCGTTCCTCGCCGCCCTGCCGGACGCGGTGGCACGCGCCGGAGCCGCGGGGATGGCGTCGAGGGAACCGCTCCTGGGACGCTGACCGGTCCACCGGGGCCGAGCCGCGCCTCCTGGCCGGTCCGACGCGTCCGCCCTGGCCGGTAGGATCGGTGATCATGGTCGAACTGGACTTCACCGAGCAGCTCTCCGCCCTCCGCGAGACCTTCGGCAACATCCGCTCGGTGGTCGACGTCGACCGCCTGCAGCGTGAGATCGCCGACCTCAGCGAGCAGGCCGGGGCCCAGGACCTCTGGGACGACGTCGAGCACGCGCAGCAGGTGACGAGCGCGCTCTCGCACCGGCAGTCGGAGCTGAAGAAGATCACCGACACCGAGCGCCGCATCGACGACCTCGAGGTGTTGGTCGAGATGGCGAACGAGGCCGACGACCAGGACTCCGCCGACGAAGCTGCTGCCGAGCTCAAGGCGATCCAGAAGACGATGGGCGACCTCGAGGTGCAGACGCTCCTCGACGGTGAGTACGACGACCGCCCCGCGGTCATCACGATCCGTGCCGGTGCCGGTGGTGTCGACGCCGCGGACTTCGCCGAGATGCTGCTGCGCATGTACCTCCGCTACTCGGAGCAGCACGGCTACAAGACCACCGTGATGGACACGTCCTACGCGGAAGAAGCGGGCATCAAGTCCGCCACGTTCGAGGTCGACGCCCCGCACGCGTTCGGCACCCTGTCGGTCGAGGCCGGCACCCACCGCCTCGTCCGGATGTCGCCGTTCGGCGCCGCGGGCAAGCGGCAGACGTCGTTCGCCGCGGTCGAGGTCATCCCGCTCATGCCGGAGACCGAGTCGATCGACATCCCCGAGAACGACATCCGCGTCGACGTGTTCCGCTCGTCGGGCCCCGGTGGGCAGTCGGTCAACACGACGGACTCCGCGGTCCGCCTGACCCACATCCCGACCGGCACCGTCGTCTCGATGCAGAACGAGAAGTCGCAGATCCAGAACCGTGCGGCCGCCATGCGCGTGCTGCAGTCGCGCCTCCTGCTCCTCAAGAAGGAAGAGGAGAACGCGAAGAAGAAGGAACTGGCCGGCAACATCACGGCGAGCTGGGGCGACCAGATCCGCTCGTACGTGCTGGCGCCGTACCAGATGGTCAAGGACCTGCGGAGCGAGCACGAGGTGAACAACCCCTCAGCCGTGTTCGACGGTGACCTCGACGGGTTCATCAACGCGGGCATCCGCTGGCGCAAGCAATCCGACGATTCCTGAGCCGCGCGCCTCGGTTGATTTCCGGGCGACGCGACCTACCCTGATCCGGTCATGATCAAATTCGACCAGGTCACCAAGGTGTACTCGGGCAACCCGAGCCCCGCCCTCGACGCCATCTCCCTCGAGATCCTCAAGGGGGAGTTCGTCTTCCTCGTGGGCGCGTCCGGGTCCGGCAAGTCCAGCTTCCTCCGCCTCGTGCTGAAGGAGGAGAAGCCGTCGCGCGGGCAGATCCACGTGCTCGGGCAGCGGCTCGGCGCCCTGTCGTCGCGCAAGGTCCCGTACTTCCGTCGAAACCTCGGCGTGGTCTTCCAGGACTTCCGGCTCCTGCCGAACAAGAACGTGTTCGACAACGTCGCGTTCTCGCTGCAGGTGATCGGCAAGAGCAAGGGCTTCATCAGCGAGGCCGTCACCGACGTGCTGAAGCTCGTGGGCCTCGCCGGCAAGGCGACCCGCATGCCGCACGAACTCTCCGGCGGTGAGCAGCAGCGCGTGGCGATCGCCCGAGCCGTCGTCAACAAGCCGGCGATCCTCCTCGCCGACGAGCCCACCGGCAACCTCGACCCGACGACCTCGGCCGGGATCATGGCGCTCCTCGAACGCATCAACCAGGGAGGCACCACCGTGCTCATGGCGACCCACGACGCCAGCATCGTCAACCAGATGCAGCGCCGCGTCATCGAGCTCTCGAACGGGACCATCTTGCGCGACGAGCAGTCCGGCGGCTACCAGACCCAGGCTGTGCCGATCCAGCGCGCGGGCGTCTCGAACACCACCGGCATCCAGACCATCCCGGGGATCATCCGATGAGGCTCGGGCTCGTCATGTCCGAGGTCGGCTCGGGCCTGCGGCGCAACGCGTCCATGGTCGTGTCCGTCGTCCTCGTGACCTTCATCTCGCTCACCTTCGTCGGCACCGCGATCCTGCTCCAGATGCAGATCAACCAGATGAAGGGGTACTGGTACGACCGGGCGCAGGTCGCGGTCTACCTCTGCACCGACACCGACACCACTGGTAACTGCACGGGCGCCAAGGCCACCGACGACCAGCGCAAGCAGGTCCAGGAGCAGCTCGACTCGTCGACCCTCAAGCCGTACATCGAGAAGACGTACTACGAGGACCAGGACCAGGCGTACGACCGGTTCAAGCAGCAGTTCAAGGACTCGCCGGCGACGGAGTTCGTCAAGCCCGAGTACCTCAACGAGACGTTCTGGGTGAACCTGAAGAACCCGTCGCAGGCGGACGTCCTCGTCGAGAGCCTGTCGAAGGTCGCCGGCGTGCAGAGCGTGGTCGACCAGCGCGGGTACCTGCAACCGATCTTCAACCTGCTCAACGCCTCGTCGTACACGGCGATCGGGATCGCGGCGCTCATGCTCGTCGCCGCCGTGCTGCTCATCGCCACCACGATCCGGTTGTCCGCGTTCAGTCGACGGCGAGAGCTCGGCATCATGCGCCTGGTGGGGGCGTCGAACCGGTTCATCCAGACACCCTTCGTGCTCGAGGGGGTGATCGCCGCTGCCATCGGGGCCGTCCTGGCCGGTGGCGCGATCACTGCGGTGGTCTGGTTCTTCGTGCGGAACTACCTCGCGCAGCGGTTCTCGGGCACGGCGTTCATCGGCATGGGGGACGCGGCCGTCGTGGTGCCGTCGGTGATCGTGATCGGCATCGTGCTGGCGGGACTGTCCGCCTTCGTCGCGATCCGCCGCTACCTGAAGGTCTGACGCGTCGGCGGTCGTGCTGGCCGAGTCTCGGGCCGGCGGACACTTTCGTGCCTCCGGTGCCGCGAAAGTGTCCGCGTGGCCGAGTCTCGGCGGCAGCCGACACCGGCCCGGCGCGGGCGGCGCGCCGGGAAGGTGCGGTGGGTGCCGCGCGTTGGGTAGTCTGTAGGGCTGCGCATCAGCAGCGACCGCACGGAAGGAGACACGCATGGCGAAGGAACGCGGCGAGAAGATCGTGGCGACGAACCGTCGCGCGCGTCACGACTACCTGATCGAGGACACGTACGAGGCCGGCATGGTGTTGTCCGGCACCGAGGTGAAGTCCCTCCGCGAAGGGCGCGCCTCGCTCGTCGACGGGTACGCCTTCATCGACGGCGGTGAAGCCTGGCTCGACGCCGTGCACATCCCCGAGTACACCGAGGGCACGTGGAACAACCACGCTCCCCGGCGCAAGCGCAAGCTGCTCCTCCACAAGCAGCAGATCGTGAGGATCTCGCACAAGACGGCGCAGGGCGGCTACACGCTCGTGCCGCTGCAGATCTACTTCCACGACGGCCGGGCCAAGGTGGAGATCGCGGTCGCGAAGGGCAAGCGGGAGTTCGACAAGCGCCAGGCCCTGCGCGAGAAGACGGACAAGCGCGAGGCCGAGCGGGCCATGCGCACCCGGAACCGCGTCGGCGAGTAGCGCGGTCGCACCTCGGTCGGCTAGACTGAGGGACTGCTCCGATCGGAGCATTGGCAACTCAAGAGCGTGACAGCGGTTCGCACGTCCGGCCCGCATGGGGATGATCGGTTTCGACATTGCCTGTGTGCCGACGGGAAGCGGGCCGAGGACCCACGGTCATCTCGTCAACGATCCGTGGAAAACAACAAGTGCCAATTCCAAGCGCACTGACTTCGCTCTCGCTGCGTAAGCAGCCCAGCACATGAAGTCCGTCGGCCAGGTGATCGTCTTCTAACCTGAGTTCCGGCGTCATCCAGAGGACTTGCTGCACGGTTGCGCCTCAGGGCCGTGCGGGACTTGCACTGAGACTGGGCCCGTCGTCCTAGAAGCCGGTAGCAAAGGACGGGGCCGAGCAGAACGAACCATCCGGATACGCCCGTAGAAGACGTCGAATTGCAGCGATGGACGGGGGTTCGATTCCCCCCATCTCCACCATTCGCCGGACGCCGCACCGCTGTCACGCACTGCCACACCGAACGCCCCGACACCGTCCCCGGACGATGCCGGGGCGTTCGCTGTCCCGCCACCTCCGAGGACTACGATCCGCAGCAGGCGCGGGAACACGCCCGTGCCCACGAACGGGAGGTCCACGTGGTGCAGGAGATCGCGATCCGAGTCCGTCTGCGCGAGCAGGAGCGAGTGGTGCTCGCCGACTACGAGCGGGCGGTGGGCTCGGTCGCGACCGTCGCTGCGCTGGCCGCGTGGCTGCCGACGCCGGACGCCCGGTTGGTCATCCGTGGGCGTGGGGCCGAGCCGGTCCGCCTCGAGACGGTGACGTACGGCGCGGTGATCGAGATGCTCGTCGTGCTCGACCAGCGGTCCGCAGCCGTCGAGCGAGGGGCCGCCGCGATCGCCGCGCTCATCGAGTCCGTGCGGCACGAGCACGTCGAGGACGACGTGTCCGGTGTGGCCGGCGAGCTCGACCGCCTCGACCGTTCGGCGCCGCGGGGTCGTTCGGTGGTCGAACGGTCGCTCCGTGCCTTCCTCGAGGGTGCCCGCGCCGACGTGCTCGCCCGGAAGACGACGACCCGCGTCCGGGCAGCCCAGGCGCTCGTCCGGCTCGCCGAGGACGGTGCGTCGATCGTCGTCGAGCGGGTGGAGGACGCGCTCGCGCCGACGCTCGAGGAGCACGAGGTCGACGTCCTCGCCGACACGGGGAGCGCGGTGGTGGTCGAGCCCGTCGACGGGGTCGAGTCGCCCGAGCCCGAGCCGGACAAGAAGGGCAAGCAGAAGTCCGACAAGAAGAAGTCCGGCAAGAAGCAGGACGCGAAGAAGAAGTCGGACAAGAAGTCGGACAAGAAGCCGGACGACAAGAAGAAGTCGGACAAGAAGAGCAAGAAGAAGCACGACAAGAAGTAGCCTGAGGGCTTGTACAGCACGTTTGTTTCCATTGTGTTAAACAATCCGACCAAAGTGCTGTCACGGTGCCAGAGTCGATGAGCGCAGCCCCCGTCCGAGGGGCGGCGCTCATCGACAGGAGCAACAGTGGCTACAACGACACAGGCGCTGCCGGACTCCGGCCTCAAGCGCAACGTCGGCTTCATCGGGCTCATCTGGGCCTCGACGGGGTCGATCATCGGCTCCGGCTGGCTCTTCGGTTCGCAGGAGGCCCTGAAGACCGCCGGGCCCGCCGCGATCATCTCGTGGCTCATCGGTGGCGTGGCGATCCTCGTCCTCGCACTCGTGCACGCCGAGCTCGGCGGCATGTTCCCGATCGCGGGTGGAACAGCGCGGTTCCCCCACATCGCCTTCGGCGGCATCGCCGGAGCCTCCTTCGGGTGGTTCTCGTGGCTGCAGTCCGTGACGGTCGCCCCGATCGAGGTCGAGGCGATGATCAAGTACGCGCAGCACTGGCAGTTCGCCCACCCGTGGCTGCACACCGTGGTCATCGAGGGGGAGACCCAGCAGCTGCTGACCGGCGCCGGGATCGCGGTCGCGATCGTCCTGATGGCCGTCGTCACGGTGATCAACATGCTCAGCGTGAAGATCCTCGCGAACACGAACTCCGCGGCGACCTGGTGGAAGGTCGCCATCCCCCTGCTGGTCATCATCGTCCTGGCGTTCAGCGGGTTCCACGGCTCGAACTTCACGGCGGCGGACGGCTTCATGCCCGAGGGTGCGAAAGGCATCCTCGCCGCGGTGTCGACGTCGGGCATCATCTTCGCGTTCCTCGGCTTCGAGCAGGCGGACCAGCTCGCCGGCGAGGCCAAGAACCCGAAGCGCGACATCCCGCGCGCTGTCATCGGCTCGGTGCTCATCGGGCTCGTGATCTACCTGCTGCTGCAGATCGTGTTCCTCGGCGTCCTGCGCTCCGACGCGATCCAGGGCTCGTGGGCGACCGCGGACTTCACGAAGTACACCGGACCGTTCGCCGACATCGCGATGGCGGCCGGCATCACCTGGCTCGCCGTGGTCATCTTCATCGACGCGATCATCTCGCCCGCCGGCACCGGCCTCATCTACGTGACGGCCACGAGCCGCATCTCGTACGGCCTCAGCCGCAACGGGTACTTCCCGAAGGCCTTCGAGTGGACGACGAAGCAGGGCGTGCCCTGGGTCGGCCTGATCGTGGCGTTCGTCGTCGGGTGCGCGTGCTTCGCGCCGTTCCCATCGTGGCAGGGGCTGGTCAGCCTCATCACGAGTGCGTCCGTCCTGATGTACGCGGGTGCACCGTTGGCCCTCGGCGCGTTCCGGAAGCGGATCCCCGAGGTCGAGCGCCCCTACCGGATGCCGGCCGCGACGCTGCTCTCACCGATCGCGTTCGTCGTCGCGAACCTCATCATCCTCTGGACCGGGTGGGACACCGACTGGAAGCTCGGGGTCGCGATCCTCATCGGTGCCGTGGTGATCATCCTGAACAACGTGTTCCGCGGCGCCTCGAGCGTCCGCCCGCGCTGGGACTGGAAGGCGGCCCAGTGGCTGCTGCCGTACCTGATCGGCATGGGGCTCATCGTGTTCCTCAGCGACTTCGGCCCGCTGACGCACCCGGTGTTCCCGCTGTGGATCGACATCGTCGTGGTGGCGGTGTTCTCCCTGGTGATCTACTACTGGGCGATCAACTCGGCGTCCGACCGCGACGAGATCCTCCGCACCGCCGAGGACGTCCGAGACGTCGAGGAGAGCGGCGTCGTGGAGCCCGTCCACCACTAGGACCCGCGCCACGGGGCGCGCGGTCTCAGAAGTCGAACAGGTTCTGCCGGATGCCTCCGGCGCCGTACTCCCGTCGCAGGAGCCCACGGCGCCGGAGCACCGGCACGAGGTCGCCGAGCATCCGGTAGACCTGCGCCGGGTGCAGGTCGCCCGAGAAGATGATGCCGTCGTTGTCGGCGTCCTCGCCGAGATCCTCGATGAAGTCCGCGAACTCGTCGGCGGTGCCGACGAAGCCCTCGCGCGAGGACACCCGGCCCTTCCGGGCCTTGCGCTCCAGGAGCGTGCGCAGCGGTGCGTCGGGGGTGTCGCCGACGAGGCCGCGGATCGTCCCCGCCGAGACGTGGTCGCCGAACGTCCCCGCCGGGATCGGCGCGTCGAGGTCGAGCGCGAGCAGGTCCGTCTCGGAGTCGCTCGACCACGCGATCGCCGCGGTGCGGAGGTCGTCGTCGGACGGGTGCCGGGAGGCGTCGACGACGCGGTCCGCCTCGGCCGCCGACGACACGATCTCGGGCTTGAGGACGAACAGGATACGCAGGGCGTCGGCAGTGCGTCCGGCGTCGGCCGCGGCGGAGAGCACCCGCGCGCGGTAGTCCCGCACGGCTGCCGCGGACAGCGGTGCGAGCGCGAGCTGCACGTCCGAGTGCGTGCCGGCGAACCCGAGCCCCCGGCCGGAGCCGCCGGGGGAGACCACGATCGGGTCGGAGTCGAGCGGGAGGGCGTTGAGCGGGCCGTCCGCGGTGAAGTAGGCGCCCTCGTGGTGGAACGCGTCGAGGGCGTCGCCGTCGGCGAAGTGCCAGTCGGAGCGGTCCCCGACGTACCCGGAGCCCCACGAGTGCCAGAGCCGCCGCACGAGCTGCAACCACTCCTCGGCGCGGTCGTACGCGGCGTCGTGCGGGAGCGGGGCGAGCCCGGCGTGCCGAGCGCTCCCGGTGTCGGTCACGACGTTGACGCCGAAGCGGTCGCCGGAGAGGTGCGCGAGCGTCGCGAACTGCCGTGCGGCGAGGTACGGCGGGGTGAACCCGGCGTTCACGGTCGGGGCGATGCCGATGTGCGAGGTCGCGGCGAACAGGTACGGCGCGAGCAGGAGCGGGTCGTGCTTCGGGCCGCCGTACGCCTGCCGGATCCGCAGGTCGAGCGTCGACGGGTTGCCGAGCGAGATCGCGTCCTCGGCGATGACGAGGTCCATGCCGGCCTGCTCGAGGGCGCGGACGGACTGCTGGTACAGGTCGGGCTTCGTCCAGTCGTGCCCCCAGTCCCAGTCGGACCGGCCCCACGCCTGCGGGCCGAACCCGCGCGAGAAGAAGTACCCGAAGTGCTGCAGTCCGGCCATTGCCTAGAGTTCCTCCGCGATGACGTGGTTGCCGGGAACGGCGTGTTCGAGGGAGGCGAGCTCCGAGTCGGAGCCGACCCGCGCCTCCTGGCCCGCCCTCGCGCCGCGCAACGCCGCGAACCCGCGCGACAGGTCGCGGACCAGGTCCGCGACGTCCTCGATGCCGACCGACAGGCGGATGAGGCCGTCGTCGATGCCCTGGTCGGCGCGCTCCCGGGGCGTCTTGCCGGCGTGCGTCGTGGTGGCGGGGTGCAGGATCAGGGAGCGGACGTCACCGAGGTGGGTCATCCGGCTGAACAGCTGGACGCTGTCGATGAAAGTTCGCGCGGCGGCTTCGCCGCCGTCCAGCGTGAACGCGAAGACGGACCCGGCACCGCGCGGCAGGTAGCGCTGGGCGAGGTCGTGGAACGGACTGGAGGCGAGACCCGCGTAGTCGACGCTCGTCACCTCCGGCTGCTGCTCCAGGAAGGACGCGACGGCCAGCGCGTTCGCGCTGTGGCGTTCCACGCGCAGCGACAGCGTCTCGATGCCCTGGCGGAGCAGGAAGGAGTTGAAGGGGGAGGGCGTCGGGCCGATGCGCGAGGCGACGACGTCGCGTGCGAAGACGACGAACGCGCGGCTGCCGTAGCGCTCGACGTAGCTCTCGCCGCCGAGCGACCGTTCCGGGCTGGTCAGGTGCACCCAGCGGTCCGGAGTCGCCGACCAGTCGAAGGTGCCGCCGTCGACGACCACGCCGCCGAGCCCGGCACCGTGGCCGGAGAGGAACTTCGAGGCCGAGTGGACGACGATGTCGGCGCCGTGGTCGACCGGGCGCACGAGGTACGGCGTCGCGAGGGTGTTGTCGACGATGAGCGGCACACCCGCACGGTGCGCGGTGTCGGCGACGCCGGTGATGTCGAGGACGTCGTTCTTCGGGTTCGGGATCGTCTCGGCGAAGAACGCCTTCGTGTTCGGTCGGACGAGTCGCGCCCACTCGTCGAGGTCGCGCTGGTCCGCGACGAAGTCGACCTCGATCCCGAGGCGTCCGAGGTTCTGCACGAGCAGGCCCTTGGTGCCCTCGTAGATGCTGCGGGCCGCGACGACGTGGTCGCCGGACTGCAGGATGCCGAGGAACGCGACGGTGGCGGCGGCCTGCCCACTGCCCACCAGGATCGCCTCGACGCCGCGCTCGAGCAGCGCGACCCGGCGCTCGACGTCGGCGTTCGTGGGGTTGCCGAGCCGTGTGTAGGTGTAGCCGTCGTCGGTCCCGGCGAAGCGGTCGCGGGCCTGGTCGAAGTCGTCGAACAGGAAGCCCGAGGACATGTGGATCGCGGGGACCCTCGCACCGTGGCCCTGGTCGGGCTGGAACCCGCCGTGCACCTGCTCGGTCGCGAAACCGTGCGCCTCGTCCGTCAAGGGACACCTCCTGCCGTCGTCGTGCCGGTACTCTCGCAGGCTTCCCTCCCTGGTTCCCGTTTGCGGCGTTCCGTTACGGCGGGCGGCGGGCGCGTTCGCGCGGCGATCGCGACACTGCACCCGTCGATCGACGCGTGTGACGTCGGAAGGTGCGCACGCACCGGACTGGAGGCGCGGGTCGGCGCCGACCCGCGCCTCCCGTCCGGTGTCAGTCGCGGTGCGCGACCGTGGCGACCACCGCGGCCAGGCGTGCGGGCAGCCCGGGCGCGAGGCCCTCGGGCAGTGCGTCGAGGGCGAACCACCGGACGTCGTCGCTCTCGTCGCTGACGGTGGTCGCCCGAGCGGGATCGACCACGGCGACGAAGCCGACGTCCCAGTGCGCGGCGCAGGCGAAGCCCCCGTGCAGGTCGTGCCGGTCGAGGTCGGCCACGGAGGCGTCGAGCAGGTCGAGGTCGGCGATGCCGGACTCCTCGCGGGCCTCGCGACGGGCGGCATCGGCGAGGTCGCGGTCGCCCGGTTCGAGGTGTCCACCGAACTGCGCCCAGAACCGGCCCTTGCGGTGCAGGCACAGCAGCACGCTCCCGAGGTCGGGCGAGAACACGAAACACGACGCGGTGAGGTGCTCCGGGCCGCCGTCGCGTCGGAGTGCCGCGTCGCCGTTGGCCCGCACGAACGCGAGGAAGCGGTCGCGGTGCGGAGCGGTCGTCGCGGCGAGGGCGGTGGTCACGTCGTCGAGGTGCACCGTGCCATCGTCGCATCGGTCGTTGCGCGCGCGGGGTTGCGACGACGTCGATGTCGTACGACAGCGGGCTCGTCGTTGCCGCGCGTGCGCAACTGTTGCGCGCGCGGGGGTGCGACGACGTCGATGTCGTACGACGGCGACGATGTCGTTCCGAGTCGGCCACGGCCCACGGCCCACGGCCCACGGCCCGCCGCCCACCGCCGCACGCGTCAGAACAGCGCGCGGACCCCGTCTGAGACCGTCGCCCACACCTCGAGCAGCGGACCGCGCGCGAGCCACACCGCGGCGGCGTTCACGGCGACGAACAGCACGAACCACACCGTCGCCGGCACCCGCATCTCGGCCGCGGCGATGTGGAAGTCGGTCTGCACACGGGCCCCGGTCGCGAGCCACCGGGCGACCTGCACCACCGAGCGCAGCCCGTCCACGACGAAGAACGCACCGACCGCGGCGACGACGAGCACGGTCGTCTCGGACGGGCGCAGGGCGACCCAGAGCGCGAGCGCGTCGAAGCCGAGGACCACGAGGATCCCGAACCAGTTCCGCACGAACGCGAGCGCGACGAGCCCGACGACGCCGAGGACCACGACGGGCACCCACCTCGACCCGTGCAGCACCCCGGTCACGAGCAGCACGCCGGCCCAGAGCGGCGCGCTGTAGCCGGCGTAGAGGTTGACGATCCGCACGAGCCACCGGATCGCGCCGGGGACGCGGCCGAGCTGGACCCAGGCCTCGCCCGAGCCGTCCGGGTGCAGCTCGATGCGCTGGATGCGTCCGCCGAACGGCACGACGACGACGGCGTGCCCGACCTCGTGCGCGATCGTCGCGGCGATGCGCGCCACCCGGCCGACGAACGGCACGAACGGCAGGACCGCGCCCACGAGGAGCGCGGCGACGACGAGGGGCGGGGCTGCGGTGGTCAAGGGACCAGGATTGCAGCACCGCCCGGGACGAACCCGGCAAGACCCTGGGGGAGCAACGACGGCACCAGCGTCGCGGCGATCACGATGACCGTCGCGACGATGGCGAGCGCCGTGAGGACGGCGAGGAACACCGTCAGGCGGTTGAAGCGCGTGTGCCTGGCTATTCGACCGTCACCGACTTGGCGAGGTTCCTCGGCTTGTCCACGTCGCACCCCAGCTGGAGCGCGAGTTCGCGGGCGAGCATCTGCAGCGGGACGACGGCCTCGAGCGGACCCCACGGTGCGGTCGCGCGACCCCAGGCGAGGTCGCCGACGATGCGACGGCCGAGTGCGGGGATGTCCGACCCCTCGCCGCCGATCGTGATGACGAACCCGCCGCGGGCACGGACCTCGGCGATGTTCGCCTGCAGTCGGTGGTCGCCGTGGTCGATGACGACGACCGGGGTCCCCTCGTCGACGAGGGCGAGCGGGCCGTGCTTCAGCTCGCCGGCCGGGTAGGCCTCGGCCCAGCGGTAGCTGAGCTCCTTGAGCTTGAGCGCGCCCTCGGCCGCGTAGGGCAGCCCGGCACCGCGGCCGAGGAAGAGGAAGCCGGTCGCGTCCTTGACGCTCGAGACGAGCAGCGGGATGCGGTCGGCGGCGATCGCGGCGGCGTGGTCGATGCGGGCGGGGAGGTCGGAGAGCTCGCCGACGAGCGCGGCCGCGCGTTCGCCGTCGATCCGACCCGAGGCGACGAGCGCGGAGATCACCGCGGCGACGCCGACGACGACCTGCGCGGTGAACGTCTTCGTCGCGGCGACACCGATCTCCGGGCCGGCGTGGCAGTCGAGCACGGCGTCCGCCCGGCGGGCCAGGGACGAGTGCACGTTGTTCGTGAGGGCGAGCACCGGGTGCCGGTCCTCGAAGCGGTCGAGCGCGCGGAGGACGTCGGCGGTCTCGCCGGACTGGCTGATGGCGACCACGAGCGTGCCCGGGCCGAGCACCGCCTGGTCGGCCTCGCTCGCGACGACGATGTCCGTCGGCACGCCGCCGATGCCGCGCAGCGCGGTGGCGATCACCTGCCCGGCGTTGAGCGAGGTGCCGCACGCGACGATCGCCAGTCGGTGGAACCCGGGGAGCCCCAGGCCGACCCACATGCTGCCGTCGGCGGCCCGGCGGGCGACCCGGTCGAGGATCGAGGCGACGACCTCGGGCTGCTCCTCGATCTCCTTCGCCATGTGGTCCGGGTGGTCGCCGAGGTCGAGCGCGGTCGCGGCGAACGGGGACGGCGTCGGGAAGGGCACGGGGACCGTGACGCCGGAGGACGACCACGTCCAGGCCTCGCCGAGTTCGACGACGTCGCCGTCGCGGAGTGCCACGAAGGTCTCGCACCACTCGGCGATCGCCCCGATGTCGCTCGCAACGAAGTCGCCGCGGGCGGACCGTGCGACGACGAGGGGGGAGCGCTCGGCGGCGACGACCATGCGGCCGTCCCGGGCGTCGAGCACCACGATCGCCCACGAGCCCTCGAGCTGCGCGGTCGCGATCTGCACCGCGAGCATGAGGTCCGGGTCCACCGCGAGCGCTCGCTCGACGAGGTGCGCGATGACCTCGGAGTCGACGTCCGACGAGAACACGTGGCCCTGGCGCTCGAGCGTCGCACGGAGCCGGTCGGCGTTCTCGACGATGCCGTTGTGCACGATGCTGATCCGGCCGGAGCAGTCGGCGTGCGGGTGCGCGTTCGCCTCCCGCACGACGCCGTGCGTGGCCCACCGGGTGTGCCCGATCCCGACCCCCGTCAGCGCGTCGCCGGAGCGTGCGGCGACGAGCGTGCGCAGGTCACCGACGCGCGACACGGACCGGATGGTCTCGGTGCCGCCGTGGGCGGTCCGGACGGCGATGCCCGCCGAGTCGTACCCGCGGTACTCGAGTCGTTCGAGTCCGTCGAGCAGGTAGGGGGACGCGTCGTCGGTGACGCGGGCCGCGATGATGCCGCACATCTGGTTTCCCTTCGGGTGGGAGGAGCAGCTCGGGTGGGGGAGGGAGGGGCCTTGCGGCACCGACCGCCGTCGGGTCTGCCGTGCGTCCGGTCCGCCGGCCCGGGCCGCCGCCCGTCCTCGGATCAGGCGAGGACGGACGACGGCGTTCGTGGGCCGACGGTTCGGGTACCGGACGGGGTACCACGGGCGGGCTCCCGGAGGAGCACGGCGGTCGGTGCACGAGAAGCATCACCCGCCGGTCGGTGACACGGCAACGGTCGTCGCCCGCTCTTGCGGTTCACCGCGAGCGGTCCCCCGTTCGGAGGACAGGGCGTGCGGAGTCCCGCAACCCGCATCCACGGCCCGCACCGACGACGAACGGGAGGCGCGGTGCCAGCTGGCACCGCGCCTCCCGTCCGGTGGTGGGTGGTGGGTCGCGTCTCGACTACGTGAGCAGCGCGACCAGGTGCGAACGCGAGCGCGCTCCCACCTTGCGGTAGATCTGCGTCAGCCGCAGCTCCACCGTCCGCTGCGACATGAAGAGCGACGAGGCGATCTCGCGGTTGCGGTACCCCTCCGTCACCTTCTGCACGACGGCGCGCTCCTCCGCGGTGAGCGAGGTGAGCACCGCCGAGGCGTCCGGCGCGCTGCGCGGCGTCCCGGGCATCTGCGCGGACAGCACCGGCCCGGACCGGAGCGACGTCGGCGAGCCGAAGACCGGCATCGCGACCGTCGCGGCCGGGGTGGCCAGCGGACGCCGGAGCCCCGCCGCCTCGTACGCCGCCGCAGCGGCCGCACCGAGGCGCGGACGCTCCGTCGGGGTCCCCACGGCAGCGAGCGCCGCGAAGGTCCGAGCACGTTCGAACTGCGAGTCGTGCGGCTGGAACAGCTCCAGTGCACGGCGACGCGCGGTGTCACGGGTGGTGTCGTCCGCGACCAGCGCGAGGCTCCGTGCCAGGACGAGGGCGCCCCAGCGCGACGGGCGGGCGTGGTGGTCCGCCGCCAGCCGTGCGGCGATCGCCCGGGCGTCGTCGATCCGGTCGAGTCGCGTGTACGCCTCCACCAGGTCGCCGAGGTGCCGGAGCAGCGCCGGGTTCCGCAGGGAACGACCGATCGCGTCCGCCGCCTCGAGCGATGCCGCCGCCTCGTCGAGCCGACCGTCGAGCAGCAGCACCCGGCCGCGGAGGGCGTGCAGCTTGGCGGTCGCACCCCACAGTCGGTTCGTGGAGCGCTGCGCGAGGCACCGGTCGATGACCTCGAGCGCCTCGGGGGAGCGCCCCTCGGCGAAGTGCCGCCAGGCCAGGGCGATGGCACGGGACGGCTCGCGGAGCCGTTCGACCACCGACGACCCGGCTTCCCACACGTCGATCGCGCGGAGCGCCTGCCGGAAGTTCCCGGAGCGCACCTCGTTCTCGGCGGACAGGTAGCGCGCGGCCTCGGTCCAGACCGGCATGGCCTGCTGTCCCCGTGCGAGGACGAGGGCGAACACGCGGCGTGCGCTCCGGTACCGCTCGGCGATGCTCAACGCGTGGGCGAGCAGCAGCAGCGCCGGGTCGGACATGCCGACCAGCGTCGCGGTGGACAGCCCGTCGTGCAGGGCCGTGTCGGCCGGGAGGGTCCCGTCGACCGCGGCGATGAGCTCGTGCACGGTCCCGGTGATCTCCAGGGTGTGCGCGGACGCGGACCCCTTGAGCGGCTCGGCCCGGGCGAGGAGGTCCCTGGCGTGGTCGAGCTCCCAGGCCTCGGCCCGGAAGGAGGCGACCATCGCGAGGAGTCCGCTGAGCGCGTCCGCCTCGGCGGCGTTCTCGGGGTCGACCGGCACGAGGAGCTCGTCCGCGTGCACGGCGTCGCCGCTGAGGTACTGCACCGAGTACGACAGCCGGAGCCGCCGGGTCTCGTCCGCGGTCGCTCGGAACGGCCGGATCGCGGCGAGGTACCGCGCGGCGAAGCCGAGCAGCCGGTTCGCGAGCAGGGCCTCGGCGACACCGAGGAGCGCCGCGTGCTCGTCCTCGTGCCCGGAACCGATGTGCAGGGCGCGTTCGGTGAGCACGACCGCGGCCTGGGCGTTGCCGTCCACGACGTACGAGCGGGCTGCACGGAGCAGTGCGACCACGTCCGGGACGTCGTCGACGAAGCTGCGGTGCCACGCGGCCGCACGCGGGTCGGACTCGGCGCTCGCCGCGGCGAGTTCCGTGTGCGCGGCCCGACGGTCCCGTGCCGGCATCCGCCAGTACAGCGCGGAACGGACCAGGGGATCGCGGACCGAGACGGTCTGCCCCTTGACGGTCGTGAGTCCGGCGTGTGCCAGGTCGTCGAGCTCGTCGCGGTCCCAACCGGTGGTCTTCGCCACGGGGACGAGGGCCAACCGCGCCAGGACGTCCAGATCGCGTCCTGCTGCGGAACCGAGCACCAGGGCCGCGATGGCCTCGGTGGTCGGGGTCGGTCGGAGCGGCAGCACGAGCGGCTCGGAGCCGTTCAGCTGCTCGCGACTGAGCACGGCGAGCTGCTCGCGCAGTGCGCCGGGGTTGCCACCGGTCTCCTCGGCGAGGACGGCGAGGACACCCTCGTTCGCGTCTTCCGGAGCCATGTCACGGGCGAGCACGAGTGCTTCGTCCGAGGGCAGCGGTTCGATCCGGAGCGTCGGCAGGGCCGCGAGCGGTCCGGCCGGCGGCACGGTGCGGACCGTGGCGACGACGCGCAGTGCCGTACCGGCGAGCCGCGACGCGAGGAACGCGATGAGCTCCTGGCTCTCCACGTCCATGCGGTCGAGGTCGTCGATCAGCACGAGCGTCGGCGGCAGGGTGAGGGCGTGCACGGCGTCGAGGAAGTCGTGCGCTGCCGCCAGCCCCGGCGTCTGCCGGTCGACGGGTGCGCTCCCCTGGAGGAGGTGCGCGATGTGGGCCGTCGCACGGGGATCGTCGAGTGCGGTGAAGAGCGAGGTCACGCCGGCCAGGGGCCAGTGGGACTCACTCCCGTTCACTCCGACGCGTACGACGGGGAGGGAGACGCGGTTGGACACCGCGTCGAGGACGCTGCTGCGTCCGGAACCAGGGTCGCCGACGACGACCATCGCGGACTCACGAGGGAGTACAGCGAGGGTCGCGATCCGGTCGACCTCGAGACGGCGACCGGTGAGTGCCATGACTCACCGGCCTCCGGGCCCGGAAGCGGATGCAACGGAGGAGAGGGACCGGTCGGAGGCACGGCGGGTGACCGCGCGCAGAGCCGGACGTGGGGCACGCAGGGAAGAACGCGTGCCGGAGCAGTCGGAAACGGAATGCGGATGACGAGTGAGGGTGCACTCGGTTCCGCTCGGGAACGATGAAGTCATCGTCTGTATCACCCCTCGGGTTAGGGTCTTCGGACGAAGCACGACCGGTCTGGCATCCCGTTCGGAGCTAGGGACTCCGAAGCGGCACCTGACCTGTCGCCTGAAAGCAAGATAACTCAGGTTCTGGCTCGGATGGCCGGTCTCCGCAATCCGATGTCCACCCGCGGTGTCCCCAGTCCGGGGGGCCACGTGCCCCCCTCGGGGGGCGTTCCCGGATCGGCTCCGGCGATCCGCGGTACGAAACCGGGGTACAGCCGGTGTCCGCCGCAGGGCCGACCCGCGGGGTGGTCGTCGGTCGAGCGTTCGTGCCGACTCGGAACGACAACGCCGATGTCGTACGACGTCGATGATGTCGCTCCCGCGCGGCCGCAACGGTTGCGCGCGCGGGACTGCGACGAGGCCGCTGTCGTACGACGTCGACGATGTCGCACCGCGGCGCGTGCAACAGTTGCACGCGCCGGGCGTTCGGGGCCGTCAGCGGCGGATGACCTCGACCACGGCGTCGTGCACGAGTCCGTTCGTCGCGAGGGCGCTGCCGTGCCAGGGACCGGGATCGCCGTCGAGCGAGGTGAACCGGCCACCGGCCTCCTCGACGATCGGCACGAGCGCCGCCATGTCCCACGGCTTGAGGTCGGGTTCGCCGGCAACGTCGAGGACGCCCTCGGCCACGAGCATGTACGACCACATGTCGCCGTAGGCCCGGGTGCGCCAGACCCGACGGGAGAGCGTCACGAGGGCGTCCAGGCGGTCGTCGTCGTCCCACTGCTGGATGCTGTTGTAGCTCAGGCTGGCCTCGGCCAGGGAGTCGACGCCGGAGACGTGCAGTGGTCCGTCGAAGGAGTGCGCGCCGAGCCCCTCGGCCGCCCACCAGCGCTTGCCCAGGGCGGGGGCGCTCACGACGCCGAGGACCGGGCGCCCGTCCACCGCGAGCGCGATGAGGGTGGCCCAGACCGGGACGCCGCGGAGGTAGTTCGCGGTGCCGTCGATGGGGTCGACCACCCACTGGCGGTGGCCCTCGCTGACGGCCTCGGCGCCGGTGCCGGCGGTGGTCTCCTCGCCGAGGAAGGCGTCGTCGGGACGCTCGGCACCGAGCCGCTCGCGGAGCGCTCGTTCGACCGCCTGGTCGGCGTCGGTGACGTGCGTGCTGTCGGCCTTCTTCGACACGTGCAGGTCGGCGGCACGGAACCGCTCGAGGCTGATCGCGTCGGCGGTGTCGGCGAGGGAGCGGGCGAAGTGCAGGTCGGCGCTGAGGTCCACGGTCGCCAGCGTAGCGGGGGCTACGCCGCCACGACCTCTTCCTCCTCGAGGGCGGTGACCTCGCGCTCGCGGGCGATGCGGGCCCGGCGGGCGACGAGACCGTGCACGACGACGCAGAGCAGCACGGCTGCGGCGAGCCAGAGTGCCAGCACGAGCGACGACCGACCGAGCGAGGCGCCCGGGAAGTACTGCAGGTCCTGCGCTGCCTGGAGCCAGGCGGCGCCGCTCCAGAACGTGTTGAGACCGGCGAAGAACCCCGGCTGGAACGCCGGCTGGAAGATGCCACCGGACGACGTGAAGTTCAGCATCACGAACAGCATCGTGAGGATCGGGGTCGTCCACCGACCGAGCAGCGGGTGGAGGCCGACCCCGAGCGCGACGATGATCGCGTCGTACATCCAGGCGAACAGGAAGATCTCCCACCGGTTCGTCGTGATGATGCCGTACAGCGGACCGGCGATGAGGATGCCGATGCCCGCGACCACTCCGGCCGTCGCGAGGCCGGTGACGGCGGTCCACAGCGGTCGCAGCCGGGTGGCGAAGGCGGCCACCGCGATCGCGGACGCGTAGCCGCCGACGCTCAGGGCGACGAGCAGGAAGAACAGGCCCTGTCCGGTGGTGTCCTCGTCGCCGGAGGGCACGACGTCCTGCACCGTGAAGGGCAGGTGCGACCGGTAGGCGATCGGCATGAAGATCTTCTGGGCCGCGCTGGCGGTGGTCTCCGACGCCGCGGTCGAGACGTAGAGCGTCGCCCCGGTCGCGGTCGGCGCGTACACGGCAGCGAGGTCGCGGTCACGGACCTGGCGCTCGGCCTCGGCGGTGGAGGACACGACGTGGGTGACGAGTGCGCCGTCCGACTCGTCCGTGACGGTCTGCGCGAACACCTGCGTCGCCGCACCCTGTCCGACGATGCCGACCGGGAGGTCGTGCGGCGTCGGGGCGTGGAAGGCGCCGAGGTAGGCGAGACCCATGCCGATCGCGAGGAAGAGGGGCACGAGGATGTGCGAGCCGAAGCTCAGCAGGGTGCGGCCGAGTCCCTGCGGACGGAGCGTCGACGGGCCGTTCGGCTGACGCGGGGCCCTGGAGGCCCGAGGGGCGGCGTGCGAGTGGTTGTGGGGGGAGGTGGTGTGCACGTGCGACGTCGTTGTCGTCATGGGGGAGGACGGGGCGTCGACGGCGGGGGTCGGCGCAAAGTTGTACTTTGCAACTTCAGACACGAAGGGCAACTGTACAACGTCGGTGCACACCTGTCGACCCGGGTGCTGCGCGAGGCGCGAGGCGCGAGGCACGCCGGCGCGGCGCGCTACTCCGTGCCCGGGTCCTCGGCGCCCATGCCGGTCAGCAGCGCGCGGAACGAGTCGAGCCGCTCGACCCCGGTCGACCCGAGCTCGCCGGCCTGCACCCGGTCGACGATCTCCCAGTCGTGCGCCTGGGAGAGGGGGATCCCGTCCGCCGGCTCGCGGACGGGCACGGCGTGCGAGGCGAAGGCACGGAACACGTTCGCCGGGTCGACGTGTCCGAGCCCGAACGACCGGACACCCGGGGTGTCGATGATCCACCCGCCGTCCCGCACCTGCAGCGCGATCGACGACGACGAGGTGTGCCGTCCCCGACCGGTCACCGAGTTGACGACCCCGGTGGCCCGGGAGGACCCGGTCAGCGCGTTCACGAGCGTCGACTTGCCGACGCCCGAGTGCCCGACGGTCACGGTCACCTTGTCGTCGAGGACCTCGTGCAGGGCGTCGAACGGCACGTCGTCCGAGCGGCTCGTCACGATGCGCAGGTCGAGGCAGGCGAAGTGCGCGAGGAACTCGGTGGGATCGGCGAGGTCGGTCTTCGTGATGCAGAGGATCGGGTCGAGGCCGGCGTCGAACGCCGCCACGAGGTACCGGTCGATCAGTCGGGTGCGCGGCTCGGGGTCGGCGGCGGCCACGACGATGAGCATCTGGTCGGCGTTCGCCACGATGACGCGCTCGACCTCGTCGGTGTCGTCGGCGCTCCGGCGCAGCAGCGTGGTGCGCTCGGCGACCTTCACGATGCGCGCGAGGGAGCCCGGTTCACCGGAGACGTCGCCGGCGAGGTGGACCGTGTCGCCGGTGACGACGGACTTCTTCCCCAGCTCGCGGGCCTTCGTGGCCGTGATGACCCGGTCCCCGACGAGCACGCCGAAGCGCCCGCGGTCGACGTTCGTCACCCACCCCGTGGGGGCGTCCTCGTACGTCGGACGGACCTTCGTGCGGGGGCGGTTGCCCTTCGGGTTGGGCCGGACCCGGACGCTCGACTCGTCGTACTGCCCGTACGGCTCGTCCGCGTCGGAGTCGTCGCCGTCGACGTCGTCCCACCAGCTCATCGCGTCAGACCCCCGCGTCCCCGGTCGCGACCAGGGCCGCCCACAGCTCGGGGAACTGCGGCAGCGTCTTCGCGGTCGAGCCGATGTCGTCGACGGCGACGCCGTCGACGACGAGGCCCACGACCGCGCCGGCCGTCGCCATGCGGTGGTCGTCGTACGCGGCCCAGTCGCCGCCGTGGAGCGCGGCAGGCTCGATGCGGAGGCCGTCGTCGAGTTCGTGCACCGTGCCTCCCGAACGGTTGACGTCCAACGCGAGCGCGGCGAGACGGTCCGTCTCGTGCCCACGCAGGTGGCCGATCCCGGTGATCGCGGACGGGCCGTCGGCCAGGACCGCCAACGCGACCAGGGCCGGCGCGAGCTCGCCGCCGCGGCTGAGGTCGAGTTCGAGACCCGGGAGGGAGGCGCCACCCCGGACTCCGACGCCGCCGTCGAAGACGAGGTCGTCGCCGTCCCGCGTGACGGTCGCGCCCCACAGGGGGAGGAGCCGCTCGAGGTCGGCGCCCACCTGGGTCGTCGCCGTCGGCCAGGTGCGGATGCGGACGGTGCCGCCGGCGACGAGCGCCGCCACGGCGAACGGCGCGGCGTTCGACAGGTCGGGTTCGATGGTGACGTCGCGGGCGGCGATGGGTCCGGGGTGCACGACCCACTCGCCGACCGCGGGCTCGTCGACCCGGACGCCGCGGGCACGGAGGGCGGCGACGGTCATCTCGATGTGCGGCATGCTCGGCAGGCGCTCGCCGACGTGCGTGAGGTGCAGGCCCTCGTCGAAGCGCGGGGCGGAGAGCAGGAGCCCGGAGACGAACTGCGACGAGGCCGAGGCGTCGATCGAGAGCGATCCGCCGCGGACCGAGCCGGTACCGGTGAACGAGAACGGCATCGCGCCGCCGCCGTCGTCGGTGACGTCCACGCCGAGGTCGACGAGCGCCTGGATGATGGCGTGCATCGGCCGCTTGCGCGCGTACGGGTCGCCGTCGATCGTGACCGGCCCGACCGCGAGGGCGGCGAGGGGCGGCAGGAAGCGCATCACGGTGCCGGCGAGTCCGCAGTCCACCCGGACGTCGCCGTGCATCGGCGCCGGTGTGATCCGGAGGTCGGGGCCGTACGGGTTCGGGGCTGCGCCGGGCGCCGGCGGGACCTCGTCGATCCCGACGCCGAGCTGCCGGAGCGCCTCGACCATGAGCGCCGAGTCGCGCGAGTGCAGCGGCAGCCGGATGGTCGACGGACCGTCGGCGAGGGCGGCGAGCACGAGTTCGCGGTTGGTGAGCGACTTCGACCCGGGCAGCGACACGTCGCCGCGCAGCGGACCCCGCGCGTGCGGGGCGATCCAGGGCTCGGTCCGGGACTGGGAATGCGTCGTGACTGCCATCGGTTCACAAGGGTACTGAACGCACCGGGAGGATCAGTGGCGACAGCGACACTTGCACGACCGCGGACGACTCTGCCCGCCGTGCCGACGACGCTCGGGAGCACCGTCGGCCTAGACTCGACGGCGATGACGACCGACGAACCGCACGCAGCACCGCACGACCTGGTCGAGGAGACCGAGGCGCAGCTCGACGCGGTGTCCGGAGAAGCAGCTCTGCGCGAGGACGAGGCCAGCGACGACGAGGCCGGCGCGGTCGACGTCGTCGACGCGAAGACCGTCTCCGAGGCCGAGCTCCGTTCCCTCTTCGAGGACCAGGCGCTGCCCTTCATGGACCAGCTCTACGGTGCCGCGATGCGGATGACCCGCAACCCGGCCGACGCGTCCGACCTCGTGCAGGAGACCTTCGTCAAGGCCTTCGCCGCGTTCCGCCAGTTCAAGCAGGGCACGAACCTCAAGGCCTGGCTGTACCGCATCCTCACGAACACGTTCATCAACACGTACCGCAAGAACCAGCGCAACCCGTACCAGGGCACGATCGACGAGCTCGAGGACTGGCAGCTCGGCGGCGCGGAGAGCGTGACGCAGTCGATCTCGGCGCGCTCCGCCGAGGCCGACGCCATCGACCACCTGCCGTCCTCCGCCGTGAAGGACGCGCTGCAGGCCATCCCGGAGGACTTCCGGATGGCCGTCTACTTCGCCGATGTCGAGGGGTTCTCCTACCAGGAGATCGCCGACATCATGAAGACCCCCGTGGGGACGGTCATGAGCCGCCTCCACCGTGGCCGCCGGCTCCTCCGCGGGCTCCTGGCCGACCACGCACGTGAGACCGGCATCGTCCCGGACGCAGCGTCGACGGCGACGATGCGCGGACGAGGCCGGAAGGTTGCCGCGGCGTCGAGCCGCGTCGAAGGGAAGGAAGCGCGATGAGCGGCTGCGACTGCTCGAAGGCAAAGGCCGAGCTCGAGGAGTTCCTGCACGGGGAGCTCTGCCGCGAGGACGCGGCAGACATCCGTGAGCACATGGACGACTGCGAGGACTGCACGACCGAGCACCGCGTCGGCGTCGTCCTCATCGAGACGGTCCGTCGTGCGTGCAAGGAGACGGCACCCGAGGAACTCCGCACCGAGATCCTCGCCCGCATCCGCCTGGAGCAGGCCACCCACTGAACGTCCCGGCGGGAACGTCCCGGCAGCCGTCGTCACACGCACGGGGCTGTCGGTAGTGTCGCGGGCATGACCCTCTCCGTCGAGTCGATCACCACCTGGTCCGACACGGACGTCGCCGACGTCGCCGCCCTCGTCCGACTGCTCGGCCACGAGGTCGACGACGCCCCCATGCGCGCCCGCCTCGAGCGGCTCACGCCCGAGGCCGGACACCGCACCTGGGTGGTGCGGGACGACGACGGTCGTGCGATCGCGGTCGCCGGCGCGCAGGTCACGTGGGCGTACGCGAGCGACGAGCCGACGGCGCAGCTGCTGCTGATGGTGGTCGACGAGTCGGCCAGGAGGCTCGGCACCGGTTCGGCGCTCATCGGCACGTTCGAAGCATGGGCGGTCGAGCAGGGCGCGCGTCGCCTCAGCGCCGTCAGTGCTGCGGCCACGGACAGCGCGCACCGGTTCTACCAGAAGCGCGGGTACCACGACGCCGGGGTGCGCTACACGAAGATCGCGTAGCGCACCCCGGCGTCGGGCGTCAGCCCAGCGCTCGCGTGATGACGTCGGTCGCTTCCTGTGCGGAGCGCTTCGACGACCCCGTGGCCGGCGCGGCACTCGCAGGACGCGCGGCGACCGACAGCGGCCGACCGTCGAGGTGCGGCGACAGGTTCATGCACACGAACGGCCAGGCGCCCTGGTTCTCCGGCTCTTCCTGCGCCCACACGACGTCGGCGCCCGGGTAGCCCGCGAGCACCTGGAGGATCTGCTCGAGGGGGAGCGGGGCGAGCTGCTCGAGCCGGACGAGGGCGACGTCGGTGGCGCCGCGCTTGTCGAGCTCGGCGCGCAGGTCGTGGTGCACCTTGCCGGAGTGCAGGACCACCCGGCGCACCGCCGACTTGTCGGTCACGCGGTCGTCGTCGAGGACCTCGGAGAAGGTGCCGCTCGTGAACGCGTCCACCGGGCTCGTCGCCTGGCGGAGACGCAGCATCGCCTTCGGGGAGAACACGATGAGCGGCTTCTGCGGCCGCTCCCACGCCTGACGTCGCAGCAGGTGGAAGTACGACGCCGGGGTCGACGGCCGGGCCACGACCATGTTGTCCTCGGCGCAGAGCTGCAGGTACCGCTCGATGCGCGCCGACGAGTGGTCCGGTCCCTGGCCCTCGTAGCCGTGGGGGAGCAGGAGCACGAGGCCCGAGCGCTGTCCCCACTTCTGCTCGGCGGAGGAGATGAACTCGTCGATGACGGTCTGGGCGCCGTTCGCGAAGTCGCCGAACTGCGCCTCCCACAGGACGAGGGCCTCGGGACGCTCGACCGAGTACCCGTACTCGAACGCCATCGCCGCGTACTCGCTGAGCAGCGAGTCGTAGATGTACAGGCGGGCCTGGTCCTCGGTGAGGTTCGCGAGCGGCAGCCACTCCTGGCCGTTCACCCGGTCGTGGAAGACGGCCTGGCGCTGTACGAAGGTGCCACGGCGGGCGTCCTGCCCGGCGAGCCGGACCGGCTTGCCCTCGACGAGGATCGACCCGATGGCCATGAGCTCCGCCATCGCCCAGTCGACGCCGCCGTTGCGGGTCATGTCGGTGCGCTTGGACAGGAGCTGCTGGAGCTTCGGGTGCACTTGGAAGCCCGCGGGCGGGTTGCTGTGCGCGTCGCCGATGGCCCGGACGAGTTCCGCGGACACGGCTGTCTCGTGCACCTCGACCTCGGAGTCGTCGCGCTGCGCTGCCGGTCGTTCGAGGCCCTGCACGGCGCCGTCATCGTCGACCGTGATGACCGGGATCGTGCCGGTCTGTGCCTCATGCGTCTCGGCGAAGGCGCGTTCCAGGCGGTCCTGGAAGTCGCGGTGCGCCTCGTCGTACTCCTCTTGCGTGATGTCGCCGCGGCCGACGAGGGCCTCGGTGTAGAGGGTGCGGACGGAGCGCTTCGCCTCGATGAGGTTGTACATGAGCGGCTGCGTCATCGACGGGTCGTCGCCCTCGTTGTGTCCGCGGCGGCGGTAGCAGATGAGGTCGATGACGACGTCGCGGTGGAACTCCTGCCGGTAGGCGAAGGCGAGCTCGGCGACGCGGGCGACGGCCTCGGGGTCGTCCCCGTTCACGTGGAAGATCGGCGCCTGGATCGTCTTCGCCACGTCGGTGGAGTACACCGAGCTGCGGGCCGACTCCGGCGGGGTGGTGAACCCGACCTGGTTGTTGATCACGAGGTGCACGGTGCCGCCGGTGCGGTAGCCGCGCAGCTGCGACATCTGCAGGGTCTCGACCACGACGCCCTGACCGGCCATCGCGGCGTCGCCGTGGACCAGCACGGGCAGGACGCCGAACGTGCCGGGGGCCTGCCGGTCCTGCTTCGCGCGGACGATGCCCTCGAGCACGCTGTCGACGGCCTCGAGGTGGGACGGGTTCGCGGCGATCGTCACCGGGATGGCGGTGCCGTCGCTGGCGCGGAACACGCCCTCGGTGCCGACGTGGTACTTCACGTCGCCCGAACCCTGGCCGGAGACGGCGCCGGGGAGCGACGACCCCTCGAACTCGCGGAAGATCTGGCCGTAGGTCTTGCCGGCGATGTTCGTCAGCACGTTGAGCCGGCCGCGGTGGGCCATGCCGATCGCGACTTCTTCGAGGCCGGCGGTCGCCGCGCGCTGGATGAGCGAGTCGAGGAACGCGATGGTGGACTCGCCGCCCTCGAGCGAGAAGCGCTTCTGGCCGACGTACTTCGTCTGCAGGAAGGTCTCGAACGCCTCGGCCTCGTTGAGCTTGCCGAGGACGCGGAGCTGGTCGTCCTTCGACGGCTTCGAGTACGGGACCTCGATGTGGGCCTGCACCCAGCGACGCTGTTCCGGGTCCTGGATGTGCATGTACTCGATGCCCACCGTGCGGCAGTAGGCGTCGCGGAGGATCCCGAGCACGTCGCGCAGCGGGGCGTTCGTCGTGCCGGCGAGGCCGCCGGTGACGAACTCGCGGTCGAGGTCCCAGAAGGTCAGCCCGTGGCTCTCGATCTCGAGGTCGGGGTGGGTGCGCTGCCGGTACTCGAGCGGGTCGATGTCCGCCATGAGGTGCCCGCGGACACGGAAGCTGTTGATGAGCTCCTGCACGCGTGCCGTCTTGTTCACCCGGTGCGCGAGGTCGACGTTGATGTCGTTCGCCCACTGGATCGGCTTGTAGGGGATCCGGAGCGCCGCGAAGATGCCCTCGTAGAAGCCGTGCTCGCCGATGAGCCGCTCGTGCACCTTCTTGAGGTACTCGCCCGACCCGGCGCCCTGGATGACGCGGTGGTCGTAGGTGCTCGTGAGCGTGATGGTCTTGCCGATGCCGAGCTCGACGAGGGTCTTCGCCGCCGAGCCCTGGAACTGCGCCGGGTACTCGAGGGCACCGGCGCCGATGATGGCACCCTGCCCCTTCGTCAGGCGCGGCACCGAGTGGACCGTGCCGATGCCGCCCGGGTTCGTCAGCGAGATCGTCGTGCCCTGGAAGTCGGCCGGCGTGAGCTTGTTGTCACGGGCACGCTTGACGAGGTCCTCGTAGGCGGAGAGGAACTGGCCGAACGTGAGGGTCTCGGCGCGCTTGATGCTCGGGACGAGCAGGGAGCGCGAGCCGTCCTTCTTCGGGACGTCGATCGCGATGCCGAGGTTGACGTGCGCGGGAGCCACCACGAAGGGCTTGCCGTCGCGCTCCTCGTAGAAGACGTTCTGACTCGGGAAGTCCTTGAGTGCCTGCACCATCGCCCACCCGATGAGGTGCGTGAACGAGATCTTGCCGCCGCGGGCCCGGCGCAGGTGGTTGTTCACGACGATGCGGTTGTCGATCATCAGCTTCGCCGGGATCGTCCGCACGCTCGTCGCGGTCGGGACCGTGAGCGAGGCGTCCATGTTCGAGGCGAGCGTCTTCGCCATGCCCCGGAGCGGGGTCGCCACGTCCTCGTGGGTCTCCTCGTGGTCGTCGGCCTCGTCGTTGGCCTCGGCCGGGATCGGCTGCGGCGTGGGCTGGCGCGACGTGGTCTTCGCCTGGATCGGCCCGGACTTCGCCTCGCCGGGGGCGTCACCGGTCGCGGGCTGCTGGGTCGTGGACTGCTGCTGCTCCGAGGCGGCCGGAGCAGCGGGGGCGGAGGGGGACGGAGCCGGTGCGGACGCGTCGCCGCCCTGGGTGCGGTGGTAGCTCTCGAGGACCGGCCACCAGGACTTGTCGACGGACTCCTTGTCGGCGACGAACTGCTCGTAGAGCTCGTCGACGAGCCACTCGTTCGCCCCGAATTCGCCCGCGGTCTCGTCCGTTCCGGTCAGATGGCTCGACACAGCCGATCGCCCACTCTCCGTCGATAGATGCTCGTGTGTGTCGTGCGTGGCAACCCTGCCTCGCACAGGTCCCAAGCCTAGCCGCTCGCAGATGACCGTTCGGTGTCAGGCGGAGGCGGGTCGCGCCTCCCGACCGGGTGTCGCGCGTGTCGCACCGGAGGCGTGCCGAGCCGCCCAGACCGGCCACCCTGCGGAGCCGTACAGTGGGGCCCATGAGGTTCTACGAGACGCGGCCGACACACGACCTGACCTACTCCGACGTCTTCCTCGTCCCCAGCCGGTCGGCGGTGACGAGCCGGTTCGACGTGGACCTCTCGGCGAACGACGGGTCGGGTGCGACCATCCCGATCGTCAGCGCCAACATGAACTCGGTCACCGGACCGCGCCTCGCCGCGACGCTCGCCCGGCGCGGCGGCCTCGGCGTCCTGCCGCAGGACATGCACCTGCAGGACCTCGACGCCGCGATCCGCTGGGTCAAGGACCAGCCGGTCGACTTCGACACCGCCTACGACATGGGCGCGCACACCACGGTCGCCGAGGCCCTCGAGCAGCTCCTGCCCGTCGCGGGACGGGGCGTGGTCGTCCGCGACGCCGCCGGCGAGTACCTCGGCTGCGTCCCCGCCGGGCGCCTCGGCGACGCGGGTCCCGACGCCACGCTCGGCGACCTGCTGCACGGCGCCTCCACCGCGATCGACGCCGAGGACGCCGGTACGCCCCGGCACGTGTACGACGTGCTGACCGCGGCCGAGGTCGACTTCGCGCCCGTCATGCGGCACGGCAAGGTCGTCGGCACGGTCAGCCAGACCAGCGCGATCCGCTCCGACATCTACCGGCCCGCCGTCGACGCGTCCGGACGCCTGCGGGTCGCCGCTGCGATCGGCATCAACGGCGACGTCGCCGCGAAGGCACAGGCCCTCGCGGCCGCCGGCGTCGACGTGCTCGTCCTCGACACCGCGCACGGACACCAGGAGGGCATGCTCCGCGCCCTCCGCACCGTCGCCGCCCTCGGCCTCGACATCCCGCTCGTCGCGGGCAACGTCGTCACCGCCGACGCGGTCGCCCACCTCGTCGAGGCCGGCGCGACCATCATCAAGGTCGGCGTCGGACCCGGCGCCATGTGCACCACGCGCATGATGACCGCCGTCGGTCGCCCGCAGTTCTCCGCCGTGCTCGAGACCGCCGCCGCGGCCCGGTCGCTCGGCGCGCACGTGTGGGCCGACGGCGGCGTCCGGTACCCGCGCGACGTGGCGCTCGCCCTCGCCGCCGGCGCGTCCGCCGTGATGATCGGCTCGTGGTTCGCGGGCACGCTCGAGGCGCCCGGAGTCCTCCGTCGCGACGTCGCGGGCAAGGCGTACAAGGAGAGCTGGGGCATGGCCAGTGCCAAGGCCGTCCGGGAGCGCTTCGAGCGCCTCGACCCCTACGAGCGGGCCCGGAAGGCGCTCTTCGCCGAGGGGATCTCGTCGTCGACGATCTACCTCGACCCGGAGCGGCCGAGCGTCGAGGACCTGCTCGACATGATCACCACCGGTGTCCGCAGCTCGGCGACGTACGCGGGGGCGTCGTCCCTCGCGGAGTTCTCCGAGCGGGCGCTCGTCGGCATCCAGTCGGCCGCCGGCTACGAGGAGGGCAAGCCGCTCCCCGTCAGCTGGTAGCGCAGCGCCGCGGCGCAGGCGGCGGCGCCGACGCGCCGCGCGCGGGGGCGGCGAGACTCGGCGCCGCGGACAGTTTCGTGGCACACAGGCCGCGAAACTGTCCGCCCAGCCGAGTCTCGGGTGGCGACCACGGACGGACGGGAGGCGCGGTGCCGGCTGGCACCGCGCCTCCCGTCTGCCGGTGCGCGCGTCTACCGCCGTCGGGTCGCGTCCTCGACGGTGCCGACGAGCTCCTCGAGGATGTCCTCGAGGAAGAGCACACCGAGCGTCCGGCCCTCGGCGTCGAACGCCCGCGCCACGTGCCGACCGGCGGCGCGCATGGTCGCGAGGGCGTCCTCGAGGTCCATCTCCGTGTACAGCGAGATGAGCTGCCGGATCCGCTTCGGCGGCACCGGGTCGTCGTACTCGTCCGGTCGGAGGTCGATGACGTCCTTCACGTGCACGTACCCCGTGGGGGAGCCGTCCTCGGCCACGAGCACGTACCGCGAGAACCCGCGCTGGGCCACGGCCCGCTCGACATCACCCGGGGTGGCGTCCTCGGGAAGGGTGACGAGCTCGGCCATCGGCACGGCGACGTCCTTGACCTTCTTCTCGGTGAACTCGAACGCCAGGGCGAGCTTGCCGTCGTCGGTGAGGGTGCCCTCGCGGCGGGACTGCTCGACGATGGTCTGGACCTCCTCGACGGTGAACGCGCTCACGGCCTCGTCCTTCGGCTCGACCCGGAAGAGCCGGAGCACGGCGTTCGCGACCTCGTTCAGGCCGACGACGACCCAGTGCAGGGCGTGGCCGATGTACCAGAGCGTCGGCACGAGGAGGAGCGCCGCACGGTCGGGCATCGAGAACGAGATGTTCTTCGGGACCATCTCGCCGAACACCACGTGCAGGAACGACACGAGCAGCAGCGTGAACACGAACGCCACGACGCCGATGACCTCGACGCTCCAGCCGGTGAGGTGCAGCGGGACCTCGAGCAGGTGGTGGATCGCCGGCTCGGAGACGTTGAGGATGAGCAGCGAGCACACCGTGATGCCGAGCTGGGTGGTGGCGAGCATGCGGGTGGCGTGCTCCATCGCCCAGAGCGTCATCTGTGCGGCGCGCGAGCCCTCTTCTGCGCGCGGCTCGATCTGGGAGCGGCGTGCGGAGATGACGGCGAACTCGGCCGCGACGAAGTAGGCGTTGCCCATCAGGAGGACGACGAGCCAGAAGATGCCCCACCAGTCGGAGCTCATCGGGTGCCGCCCTTCGCAGAGGCCTTCGAGGCCGTGGCCTTCGTGGCCGGGATGATGATGCCGGTCGCCGGGGTCTCCGGCGGTGTGGGCGTCCAGCGGATCCGGTCGATGCGGCGCCCGTCGAGGCGTTCGACGCGGAACACGCCGTCCTCGAGCGGTACCTCGTCACCGACGGCCGGGAGCCGCCCGAGGGTCGACATGATGAACCCGCCGACGGTCTCGTACGGGCCGTCCTCGGGGACCTTCACACCGGCGCGGTCCTCGAGCTCGTCCGGGCGGAGGAGCCCCGGGAACGTCAGCCAGTTGCGCGACCGGACGACGTCGATCCGTGCACGGTCGTGCTCGTCGGACACCTCGCCGACGATCTCCTCGATGAGGTCCTCGAGCGTCACGACCCCCGCGGTGCCGCCGTACTCGTCCACGACGATCACCATCTGGTAGCCGCGACCGCGGACCTCGGCGAGCAGCGTGTCGCCGGGCATGGTCTCGGGGACGCGCTCGGCGTCGGTCATGAGGGCGCCGACGGGGACCTCGGGGCGCTTCTCGCGGGGCACGGCGACGGCCTGCTTCACGTGCACGATGCCGACGACGTCGTCCGCGTCCTCCTCGATGACGGGGAAGCGGCTGAACCCGGTCTTCCGGGCGAGCGCGATGACGTCGTCGGCGGACTCGGACACGCGGATCGTGGAGAGCCGGGGGCGCGGGGTCATCACGTCGCTGGCGCTCAGTTCGGAGAACGAGATCGTCCGTTCGAGCAGCGTCGCGGTGTCCTGCTCGAGGGAACCCTCGGACGCGGACCGACGCAGCAGCGAGGTGAGCTCCTCGGCGCTGCGCGCACCGGACAGTTCCTCTTGCGGCTCGATGCCCATCGCCCGGAGCACGGCGTTGGCGGTGCCGTTCAGCACCGCGACGGCCGGCTTGAACACCGTGGTGAACGCGATCTGCAGCGGCACGACGAGCTTCGCGGTCTGCAGGGGGAGCGCGAGCGCGAAGTTCTTCGGCACGAGCTCACCGAGGATCATCGACAACAAGGTCGCGATGACGAGCGCCACGATCGAGCCGACGGTCTCGACGATCGCTTCGGGCAGCCGCATCGCGAGGAACGGCGCTTCGAGCAGCTTGGCGATCGACGGCTCGAGCAGGTAGCCGGTCAGCAGGGTCGTCAGCGTGATGCCGAGCTGCGCGCTGGAGAGGTGCGTCGAGGTGACCTTCAACGCACCGATGACGGGTACGAGGCCGGTCTCACCGCGGTCTCGTCGGGCCTCGACGTCGGCGCGGTCGAGGTTGACCAGCGCGAACTCGGACGCGACGAAGACACCGGTGCCGAGTGTCAGCAGGATGCCGCCGATCAGCATGACGATGTCGATCGGACTCATGATTCACCTCCCGCAGGGCGCGAGGCAGTGCAGCTCACCGAGTGAGCGGCGGATGAGTGAGGCGAAGAACTGTTCGGGGGATCGTCCACAGTGAGGCAATCGTACTGCCTGGCGCGCGGCCAAGCCGAGAGAACGTACAGAACGGCCTACGCCGTGACGCGCGCGCGGTGGTACTGCTGCGGCTCGTAGTCCACGGAGACGCCGAGCTCGACGGCGGCACGGAGCGGGAAGCCCGGGTCGCGCAGGAACTCGCGGCCCACCATGACGACGTCCGCCTGGCCGGTCGCCACGATCTGCTCGGCCTGGAACGCCTCCGAGATCATGCCGACCGCGATCGTGCCGATGCCGGCGTCGCGCTTGATCGCGTCGGCGAAGGGCACCTGGTAGCCCGGGCCGACCGGGATCGGCGCGCTCGCGACGTTGCCACCGGTCGAGACGTCGGCGAGGTCGGCACCGTGTTCGGCGGCCCAGCGCGCGACCTGCGTGGTCTCCTCGAGCGTCAGGCCGCCCGAGGTCCAGTCGGTCGCCGAGAAGCGGACGACGACCGGGAAGCCCGCGCCGACCTCGGCACGGACGGCGTCCAGCACCTCGAGCAGCGCGCGGGCGCGGTTCTCGAGCGAGCCGCCGTACGAGTCGGTCCGGTGGTTGCTCAACGGCGACAGGAACTGGTGCAGCAGGTAGCCGTGCGCGGCGTGGATCTCGACGAGGTCGAAGCCGGCCTCGACCGAGCGTCGAGCGGCAGCGGCGAACGCCAGGGCCACCACGCGGATGTCCTCGGTGGCGAGCTCGCGCGGCTCGGCGTACCCGTCGAATGCGACCGCGGACGGTGCCACGGTGTTCCAGCCGCCCTGGTCCGCCGGGACGGAGCCGTGCGTCGACTCCCACGGGCGGAACGTCGACGCCTTGCGGCCGGCGTGCGCGAGCTGGACGCCCGCGGCGGCGCCCTGCGAGTGGATGAAGTCGACGATCGGGCGGAACGCGTCGCGCTGCTCGTCGTTCCACAGCCCGAGGTCCTGCGGGCTGATCCGCCCCTCCGGCACGACGCCCGTGGCCTCGACCACGACCGCGCCGGCACCGCCCTTGGCGAAGCCGCCGAGGTGCACGAGGTGCCACGGCGTCGGCACGCCGTCCTGCGCCTCGACCGAGTACTGGCACATCGGGGAGACCCAGATGCGGTTGCGGACGGTCAGGTCGCGGATGGTGATCGGTTCGAACAGGGCGTGCGTCACGCGGGCTCCTTCTCGGCGGTCGCCCTGGTCGCGAGTTCCTGCAGGAACGCGCGGAGTCCGGCGGGCGACGTGTAGTGGTGGCCGACCGCCCCGATCGCTTCCGCGCCGGCGGCGTTCTCGGCCCTGTTGTCGACGAACACCATCTGCGCGGCGTCGATTCCCAGGCGCGCGCACGTGTCCAGGTAGATCGAGGCGTCCGGCTTCAGGACGTGCTCCTCGGCGCTCACCACGACGGTCTCGAACAGGGACCCCATCGGGGACCGGCGGTACGGGTCACCGAAGTCGAACCCGGCGTTCGACAGCAGGGCGACCCGGGTGCCGGCGTCGTGCAGCTCCTCGACGATCGCGAGGGTCTCCGGCTCGACCTCGAACCAGCCGGTGAAGTCGATCGCCCAGAACCGGTGGATGTCGGTGATGCGCCAGGTCCGGCCGGTGCGCTCGGCGATCGCCCGCCAGTAGTCCACGACGGAGAGGTCGCCGCGGTCCAGGTCGTGCCGGAGCTCCTGGTAGACGGGGAAGAGCTCGTCCGCCGGCACACCGGTCGCCGCGACGAGGGCGTCCCGCGAGGCGTGCGGCGTCCGGCTGATCACCTCGCCGTAGTCGAAGACCACCACACGACCGGGCAGGAACAGACTCATGCGCTCCACCGTAACGTGGCGTCTCGTGAACGACTTCGTCCCCTTCGCCCCGACCGACGCCGCCGCCTGGACCACCGCCCCGCACGGCGACTCCACCAAGTACCGGCGGGGTGTCCTCGGCGTCGCGACCGGCTCCGACCAGTACCCGGGTGCCGCCGTGCTCGGCGTCGACGCCGCCGTGCACACCGGCGTCGGGATGGTCCGGTACGTGGGACCGTCCCGCGCGTCGGACCACGTGCTCGCGCGGCGTCCCGAGGTCGTCGCCGGGGTCGGACGGGTGCAGGCGTGGCTCGTCGGCTCCGGGATCTCGGCGGGCTCGCTCGGCGACCTGGACGACGTGACGGCGGAGGGGTTCCGGCACGCCTCGGACGACGGGGTCCCCTTGGTCGTCGACGCCGGGGCGATCCCGCTCGTCGAGCTCGGGCCCCTGGCGGTGCTGACGCCGCACGCGGGGGAGCTCGCCGGCGTCCTGCACGAGTCGCGGGAGGCCGTCGAGCAGGACCCGGCCGCGGCCGCGCTCCGTGCCGCCGCGCAGACCGGGAGCGTCGTGCTCCTGAAGGGGTCCGCCACGCACGTCGCGACACCCGACGGGTCGGTGCGGCTCGTGGCCTCGTCGGCGACGCCGTGGCTCGCGGCCGCCGGTGCCGGTGACGTCCTCGGCGGGGTGCTCGGGGCGCTCGTGGCGGCTCGGCAGGGTGCGGCGGAGGCGTCCGGGTCGTCGCTGTCGCCGTCCGACCTGGCGCACCTGGCCGCTTCGGCTGCGGTGGTGCACGGGATCGCGGCGCGACGGGCGTCCGGGGGTGGGCCGTTCACGATGGCGGCGCTGGTCGAGCAGCTGCCGGGCGTGGTGCGCGACCTCGTCGTCGAGGGCGACGCGCGGGGGTAGCCGCGAGCGGCGACGGACGGGAGGCGCGGTGCGGGCCGGCACCGCGCCTCCTGGCCGTCGGGTGGTCACGTCCGGGGCGTGACGCGCGTCGTGCGCGTCAGCTCGCGGGGGTGGCGTGCACGAGGAACTCGACCGCACCCGCGTCGTCGACCTGCACGAAGCCGAGGCTCGGGGCCTGCACGCCGAAGTCCGAGAACGTGATCGGGATCGAGCCGGAGACGTCGACGCCGTCGCCGTTCAGCCCGACCTCGAGCGTCGCGGTGACCGACTTCGTGACGCCGTGCAGGGTGAGGTCCCCGGTGGCCTCGACCTTCGTCGTGCCGGTGCCGGAGCCGGACGGGACCGCGTCCGCGATCGGCTCGGTGAGCGTGAAGGTCGCAGTGGGGAACGCCGACGTGTCGAGCGCGGAGTCGCGGAAGTAGGAGTCGCGCTGGGCCGAGTCCGTGGCGATGTCGGCGACCTGCACGGTGATGGTCGCTTTCGTGATGGCGGCGCCGTCGACGGTCGCGCTGCCGGTGACGCTGTCGGTGCGCCCGGTGACGGTGACGTCCGAGCCGTTCAGGACCTCGTGGACGCGGTACCCGGCCTCGGAGTCCCCGCCGACCGTCCATGCGCCGGACAGGTCCGCGGCGTCGAGCGTGGACGGGGCGCGGCTCGCGGCGACGCTCGGGGCGGCGGAGGCCTTGGCGTTCTCGCTGCTCGCGTAGAGGTTCGTGCCGACGATCGCGGCGACGACGCCGATGACGACGACCGCGGCGACGACCGCGATCCAGATGACGGCTCTGCGGCGCGTGCGCGGGGTGTCGGAGGTCACGAGGGGAACGGTGACACGTCATGCTCGGGGGGAACCTGTGACGGACGTGCCGCTACGCTCGTCCGGTGCAGAGGACGGTGCAGCGGCCGGTGTGGGCTTCGCGGTGGTTCGAGGTCGCGGTCTTCGTCGTGGCGTTCGTCGCCGTGCACGCGGTCCTCTGGTGGTTGACGACCGTGTCGGGCAACCTGCCGCTCGGCGACGTGACGATCACCTACCGGCGGTGGATCGAGACCGGCCACCTGTCCGGGTTCTGGGTCGGGATCGACGAGGACTGGGTGTACCCGATCCTCGCGATCGTGCCGATGGCGGCAGCAGCGGTCGGGGGTGTGGCCTCGATCGGCACCGGGTGGATCGTGCTCATGATCCTGCTCGACGCCGTCGCTTGTGCGTTCCTGTGGCGCTTCCGCGGGCTCGGCGTGCGCGTCGTGTGGTGGTGGCTCGCCTTCCTGCTCGCTCTCGGACCGATCGGCCTCGGGCGCATCGACACCGTCGCGACCGTGCTCGCCCTGGTCGGGGTCGCCTTCGTCGCGTCGCGGCCGGCCGTCGCGTCGGTGCTGTTCACCGCCGGCGCATGGACGAAGGTGTGGCCCGCGGCGCTCGTGGGCGTGCTCCTGCTGCTCCGCCGTGGCCACCGCCGCGGGGTGCTCGTCGGCGCACTCGTGCTGACTACGCTCATCGTCCTCGTCGACGTCCTGTACGGGGGTGCGGCCCACCTGCTCTCGTTCGTGGGGCAGCAGAGCGGCCGTGCGCTGCAGATCGAGGCGCCGCTCGCGACCCCCTTCATGTGGGCGGCGGCGCTCGGCGTCCCCGGTGCCGCGGTCTACTACGACCAGCAGATCCTGACGTTCGAGGTGTCCGGCGCGGGGACGCACGCGGCAGCCGCGGTGTCGACGCCGCTCATGGCCGTGGTCGTCGTCGGTGGGGTGCTGCTCGCGCTCTGGGCCGTGCACCGCGGCGCGCACCGGGCCGAGGCCGCGCCGCTGCTGGCACTGCTCCTGGTGGCCGCGCTGGTCGCCGCGAACAAGGTCGGGTCGCCGCAGTACATCGGGTGGTTCGCCGTGCCGATCGTGTGGGGGCTCGTCGCCGGGCGTCCGAGCGCCCGGCGCTTCCTCCCGGTCGCCGTCGCCGCGATCCCGATGGCTGTGCTGACGCAGGTGATCTACCCCGGGTTCTACGACCAGGTGCTCACCGTGCAGCCCTGGGTGCTCGTGGTCCTCACGCTCCGGAACGCGCTCGAGGTCGGGGTGCTGGTCTGGAGCGTCGTCGCGATCGTCCGGCTCGGCGTGCGGGCCCGTGCCGCCGCTGTGCCGGGCGTCCCGGCAGGGGGCAGGATGGACGCATGATCGTCGCGTTCTCCGTCGCCCCGTCCGGTGGTCCTTCCGCGAGCTCGGACGGGTCCGTGCACGACGCCGTCGCGGCTGCCGTGCGGATCGTCCGCGAGAGCGGGTTGCCGAACCGCACCTCGTCGATGTTCACCGAGGTCGAGGGGGAGTGGGACGAGGTCATGGACGTCGTCAAGCGCGCCACCGAGGCCGTCGGGGCGTACGGCACGCGGGTGTCCCTCGTGCTCAAGGCCGACATCCGCCCGGGGTACACCGGCGAGATCGACGGCAAGCTCGAGCGGCTCGAGGCTGCGCTCGACGACTGAGCGACACGCCGAGCGCCTCCCACGGATGTCGGTGGTCGGGTGTGTCCTGTCGGTGTCGGACGGAACGCGTCCGCACGACGACGAGGAGCACGTGATGATGCACGACGGCTGGTGCCCCGACTGCGACCTGCGGACGGTCGTCATCGACTCGGACGAGCACGGCGACACCGCCTGGGCGAGCTGCACCGAGTGCGGCGCCGGGTGGGTCCACCGTGACGAACTCCCGGGGCTCGTCGTCACGGCCCACGCGGAGCCGGAGCGTCGCGCCGCCTGACGTGGGTCGAATCGATTCGGCCGGGCGACTTCCGTTCGGCCTTTGGAGCGGTCTACACTGCTGAGACCGGTCGCTCTCGGTGGCCGGTCGTCCACATTCGCCGCTGAACCAGGACCACCCTCCGCCCGTTCCCGGTCGCACCGTCAGCGACGTCGACGCGACGGAGGCACGGTGCGGCGACCACGCGCACCGACGGTCCCAGCCGACTCACGCGAGTCGACGTCCGGAACCCGTCCCGCTCCTCCCGTCCCGAAACAGGCACCATGTCCCAGCTCACGCCTGCGCGTCGCGCACTCGCGCTCATCGCCCTCGCCCTCGGCGGGTTCGCCATCGGTTCGACCGAGTTCGTCGCGATGGGGCTCCTGCCGAACATCGCCGAGGCACTCCTGCCGCGCCAGTACGGCCTCGACCCGGACGCCGGGATCGCGCACGCCGGCTGGCTCGTGAGCGCGTACGCCCTCGGTGTCGTCGTCGGTGCTCCCACGATCGCGGCGATGTCGGCGAAGTTCCCGCGCAAGGGCCTGATCCTCGTGCTGCTCGTCGGGTTCGTCCTGGCGACGGTCGCGAGCGCGATCCTGCCGTCGTTCGGCCTCGTGCTCGTGGCGCGGTTCGTCGCGGGACTCCCGCACGGTGCGTACTTCGGCATCGCGTCCATCGTGGCGGGCGACATCATGGGTCCGGGCAAGCGCGGCAAGGGCATCGCGATGGTGCTGCTCGGTCTGTCGGTCGCGAACGTCGTGGGCGTCCCGGCGATCACCTGGGTCGGGCAGGTCGCCAGCTGGCGCATCGCGTACGGCGTCGTCGCCGTCCTGTTCGCCCTGACCTTCCTCGCGGTGTGGGCCTTCGTGCCGCGCAGCGCCCGTGACGAGCACGCGACGATCGGCCGCGAGCTGCGGGCGTTCCGCGTGCCGCAGGTCTGGATGGTCATGGGCCTCGGAGCAGTCGGCTTCGGCGGCTTCTTCGCGGTCTACTCGTACATCTCGCCGCTCGTGCAGAACGTCACGGGGCTGTCGGAGTCGTTCGTGCCGCTCGTCCTCGTGGTCGTCGGCATCGGCATGGTCATCGGCGGCGTGCTCGGCGGGCACCTGGCCGACCACAGCGTCAAGCGCACGATCTACGTCGGCATGTTCGCGCTGATCGGCGCCCTGCTCGTCACCGTCCTCACCGCGCAGTGGGTGTGGGGGGTCTTCCTCGGGGCGTTCCTGCTCGGTGCGACCTCGTCCGCGATCCCGCCGGCCGTGCAGTCCCGCCTGATGGACGTCGCCGGAGACGCACGGACCATCGCGGCGGCGCTCAACCACTCGGCGTTCAACATCGGCAACTCGATCGGTGCGGCCCTGGGCGGCGCCGTCATCGCTGCCGGGTTCGGCTTCAAGGCGCCGGGGTGGCTCGGCATCGTGCTGGCGCTGCTCGGTGTCCTCATGACGATGGTGAGCTACGGCGCCGAGCGCCGCAGCACCCGCCGTGCGTCGCTCCGGTCGTCGTCGCCGTCCACCGGCCCGATCACCGCGCCCGTCCCGCTGGGCTGACGCGGGTCCCACCGGCCAGGAGGCGCGGGGCGGCCCCGTGCCGCGCCTCCAGCCCGTCGACGGTGCGGCAGACCGCCGATCGTGAGCAGAAGAGGTCGGGTCCTGTGACGGGACCCGACCTCTTCTGCTCACGAAGCGTGCGGCGCGTGGCGCGTGCGACGCGCGGCGCGCTACAGACCCAGCGGGCTGCCGTCCTGGACGATGATGCCGTCGGTGATCGCGCGCTTCCGCAGCGCCACCTTCGTGCCGACGTCGAAGCCCGCGACGCGGTACTTCTCGCGGATGCGCTTGAGGTAGCTCTTCGCGGTCTCCTCGGAGATGCCGAGCTGGTACGCGACGCTCTTCACCGGCTCGCCGCCGCCGTACAGCGCCATGACGCGACGCTCCTGGGCGCTGAGCTTCGGAACGCCACCGACGTCACCGCTGTTGATCGCCAGGTCGAGCTCGGCGGAGACGTACTGCTCGCCGCGCTGGGCGGAGCGGATGGCCTCGACGATCATCTCGGCATCCTCGCTCTTCACGAGGTAGCCGAGGGCGCCGGAGGCGAGGGCCTCGCGGACGACGTTCGGCTCCGAGTAGGTGCTCATCACGACGGTCTTCACACCGGCGGTCTTGAGCGTCGAGATCTTCAGCGAGACCGGGATCGAGTCCTTGAGGTCGAGGTCGAGCAGCACGACGTCGACCGGGAACGCCGGGCTCGTGAGGAGCTCGGGCCAGGTGGTGACGGCGGCGACGAGCGTGATGTCGTCGGCTGCGTTCCGGATCCACTCGGTGAGCGCGCCGAGGAGCATCCTGTGGTCGTCGACGAGTGCGAGTCGGATCGGTTCCTCTGGAGTCGCCATGGTGGCGTCCTTTCTCGGGGGCGGTCGTGGGCCGATCCTAGGGGGACGAACCACGGGGCACGGGCAGGCTGGTCAGGGTGTCCGGCAGTCGGGCCAGCCGGTTCCGTGCGACGACTACATCGACGGATGTCGGTCGACGACGCAGTGCGCGACGACGTGCAGCACGCCGTCGCGGACGGAGTCCTGGTACGGGCCGATCCGCTGCAGGGCGCTCCACGCGGTCGGGCCGAGTCGACGCCGGGGGACACCGCGCGACTCGAAGACGACCGGGACGTCCATCGTCTCGTCGGTGACGGGGTGCCCGTCCGAGCCGACGGGGCCGAGCGTCACGGACACGACGGGCGATCCGGCCTGGGTCTGCTTGCCGTCGCCGACCATCTGCCAGAGCGTCTGCAGCAGCCCGTCGCGCTGCGCGGGGGAGAGGTGGCCCGCGAGCGACTGCGGATCCGCGACGCTGACCGAGCGGCCGAGGTTGTCGGACTCCGTGATCGCGTGGTACAGCCAGGTCTCGCGGCGGCCCTCGATGAGGTGCAGACGCAGCTCGGTGGCGAGCGAGGCGGCGACCGAGGCGGACGCGTCCGAGAGCGGGAGGGGGTCGCTGCCGTTGGCGACGGCGTCGAGGAGCTTCTCGGCGGCGAGGTCGAGCCGGGCGAGTTCGTCGGACGCGAGCATGCCCACGGCGAACTGCGGTGCCTGCACGTTGCTCTGCACGAGGACCCGGTCGAGTTCACGCTGCACGAGCTGGCGGAACCGGTGCACCACGAAGAGCGCGATCGACGGCGGGACGGTCACGAGCGCCACGGTGGACACGATCGCGGGCAGGGTGTCGCTCGTGATCGGCGTCGAGGCGACCGCCATCCCGACGAACGCGAGGCCGAGGACGGCGATGGCGGCGGCGACTTCGCGGGCCGGGCGCAGGGTCGCGACGGGCAGGAGCGCGAACCCGGCGGCGACGGA
This sequence comes from Curtobacterium sp. 320, assembly GCF_031455235.1. NCBI lineage: Bacteria > Bacillati > Actinomycetota > Actinomycetes > Micrococcales > Microbacteriaceae > Curtobacterium > Curtobacterium sp. 320. The sequence goes on along the minus strand of NZ_JAVDSI010000013.1, from coordinate 34,706 downwards.
CGCGGACGCCGAGTGGGCGATGTCGTGCTCGGGCCAGATGCCGATGAAGTCGAGGGTCACGACGCAGCCGAGGACGACGCAGATCAGCGCGAAGGCGAGTCCGGTCAGTCGTTCGCCGTAGGTGAGCAGGCTGAGCCCGACCCCGACGGCGGCGACGAGGTAGAGCGCCCAGGCCGCCGCGGGCAGCCACGGGTCGGTGAACTCCGTCCAGCGGATGAGGAAGAAGACGATCCCCGCGACGGCTTCGATGCCGGTGAGGACCGCGGCGCCGAGTCCGAGGTAGCCGGCGCCGAGCGAGGCGCCGGGCTTGGCGGCCTGCCGCAGCGAGCGCGCGCCGGTGGAGGTGGAGGGGAGGCCGCGCGCCTGCCGACGTTCGCTGCCCCGGTACCGCTCCCGCGCCTCCCGTCGGGTCCGCGGAGCGGGCTGCACGGTCTCGCCGGGGAGCCCGCGGCTGATGGTGTCCTCGGGGACGCGGCTCATCTGGGGGCCTCCAGGACGACGGTCGTGCCGGATCCCGGCGCGGAGAAGAGCTTCGCATCACCGCCGACCTCGCGGAGGCGGTTCACCACGCTCTCCTTGAAGCCGAGCCGTTCGGCACTGACGTGGGTGAGGTCGAAGCCGACGCCGGAGTCGGTGACCATCGCGCGGACCATCTCGTTGTCGTGCACGATCGTGACGTGCGCCTCGCCGACCCCGGCGTGCCGACGGACGTTCTCGAGGCACTCGCCGAGCGCGAGCAGGAAGGCGTCGAGCACGTTCGACGGCAGGAGGACCTGCCCGGTGCCGTGCCAGCTCACCTCGAGGCCCATGCGGCCGAAGCGCTGCTTGACGGACTCGAGGGTCTGGCCGAGCGGGGACTCTTCCTCGCGGGTGAGCGAGTAGTCACCGGACTGCTGCGGCTGCGGCGTCGCACCGAGGCGGAGGTGGCGGAGGAGTCGGGCGTCCTCGGCGGCCTGCTCACGCATCGCCTGCTCGGAGACGCCCACGCCGGAGTGCGCGAGGAGGGTCAGCGTGGCGAGCACGGTGTCGTGCAGGAGCCGGGCACCCTGTCGTCGCTGCGCCTCGGTCTCGCTCGCCTGGCGTTCGGCGCGGTGCGCGGTGCCGATGCTGTAGATCCGGCGGGCGACGCGGGGGATGCTCCGGGAGATCCAGATCGTCACGACGGCGATGAGCACCCACCCGAGCAGCGCGCCGGTGACCGGGGCGGCGAGGACGCTGCCGCTCGCCCACACGATCGCGACGACGACGATCGCCCCGGCGAGGATGGTCAGCCCGAGGCCCACAGGGCTCCCGCGCTGGGACATGAGCGGTGCCGAGATGCTGCCGGCGGCGAGGGGCACCACCGCGGAGGCGATGATCGGACGCGCTGCCTCGTCGACGCCGAGCAGCAGGAGTGCGAGCGCGCCGAGGCCGGAGGCGAGGATGAGCGCCGTCCACCACACGGACGCGTTCCACCCGAAGACCAGGAAGCCGGCGATCATGATCGCGATGCAGGCGAGCCCGCCGAGCAGCGGGACGACCGGGACCGCGAGGGCGCAGATCACCGCGACGACCGACACCAGGGCACAGACGATGCCGACGACACGGGTCGTCGACCGGAGCAAGCGGTCGCGTTCCTGTGCGATGAAGTCCATCGGTGTCCTGGTCGTGGCGGTGTGGCTGAGGGAAAACCGAGCCTGGTTCAGGCTGGGCACCACGCCATCATTCCACGCGCGACACCCGTTGGGGGGTGTTCGGCGCGCCATCCCGTGTCGGATGGTGCCGCGATCGTCATTGCAAGCGTTATGCGTCCAAGAGCCGCCGGAGGTGCGCCCCCACGGCCTCGTGCTCGATCAGGAACCCGTCGTGCCCGAACTCGCTCTCGATCACGGCCGCGCGGTCACCGTCGAGGGTGTCCGGCACGCCGGCCGCGATGCGGTGCTGGTCCTCGATCGGGAACAGCCGATCGCTCGACACCCCGACCACGAGCGTGCGGGCCGTCACCTGCGCCAGCGCCGCCGCGATCCCGCCCCGACCGGCTCCGACGTCGTGCGAGTCCATCGCGTGGGTGAGCGTGATGTAGGAGCTCGCGTCGAACCGACGGGTGAACTTGTTGCCGTGGAAGTCGAGGTAGCTCTCGACCGAGAAGCGGCCGTCGTCGCCGAGCGGTGAGACGTCGCTCTGCCACGAGCGGGCGAACCGGCCGTTCAGCTCGTCGGACGCCCGGTAGGTCATCAACGCCATCCGCCGAGCCAGCGCCAGCCCGCGGTGGGGGCCCTCGCCGGCGTCGGCCTCGTAGTAGTCGCCGCCCGCGAACGCCGGGTCCATCTGGATCGCAGCGCGCTGCAGCGAGTTCGCGGCGATCTGGTCGGCGGTGGTCTGCGCCGTGCTCGCCAGCACCGCGAGCCGGGACACCCGTGCAGGGTGGGTGACGGCGAACTCGAGCGCGTGCATGCCGCCCATCGACCCGCCGACGACGGCCGCGAAGACGTCGATGCCGAGCCGGTCGGCCAGCTGTGCCTGCACCGCCACCTGGTCGCGCACGGTGACGAACGGGAAGCGGGATCCCCACTCGAGGCCGTCCGGCGACACCGACGACGGCCCGGTCGTGCCCTGGCAGCCGCCGAGCATGTTCGGTGCGACGACGAACCACCGGTCGGTGTCGATCGCCCGGCCGGGGCCGACGACGTCGCCCCACCAGCCGGCGGTGCGGTGTCCGGGCCCGGGTGCTCCGGCGACGTGCGAGTCGCCGGTCAGCGCGTGGAACACCAGGACCGCGTTGTCGCGGTCGGCGTTGAGCGTGCCCCAGATCTCGTACGCCACGCGCACGGCGGGGATGCGTCCACCCCGCACCCACTGCTCACCGAGGGACGCGAAGTGCCGGGAGCCGGGGTGGTCGCCCGGGCGCCAGGCGCCGGTCACCGGGGGCTTGCCGAGCGTGCCGAGTTCGGTTCCGGGCACGAGGGTGGACGGCACGGAGTCCTCGGGGGTCGTCTGCCAGTCCATCGGGTCCAGTCTGCCGGGAGGCGCGGCGCGGGCCGCCAGTGTTACGTCACGTCCGGCGCGTCGCGGGTCCACTGCGGCGGGTCGCGGGTGCTCGCGGGGGCTCGCGTGCGGGCGTGCCTGCGCGCGGCTGCGTGCGTGCGGTCGGGCGCCGAGTCGGAACGACTTCGTCGACGTCGTACGACATCGACGTTGTCGCTCCCGGGCGCACGCAAGTGTTGCGCGTGCAACGAACGACGTGGCCGTTGTCGTACGACAACGACCACGTCGTTCCGAGTCGCCCCCGCGACCGCCCCCGCGCCCCGCGCCCGGGGCCGCTACGCGCGCTGGCCCTCCTGCGCGACCGCACGGGCAGCGGCGAGCCCGGCCTCGAGGTCAGCCTTGAGGTCCTCGACGTTCTCGATCCCCACCGACAGCCGCACCAGCCCCGGCGTGACACCAGTGGTGAGCTGCTGCTCGGGCGTCAGCTGCGAGTGCGTGGTCGACGCCGGGTGGATGACGAGGGAGCGCACGTCGCCGATGTTCGCGAGGTGCGAGAACAGCTGCAGGCTGTCGACGAACGCCTTGCCGGCGGGTACACCGCCCTTGAGCTCGAACGACAGCACGGCCCCGACGCCCTTCGGCGCGTAGCGGTTCGCCGCGGCGTACCACGGCGAGGTCGGCAGCCCGGCGTAGGCGACGGTCGCGACGTCCGGGTGCCGGTCGAGCCACTCGGCGATCTCCTGCGCGTTCGACACGTGACGCTCGATGCGGAGCGAAAGCGTCTCGATGCCCTGCAGCAGCGCGAACGCGGTGTCCGCCGAGTTCGACGCACCGAGGTCGCGGAGCAGCTGCACCCGGGCCTTGACGATGTAGGCGAGCTCGTTGCCGACGGCCTCGGCGAAGACCGCGCCGTGGTACGAGGGGTCCGGCGTGTTGAACTCGGGGAACTTGTCCGGGTGCTGCGACCACGCGAACTTCCCGGAGTCGACGATGATCCCGCCGATGACGGTGCCGTGCCCGCCGAGGAACTTCGTCGCCGAGTGCACGACGATGTCGGCGCCGTGCTCGAACGGACGGATGAGGTACGGCGTCGCGATCGTGTTGTCGACGATGAGCGGCACGCCGGACTCGTGGGCGACCTCGCTGACGCCGGTGATGTCGAGCACGTTGATCTTCGGGTTGCCGATCGTCTCGGCGAAGAACAGCTTCGTGTTCGGTCGGATCGCGCGGCGCCACTCGTCGAGGTCGTCCTGGTCCTCGACGAACGTGGTCTCGATGCCGAGCTTCGCGAGCGTGTACTTGAACAGGTTGTACGTGCCGCCGTAGATCGACGACGAGGACACGATGTGGTCCCCGGCGCCCGCGATGTTGAGCACCGCGTAGGTCTCCGCCGCCTGGCCGCTCGACACCAGGAGCGCCCCGGAGCCGCCTTCGAGCGCCGCGATCCGCTGCTCCACGACGTCGTTCGTCGGGTTCATGATGCGCGAGTAGATGTTGCCCGGCTTGGCCAGGGCGAAGAGGTCACGGGCCTCGTCGGAGTTCGCGAAGACGTACGAGGTCGTCTTGTAGATCGGCGTCGCGCGGGCCCCCGTGGTCGGGTCGGGCTGTGCGCCGGCGTGGATCTGCGTGGTCTCGAACCGCCACTGGGCGGCGTCGTTCTGGGTCATCTCGTGCTCCTGTCCGGTGGCGGTCGTCGGGTCGTCGGGTCGCCCAGCGCTCGGCCCAGGAGGCGCGGCGCGGCTGTGCGTCGCCCGTCACGGTACGCAGGTGGTCGCGTCGGCACCAGCGCGCCCGCCTCGGGACGTAACGACCGAGGCTGGGGCGAGCCGCGCCTCCTGGCCCGCGCGTGCGCACTCACACGCTGGCGGCGACCACGGGGGAAGGTCGCGGCCTGCCGCGACGTCGCGCGCCGCCGACTGAGCGCAGCGAAGACGACGGCTTGCGCGGGGATGTCACTGCTCGCGGCGGAACAGCCAGCGCACGTTCGGTTCGAGGAGCCAGCGCATCCCCCGGCGGACGAACGGCTGGGCGAGGAACAGGCTCACCGCGCAGGCGATCGCCACCATGAGCAGCACGTACGGCCATGCCGAGTGCTGCCCGGCGAGCACCCCGGACTCGCGGATCGGGTAGAGCACGAACGTGTGCAGCAGGTACACGTACATCGTCGCCGCGCCGAACTGCGTGATCCAGACGTTCCGACGGGGCACGAGCAGCAGGAACGACGCGGTGAGGAGGGTCGCCAGCAGCATCAGCCCGAAGCGGACCGCACCGGCCCACCAGGCGTCCTCGCCGAGTCCCGAGTACGAGTCGTCGTAGAAGAACCAGTGGTGCAGGTCGAACTGCTTGAACTGCGGGATCCAGATCGCACACGCCACCGCCCACGCCACGAACACGGCACCGGCCGCGATGCGCACCCGGACCACGACCCGCCGCGGAGCCTCGTACCAGCGGTCGAAGACGCCCCACTGCTTCACCTGCCAGCCGAGCAGGAAGAACGGCAGGAGGCTGATCGCCCGCGACAGCGAGAGCGTGGAGTCGACGTTGTCGAAGTAGCCGACGCCGATGCTGAACACGACGGCCCAGAACAGCGGCCACCGGAGCTGTGCGAGGTACGGGAGGATCAGCTTGAAGATCCCCAGCGCGAGCAGGAACCAGAGCGTCCAGGTCGGCTGCGTCGGGTTGAACTTCTTCCCGCCCTCGACCAGGGCCTGCACGACGGTCCAGATCGTCTGCATGATGATGTACGGCACGACGATGTCCGTGATCGTCCGACGCATGCGCTTCGCGGTCGGGGTGTCGGCGGAGGAGAAGTACCCGCTGATGACACCGAACGCCGGCATGTGGAACGCGTAGATGAAGGTGTACAGCGCAAGGGCGTGCTCGCTCGCCGCCGTCTGGCGCTGGATCGCATGGCCGATCACCACGAGCGTGACCGCCAGGAACCGCGCCGTGTCCCACATCGGGATACGGCGCTTCGCACGTCCGGGCTCGAGCTGCGAGGCGGGCGCCGAGGGCGCGGGAGGGGCGGCGTCCGTCGTCATCGCCGGTCACGTTACCCGATCGTGACCTTGCCGGATCGGTACGGTTGGGACATCCCACCCCGTCCCCTGGAGGAAGCACATGGCATCTCGTCGCGCAGTCGTCACCGGAGCGAGCTCGGGCATCGGAGCAGCGACCGTCCGACTGTTCCGCGCACACGGGTGGGACGTGCTCGCCGTCGCCCGCCGTGCCTCGAAGCTCGAGGCGCTCGCCGGGTCGACCGGAGCCGACGTCCTCGTCGCGGACATCACCAGCGCCTCCGACGTCGAGGCGCTGGCCGCCCGTGTCGACGAGCTCGGGGGAGCGGACGTGCTCGTGAACAACGCCGGCGGCGCCTTCGGGTCCGCGTCGGTCGAGGAGTCGGACGTCGAGGACTGGCGCGCCATGTTCGAGGTGAACGTGATCGGCACGAAGCGGGTCGTCGCGGCGTTGCTCCCGCACCTCCGTCGGCGTGCGGCGGCTGCCGGGAGCGCCGACATCGTCACGGTGACGAGCACGGCCGGGCACGTCGCGTACGAGAACGGTGGCGGGTACAACGCCGCGAAGTTCGCCGAGCACGCCCTCGTGGCCGCGCTCCGGCTCGAGCTGAACGGTGAACCGATCCGGGTCGTCGAGATCGCGCCGGGCCTCGTGAAGACCGACGAGTTCGCCCTGACCCGGTTCCGTGGCGACGCGGAGAAGGCCGCGGCGGTCTACGACGACGTGCCGGAGCCGCTCGTGGCCGAGGACGTCGCCGAGGCGATCGTGCACGCGGTCGAGCTGCCGGCGCACGTGAACCTCGACCTCGTCACGATCCGCCCGGTGGCGCAGTCGGCCCAGCACAAGCTCGCGCGGGGGAAGCTGACGCCGCGGGTGTGATCCCCGCGGGTGCCGCGCACCCGGCCCGCACCCGGCCCGCACGCGCCCGGGCCGCACGTGCGGGTCGCGGGCGCGGGGTCCGTGCCGGTACCGTTGTCGGATGCCGATCAGCAGCGAATCCGGGTCACCCGCCCAGGCTCCCTCGACCGTGACCGTGACGAGCGGGCCCGAGGTGCTCGGATGGCTCGAGTTCGGTGACGCAGCACGCCTGCTCGCCAAGGACGTCTTGTCCTCCGGCTTCGAACCCGAGGTCGTCGTCGCCGTGGCCCGCGGCGGGCTCATCATCGCCGGCGCGGTCGCCTACGCCCTCGGCACCAAGGAGTGCGGTTCGATCAACGTCGAGTTCTACACCGACGTCGAGCAGCGCCTCGAGGAGCCGGTCATCCTGTCGCCGGCGCTCGACGCCCCGAGCCTCGCCGGCAAGCGCGTCCTCGTCGTCGACGACGTGTCGGACTCCGGCCGGACCCTGCGCCTGGTGGTCGACATCATCCGGAACGCCGGCGCCGACGTCCGCAGTGCCTGCCTCTACTCGAAGCCCGGCACCGTGCTCGAGCCGGACCACGTCTGGCGTCGTGTCGACGGCTGGATCACCTTCCCGTGGAGCGCCCTCGCCCCGGTGACGGCCGAGTCGTGAGCATCCACCTCGTCGGCGGCGGACCCTTCGCTGCCTCGGACGCCGCCGCGCCCTTCGTCGCCGAGGCCACGGTCCGCTCCGCAGCCGTCGGTCGAACCGTCCCACGCATCGCCCTGCTCTCCGTCGCCGACGGGTCCGGGGTGAGCCCGTCCGGCACCGCCGACATCGCCGGGGTGCTGACCGGCCCGCGCACGGCCGAGGTCCTCGTCACCGAGGTCGCCGCCGGCCAGGTGTTCGACACCACGGTCCTCAGCGACGTCGACGCCCTCGTGGTCGGCGGCGGGGTCACGCCGGACTACCTCGACGCCGTCGCCCCGCTCGTCGACCAGATCCGCCTGCTCGTCTCCGACGGCCTGCCCTACCTCGGCTACTCGGCCGGCGCGATGATCGCCGCCGATCGTGCCCTCGTCGGCGGCTGGCGCATCGGCGGCGTCGAGATCTGCCCCGAGGAAGCCTCCGAGGGCCTCGACGAGGTCGAACTCCGCGAGGGGCTCGGCCTGGTCGACCTGACGATCGACGTGCACGCCGTCCAGGCCGGCACGCTCGCCCGGCTCATCGCGAGCGCCGAGGCCGAGTTCGTGACCGCCGGCCTGGCGATCGACGAGGACACCACGCTGGTCGTGGGCGAGGGCGCGCTCGAGGTCCGCGGCACCGGCAGCGTCTGGCGCGTCGTCGCGGGCGAGGACTCGGTCGCCGTCGCCACGATGGGCGCCTAGCCCCGTGCAGGCCCGACCGCTCGCCGACCTGATCGACCCCGGCTGGGCCGAGGCACTCGCCCCCGTCGAGGACGACGTCCACCGGATGGGCGACTGGCTCCGCGCCGAGACCGGTGCCGGTCGGCAGTACCTCCCGGCTGGCGAGCACGTCCTCCGGGCCTTCGCCGAGCCGTTCGACGACGTGAAGGTCCTCGTCGTCGGACAGGACCCGTACCCGACGCCCGGGCACCCGATCGGCCTGTCGTTCGCGGTCGACCCGCACGTGCGACCCGTCCCGCGCAGCCTGGCGAACATCTACCGCGAGCTCGAGGCCGACCTCGGCGTGACGCCGCCGGCACACGGGGACCTGCGGGCGTGGTCGGCCCAGGGCGTCCTGCTGCTCAACCGCGTCCTCACCGTCGAGGCCCGAGCCGCCGGCAGCCACCGCGGGAAGGGCTGGGAGGCCGTCACCGACCAGGCAGTCCGTGCCCTCGTCGCCCGTGGGAAGCCCCTCGTCGCCGTCCTCTGGGGTGCGCAGGCGGCCTCGGTCCGGCCGCTCCTCGGGGACACCCCGGTCGTCGCGTCCGCCCACCCGAGCCCGCTCAGCGCCTCGCGCGGGTTCTTCGGCAGCCGCCCGTTCTCGCAGGTGAACGAGCTGCTCGTCGCGCAGGGCGCCGAACCGGTCGACTGGACCCTGCCCGCGGCATAGGCTCGGACCCGTGCTCGAGGAGGAATACCAGCGACGGCGGGTCCTGCCGCGACACCTGCGCGCCCCGGTCCCCGCCGAGGCCGCGTTCACCTACACGATCCGCGCTGCCGAGCCCAGCGACCTCCCCGACGTCCGCGAGATCCACACGCACTACGTCCGGAACTCCTCGGTGACCTTCGACCCGTCGGCGTTCACGTTCGCCGCGTGGAAGCGCCGCTACGACGAGATCCGTCGTCGGGGTCTGCCGTTCCTGGTCGCCGAGAACCCCTCGGGGCAGGTGCTCGGCTACGCGCTCGTCGACCCGTGGAACCCCCGCGACCGGTCGAACCGCGTCGTCGAGGACTCGATCTACCTCGGTGCCGCGTCCGGCGGGAAGGGGCTCGGGAGGGCCCTGATGGAGGCGCTGATCGATGAGTGCCGGTCGGCCGGCGTCCGCGAGGTCGTCGCCGTCATCGCCGACCGCCAGGCCGAGGCGTCGATCCGGCTCCACGAGCGGCTCGGCTTCGAAGAGGTCGGCCGCATGGGGAAGGTCGGGTACAAGTACGACCGGTGGCTCGGCACGGTGACGATGCGGCTGCGCCTGCGCGGTCCGCGCCTCTTCGCGCGCGGGTAGCGCGCGCGGCCGGGCGGGCCGCGGCCGAGGTCGAGGTCGCACGATCGGCCGCTTCCGGCGTGCGCGCGCGGCGTGTTGCGCGACCTCGGCGGAGAACGTGCGGCGTGTCGCGCGACCTGGCCACGGTCGGACGGGAGGCGCGGGTCGGCCCCGCACCGCGCCTCCGGTCCGTCCGTCGATCGGTCGCGTCCCGGGCACGCGAGGTCGCGCGATCTGCCGCTCCCGTCGCGCGCGCGCGGCGTGTTGCGCGACCTCGGCGGAGAGCGTGCGGCGTGTCCTGCGACCCGGCCACGGTCGGACGGGAGGCGCGCGGGTCGGCCCCGCACTGCGCCTCCCGTCCGCCCGTCGGTCGCGTCCCGGGCACGCGAGGTCGCGCGATCGGCCGCTTCCGGCGCGCGCGTGCGGCGTGTCGAGCGACCTCGGCGACCCGCACGCGGCGTGTCCCGCGCCCTCGGGTCAGGACGCCGGCGCCTCCGCGATGAACTCGTCCCGCGTCACCCGCACGAGCTCGCGCGCCGCAGCCGACGCGGCCGCGCCGTCGCCCGCGACGAGCGCCAGCCCCACGGCCTCGTGCCGGGCCGCCGCGTCGCGGGTCCAGCGTGTGATGGTGTCCCGCGACTCCGAGGTGCGGGTCCGCAGCAGCGCCTCGACGGTCCCGGCGAAGTGTGCGAAGACGGCGTTGCCGGAACCGGTCAGGAGCGCTCGGTGGAAGCGGACGTCGGCCTCGAGGTAGGCGCGGCTGTCCTCCCGACCGCAGGCGTCGGTCATGTCGGTGGCGGCGGCGAGCACCGCTGCGGCACCCGGTGTCCCCGCCGTGAGCGATGCGGCGACGGGCTCGACGCCGAGGCGCAGCTCGAGCAGTTCCCGCTGCTGGGCGAAGTACCAGGGCGAGGCGCCGCGCCACCGGATCACGGTCGGCGCGAGCAGCTCCCACGACACGATGTCGAGCACCAGCGTGCCGACGCGCTGGCGGGGTTCGACGAGCCCGAGCGACTGCAGGACACGCAGCGCCTCGCGGACGACCGACCTCGACACGCCGAACTCCGCCGCGACGGCCTCGGGCCGGACGACGGTGCCCGGGGCGAGCACGCCGTCGACGATCCGCTGCCCGAGCGTCTCGAGCACCTGGGCGTGCAGTCCGCGACCGGTCGCCATCGTTCCTCCGTGCAGTACGCGGCACGCACGGCGCGTGACACGGTGTCCATCGAATCGGCAGACTGCCCCGGAGGGCGGATGCCGCGCGGTGGATCGTCGTATAGTCTGATTAATCAGATTATTGACGGTCGAAGCGCAGCACGCCAGACCGTCCGCGACACGAAGGCGACGGAGCCGCGCGGCAGCGGCTCCAGGAAGGGGCACCGATGCCTCACGCTCTCCCGGCCGATCCGGCCACGGTCCACGCGGCCGCGGCCCACGCGGTCACCGTCCTGGCGGCGGAACCAGCCGGCACCGAAGCCGTCGACCCGTCGGGGCCGGTCGCGCAGCTGATCATCGCGGCGATCATCGGCATCGTCGTGATCATCGCCCTCATCACCTGGCTGAAGGTGCACCCGTTCATCGCGCTCACGATCGGGGCGCTCGGCGTCGGGATCGGTGCGGGTCTCGCTCCGGACAAGGCGGTGACGAGCTTCGGCAACGGCTTCGGTGCGACGATGACGAGCGTCGGCATCCTCGTCGGCCTCGGGTCGATGTTCGGCAAGATGCTCGTCGACTCCGGGGCGGCCGACCGCGTGGTCGACACCCTCGTGCGGAGGTCGTCGAAGGCGGCGCTGCCGTGGACGATGGCGCTGATCGGCGCGCTCATCGGCCTGCCGATGTTCTTCGAGGTCGGCCTCGTCCTGCTCATCCCGATCATCGTCCTGGTGGCGAAGCGCAGCTCCGTCCCGATCATGAAGATCGCCGTGCCCGCCCTCGTCGGCCTCTCCACGATGCACGCGTTCGTGCCGCCGCACCCCGGCCCGCTCGTCGCCATCTCGACGGTCGGTGCGAACCTCGGCACGACGCTCGCCTTCGGCATCGTGCTCGCGATCCCCGTCATCGTCCTCGCCGGTCCGGTCTTCGCCCGCTTCGCGGCGCGCTGGGTCGACATCCCAGCGCCCGACATGTTCGGGTCGCGCGGTTCCGACGCAGGTCCCGTCGGCGACGACCCGGCACACGCGGGTCGGGAGGCGCGGCGCGGCCCCGCCACGCAGGACACCGCATCCCTGCCCCACGGCAAGAGCGACTTCACCCGCGTCATCAGCGAGCCGCGCAGCCCGTCCTTCACGGTCGCGCTGGTCGGCATCCTGCTGCCCGTCGTCCTGATGCTCGCGCAGGCCATCCGCGAGGCCACCGTCCCGGACGCCTCGGGCTCGTGGGTCAGCCTGCTCGACTTCCTCGGGTCGCCGATGATCGCGATCGGCATCGCCGCGGTCTACGCGATGATCTTCTTCGCCATCGGCGGCGGCATGGACCGTTCCGCTGTGTCGAAGTCCCTCGAGAGTGCCCTGCCGCCGGTCGCGGGCGTCCTGCTCATCGTCGGCGCCGGCGGTGGCTTCAAGCAGGTGCTCATCGACACCGGGATCGGCGGGGTGATCGCCGACGCCGTGAAGGACTCCGGCATCTCGGTGCTGCTCGTCGCCTGGGTGGTGTCTGCCCTCGTGCGCGTCGCCACCGGGTCGGCCACGGTCGCCACCGTCACGGCCGCGGGCATCATGGCGCCGATCGCGCACGACCTGTCCTCGCCGATGACCTCGCTGCTCGTGCTCGCGATCGGCGCCGGGTCGGTCTTCCTGTCGCACGTGAACGACGCCGGGTTCTGGCTCGTGAAGGGGTACCTCAACACCACGGTCGGGCAGACCTTCAAGACGTGGACGATGCTCGAGTGCCTCATCTCGGTGTTCGGCCTCGCCGGGGTCATGCTCGCGGGGGTGTTCATCCATTGAGCGACGACACCGCACTCGATGCCCGCGTCCTCGTGGTGATGGGGGTCTCCGGATCGGGCAAGTCGACCGTCGCCGCGATGGTCGCCGAGCAGCTCGGGTGGGACTTCGCCGAGGGCGACGCCATGCACCCGCAGGCGAACGTGGACAAGATGCACGCCGGCACCCCGCTGACCGACGAGGACCGCTGGCCCTGGCTCGACGTCATCGCGGCGTGGATCCGGTCGCACCTCGACGGTGGCACCCCCGGCGTGGTGACCTGCTCGGCGCTGAAGCGCTCCTACCGCGACGTCCTCCGGGCACCCGGAGTGGTGTTCGTGCACGTCGCCGGGGACGGGTCCCTCATCGAGGACCGGATGTCGAAGCGCTCCGGGCACTTCATGCCGACCTCGCTCCTGCAGTCCCAGCTCGCCACCCTCGAGCCGCCGCAGGACGACGAGGCCCACATCACCGTCGCGGCGGACCGGACCCCGCAGGAGGAGAGCGCCGAGGTCATCGAGCGGCTGGCGCTCCGCCGCTGACCACGCACGGAGCGTCCGGCCACGGTGTAGGCCTGGCGCATGCCGCACTTCGTCGTCCTCATCCACGGTGGCCCGGGCGAGGCGTCGCCCGACGAGCTCGCCGCCCACGACCGGCACGCCTCGGACCTCATCGACTCCGGCGCGCTCGTCGCGGCGTTCGCGTTCGGCCCTGCCTCCGAGGTGGTGCGCATCGACGGCGACGGTCCGTCAGCCCGTCCCGAGGCGACGACCGCGCTCGACGGCATCGGGGTCATCGAGGCGCGGGACCTCGACGCCGCGGTCGCGATCGCCCGCCGGAACCCCGCCACGGAGCAGGGCGGCTTCGTCGAGGTGCGCCCGGTCGCCGGTTCGTGGACGCGGGACGGTGGTGCGGCCACGGGTTCCGCGCCCGGCGTGCCGACGCCCTGACGGGGCTCGGCAGTCACGACCCCGAGCGATCAGACGACCGGTCAGGCCTCGGTGACGCGACCGGCCTCGACGCGCCACTGCCGGTCGAGGCGGACGGTCTCGAGCATGCGGCGGTCGTGCGTGACGAGGAGCAGGGTGCCGTCGTACGAGTCGAGGGCCTGTTCGAGCTGCTCGATCGCGGCGAGGTCGAGGTGGTTCGTGGGCTCGTCGAGCACGAGCACGTTCACCCCGCGGGCTTGCAGGAGCGCGAGGCCGGCGCGCGTCCGCTCACCGGGGGAGAGCGCGTTCGCCGGACGGCCGACGTGGTCCGCCTTCAGCCCGAACTTCGCGAGCAGGGTCCGGACGTCGGCCGTCGTGTACTCGGGCACGATCGCCTCGAACGCGTCGGCCAGCGGCTGGTCACCCGTGAAGGCCGCGCGTGCCTGGTCGATCTCGCCGACCTCGACGCTGGAGCCGAGCGACGCCGTGCCCGTCGTCGGCGCCTGCTTGCCGAGCAGCGCCCGGAGGAGCGTGGACTTGCCGGCACCGTTCGGACCCGTGATGCCGATGCGGTCACCGCCGTCGATCTGCAGGGAGACCGGCCCGAGCGTGAAGTCGCCCTGGGTGAACGTCGCGTCGGACAGGGTAGCGACGACCGCCGAGGACCGGGGCGCGCTGCCGATCGTGAACTCGAGCTGCCACTCCTTGCGCGGCTCCTCGACCTCGTCCAGCCGGGCGATGCGGGACTCCATCTGCCGGACCTTCTGCGCCTGCTTCTCACTCGACTCGGAGGCGGCACGACGGCGGATCTTGTCGTTGTCGGGACTCTTCCGCATCGCGTTCCGGACGCCCTGGCTCGACCACTCGCGCTGGGTCCGGGCCCGGGAGACGAGGTCGGCCTTGGTGGACGCGTACTCCTCGTAGGCGTCGCGCTTGTGCTGCCGTGCGATCTCGCGCTCCTCGAGGTAGGAGTCGTAGCCGCCGCCGAAGAGCCGGTTGGTGGACTGCGCGAGGTCGAGCTCCAGGACGGCGGTCACCGAGCGCGCCAGGAACTCGCGGTCGTGGCTGACGAGCACGACACCGCCGCGGAGGCCCCGGACGAAGCCCTCCAACCGGTCGAGGCCGTCCAGGTCGAGGTCGTTCGTCGGTTCGTCGAGCAGCACGATGTCGAACCGCGAGAGCAGCAGTGCGGCGAGCCCGACGCGGGCCGCCTGCCCGCCGGACAACGCGGTCATGAGCGACTCCGGCCCGACGCCGTCCTCCTCCGACCCGACGGCCAGGCCGAGGTCGGCGAGCACGACGGGGATGCGGTCGTCGAGGTCGGCCGCACCTGCCGCGAGCCAGCGGTCGAGCGCCGCCGAGTAGGCGTCCGCCGCGGCGTCACCGGCGTCGGGGTCGCCGAGCGCAGCGGCTGCGGCGTCCATCGTCGCGGTGGCCTCGGCGCACCCGGTCCGCCGGGCGATGTACGCGGCGACGGTCTCACCCGCGAGGCGTTCGTGCTCCTGCGGCAGGAAGCCGACGAACGCGTCCGTCGGTGCGAGCGACACGGTGCCGGCCAGCGGCTCGTCCACCCCGGCGAGGAGCCGGAGCAGGGTGGACTTGCCGGCGCCGTTCACCCCCACGACGCCGATGACGTCCCCCGGGGCGACGGTGAGGTCGAGGGAGTCGAAGAGCGTGCGTGCGGCGTACCCGCCGGAGAGTCCCTTGGCGACGAGCGTGGCGGTCATGCCCCAATCGTCCCATCCCCGCGGCGGACCATCGACCGGAGCGGGGCCGGGTCAGCGGTGTCGCGTCAGTCGAGCGTGATCGTCCGACCGAACCGGCGCGTGACCGGCGGGGCGGCGACGACGGCGGCGAGGGCGTTCGCCGCGCCCTCCGGCGTGCCGCGCCAGGCGACGTAGGCGTCGTGGGCCTCAGGCGTCGTCCAGCGCTCGACGACGACCACCCGCGACGGGTCGCTGTCGTCGACGAGGACCTCGAGCGACTCGTTGCCGGCGAACGCACCGGTCTGGGCGAGGGTCTCGCGGATCGCGGCCTCGGTGGTCTCCTCGGGGAGGTCGCTCCGGAGCTGGACCTCGAGCAGGACGGTCATCGACATGGTGCACCTTTCGTCGTCGTTGCCGGATGCAACCGCACCCGGCAGCGGGGTGTTCCGGACTCGCCGTCGACCGGTGCGGCGGGGTGGAACCGATCCGGTCGTCCCGGACACTGCAGGGTATGGACAGCGGGGACTGGGCGATGGCGCTCGAGGGTGACGGCGAGGCGTTCGGGCGGGTGTTCGACCGGCACCGCCACCGGGTGCAGCGCCACTGCATGCGGCTCGTGCCGGTCGACACGGACGCGGCCGACTCGGTCGCGATCGTGTTCCTCGAGGCCTGGCGGAACCGGGCTCGGGTCCGCCTCGTCGACGGGTCGCTCCTGCCGTGGCTGCTCGTCACGGCCACGAACGTCGCCCGCAACCAGACCCGTGCGGCCCGGCGGTACCGGGCCGCGCTCGACCGGTTGCCGCCACCCGAACACGTCCCCGACCACGCGGACCGGGACGATGACGGGGACGCCGTCCGGGCGCTCCGGCAGCTCGGGCACCGCGACCAGGAGATCATCACGCTGTCGGTCCTCGAGGGCTACAGCGAGCGGGAGATCGCCGCCGCACTCGGCATCGCGCCGGGAACGGTGAAGTCGCGCCTCTCCCGCGCACGGACCCGGCTCGCCGCGGCACTCACCGCGAGCGGGCCCACGACACAGCCGGCCGTCGAACGGAACGGAGCACGATCATGAGCACCTCCACGAACAGGGACACCGACGACCGCGACCGGGCACTGCGGGCATTGCTCGTCGACACGGTCGAGCACACACCTCGGCGGCGTCGACGGTGGCGGGCGGCGACGATCGCGGGAGCGGTGGTGTGCGTCCTCGGTGGCGCCGCCGCCGGTGGTGCGATCACCGCGGCGGCGAGTCCGGACCCGGCCGCCCTCGAGGCGCAGAGCCAGGCCGCGACGGTCGTCGGCGGGTCGGGCGCGACGTACCTGCGGGTCGTCGGCAGCCCGGTCGGGCGGGTCGGGTCGTCGAACGAGACGATCTCGGTCGGACGCGCTCCCGCCCGTGCCGACACGTTCACCTGGGTCGCCACGTGTCGCACCGGGAGCGGCGAGATCACCGAGCGCGGGTCCGGTGTCGATGACGGTAAAGCGTCGTGCGCCGCCGGGTCGCACGTCACGGGCTCGTACGCGGCGTCGGAGATCGCCGGGCACCGGATCCGGCTCAGCGTGGACGGGGACCTGGGGTGGACGCTGTCGTACGGCTGGCTGCGCACACCCCCGATGCCCGCGGCGAGCGCGGCGCAGGACCAGGCGACCGAGGACGGCGTCGTCACCCGGAGCGAGTACCTCGCGGCCTTCGACCGCCTGCAGGGGTGCATGACCGCACGGGGGGAGTCGCTCGGCCGGATCCCGAGGTCGTCGTTGTTCGTGGCGCCGACGGCCCACGACGCGTACGTGCTCGACTGGTGCAGCGCATCGGAGTGGTCCGCGGTCGACGTCCTCTGGCAGAACGAGCACCCGGCCCCGTCGTCGGACGACGACTCGTGGGGATGGCAGCCGTACGACCCCGCGTCCGATCCGCGCTACGCCGGCTGAGTCAGTCGAGGACGCGGAAGCGGACCGCGTCGCCCGGTCGGAGCTGGGCGGCGCGGTCGACCGACGCGGGGGTGAGCACCGTGACGACGGGGTAGCCGCCCGTGACGGGGTGGTCGGCGAGGAACAGGACGGGGTGCCCCGCCGGCGGGACCTGCAGCGACCCGGTCTCGACGCCCTCGCTCGGCAGCTCACGGGTCACGGCGCGGACGAGTGGCCGGGCAGCGGTGGTCCGTACGCCGACCCGGTCACTGTCGGGGGTGACGTGGTGGACCTGGCCGGCCAGGACCGTCCGCCACTCCGGGGTGAACCAGTCGTCGCGGGGTCCGGCGGTGACGTCGAGCACGACCGCCTCGCCCGGTGGTGACCAGCGCGGCGGGGCGACGGCGTCGACGAGCGGCCAGGCATCCGCGGCGTCCCCGATCGGCAGGACGTCCCCGATCGTGACGGGAGGCGGACCGAGGCGCGCGAGGGAGTCCCACGAGCGGCTGCCGAGCACGGGTTCGACGGCGAGGCCTCCGCGGACCGCCAGGTACGTGCGCAGTCCCGCGGTGGCAGTACCCACCCGGAGCACGTCGCCCGGTGCGAGCGTGACGACCTCGAAGCAGGCCGCGCCGCGGACCCGGCCGTCCGCGGACTCGACCGTCACCGGGCAGGGTGCGCCGGTCAGGGACGCGACCACGTGCGCGTCCGAGCGGAGCGTGACGGAGCCGAGCAGCGCCTCCAGGACCGCCGCGTCGGGACGGTTGCCGACCAGCCGGTTGGCGAGTGCGGCTGCCCCGCGGTCGGCGGCACCCGCGGCGCCGAGGCCCGTGTCGCTGAACCCGGGCCGGCCGAGGTCCTGCGTCGACGTGCCGGGGCCGACCTGCAGGACGGTGAGGGTGCTCATGCTCGGCCGGCGTCGACGAACCGGATCCGGGTGCCGGCCGGCGCGAGCGCGGGCCGGTCGCGGTCGAGCGACCACATCGCCACGTCGGTGCGGCCGATGAGCTGCCAGCCGCCGGGCGACGCTCGCGGGTAGACGGCGCTGAACTCGCCGGCGAGGGCGACGCTGCCGGCGGGCACGGACGTGCGGGCGCTGGTGCGTCGGGGCAGGTCGAGCGACGGGGCGGAGCCGGTGAGGTAGCTGAAGCCGGGTGCGAAGCCGCAGAACGCGCTCGTCCAGGTCTGGCCGGTGTGCCAGGCGACGAGCTGGGCGGCTGTGGTGCCGACCAGTGCGGCGACGGTGTCGAGGTCCTCGCCGTCGTAGGTGACGGGGATCGCGGTCACCTCGCCGACGTCGGCTCGGGTGGGCACGACGGGCTCGACGGCCTGGAGGCGCGGTGCGAGTCGCGTGGGATCGGTGCGTTCCGGGTCGAAGCGGACGAGCAGCGTGCGGGCTCCGGACACGAGTTCGGTCACGCCCGGCACGGGTTCGGCCTCGAGTCCGGCGCGGAACGCGGTGACGTCGGCGAGCGTCCCGAAGGTCACGAGCACCGCGCGGGTACCCGCGCGACGTACGTCGAGGGCGGGGCCGGCGTGCTCGACCGGCGCGCTCACGGTGTGGGGGCGAACGGGGTGGTCGCGACCCCGTGCCGGTCGAGGAGCGCACGGATCGCCCGGGCCATCGCGACGGCGTCGGGGGAGTCGCCGTGCACGCACACCGAGTCCGCCCGGACCGGGACGACCGAGCCGTCCACCGCGGTCACGGTGCCGTCGGTGACCATCCGGAGGACCCGATCGGCGACCGCGGTCGGGTCGTGCACGACGGCGCCCGGTCGGCTGCGCGGGACGAGGGATCCGTCGGGTTCGTACGCCCGGTCGGCGAAGACCTCGGAGACGGCGCGGAGCCCGTGCGCGGTCGCTGCGCGGAGGAGCTCCGAGTCCGGCAGCGCGAGGACCGCGAGCGACGGGTCCACGTCGGCCGTGGCACGGACGACGACCTCGGCCTGGACCGGGTCGGCGCACGCGGTGTTGTACAGGGCGCCGTGGGGCTTCACGTACGTCACCGCGGTGCCGGCGACCCGGGCCGTGGCGAGCAGGGCGCCGAGTTGGTGGACGACGTCGGCGTAGAGCGCCTCGGGTGTGACCTCGACCGCGCGACGACCGAACCCGACGAGGTCGCGGTAGGCGACGTGCGCCCCGACCGCGACGCCCCGTTCGGCGGCGAGGCGGCAGGTGTCGAGCATGATCGCGGGGTCGCCGGCGTGGAACCCGCAGGCGACGTTCGCCGAGGAGACGACGTCGAGCATCGCCCGGTCGTCGCCCATCGTCCAGGCGCCGAAGCCCTCGCCGAGGTCGCTGTTGAGGTCGATCGTCGTCACGTTGTCAACCTACCGGCGGGGTCCGTCACGAACGGTGGACCACCACCGGGCAGGATGCGTGCTGTGCGCACTCCTGTGTGACCGAGCCGACGAGCAGCCCGCGGAACCCGCCGAGGCCACGACTGCCGAGCACGAGGAGTGCGGCGTCGCGGCTGGCGTCGAGCAGAACCTCGGCGGGGCGGCCCTCGACGAGGTCGGACGTGACGTCGACGTCGTCGTCGATGAGGTCCTCGGCGGCGTCGAGCGCGGGGGAGGCGGTCGCGAGGGCGTCCTGCTCGGGGGACCAGTGGTCGAACGGGGGTTCGTCGCGGTTGAGGGCCTCCGGCCACTGCCACGTCGTGATCGTCCGGACGGGGAGCCCGAGGCCGCGGGCCAGGGTGATCGCGAACCGCAGGGCGCGGCCGGACTCCGGGGAGCCGTCGACACCCACCACGACGGCCCCGCCGGCACCGGACGCACCGCCGTCGTCCGTCCCGGTCGCAGCTCGCCCGCGGTCCACGAGCACGGGGCACGTCGCGTGCTGGATGCAGGCGGCGCTCACCGAACCGAGCAGCAGCCCCCGGAACCCACCGCGTCCGCGGCTGCCGACGACGAGCAGCCCGGCGTCGGACGCGGCGTCGAGGAGCACCTCCGGCGTACCGCCCTCCGCCGAGCGGGTCGTGACCTCGACGGGGAGCGGGCCGTGTCGCTCGACGAGGTCGACGGCCTGCTGCCGGATCTCCTCGGCGTCGTGCAGCGGTGACCAGCTGTTCGCGACCGGCAGGGTGCTCCAGGTGATCGGCCACCGCCAGGACGTCACGACCTCGACCGGGCTGCCGAGCCGTGCGGCGAGGCCGAGGCTGCGCTCGAGCGCGGCGTCGGCCGGCTCCGATCCGTCGTACCCGACGACGATGCGTCCGATGGCTGCTGTGCTCATGTGCCCGTGCTCCCTGTGTTCCCGGTGTTCTCGGTGTTCCTCGTGCCGGGGATGTTCCCCCACGTGAAGGCGATGACGAGCTGGACGATGCCGGAGACGATGAGGACGCCGCCGACCACCGCGACGACGAACACCGCGCCGAGTGCCGGCAGCGTGATGAGGACGAGTCCGCTCACGAAGCTCAGTGAGGCCGCGACGACCGTGAGCGCTCGGTGGCCGGTGTCCGGCGCGTAGAGCAGGGTGATGCCCTCGAGCAGCCACGCGAACCCGATGGCGAAGGCCAGCCACCGGGCGCCGACGGGCGGGTGCACGATGGCGAAGACGCCCGCCACGACGACGAGCGCGCCGACGACGACGAGCGCGACGCGTCGCCAGGCCGGCGCCCCGCCCGGGACGGCGCGCACGAGGAGCGTGCCCCCGGCGACGACGAGGTAGATGCCGAACACCCAGACCACGGCGACGAGCGTCGCGTGCGGGAGCAGCAAGGCCGCGATCCCCGCTGCGAGCGCGACGGCGCCGAGGACCGCGACGGCCGTCCGCAACCGTCGATGCGGAGCACGGTTCCCTGACATGGCGTCCACAGCGTCCACCGACCTTCCCTGAAAGGTGCTTCCTGGCCTACACCCCTCGGTGGTGCGCCGGTCCGGGAACTGGCGACGGCGAACCGTCCCGGTACGGTCGAGGGCATGACCGACGACCACGACTGCGACTTCTGCGCCGCCCTCGCGGCCGACTCCTTCGAGGTCGTCGTCCGCGGCCACCTCGTCGTCGCGGTCCTCGACCGGCACCCGATCAACCCGGGGCACCTGCTCGTGCTGCCCCTCCGGCACGCGACCGACCTCGCCGCGCTCGACACCCGCGAGGTCACCGAGCTCGCCCTCGTCGCCCAGCGCGCCGACCGTGCACTGCGCCAGGTACTCGGCGCGGCCGTCGAGGGGACGAACCTGGTGATGTCGAACGGCTCCGTGGCCGACCAGGGCGTCCCCCACGCACACCTGCACGTCATCCCGCGCGCCTCCGGGGACGGGTACGAGTTCCGCGAGGACACGAGCCGGTACCCGGTGGCGCCGCTCGACCCCGCCGACCGCGCGGCGATCGCGGCGCACATGCGCGACGGCTGAGTCCGGACCGACCGGCAGGCTGTCGCGCGCGGCGGCCCCGTATCCTGCGACGGTGGAAACGACACAGCCGTCCGGCACGACCAAGCGTCGCGTGGAACTCGAGATCACCCGCCCGATGCTCACCTGGTTCGCCCGACCGACCGTGACGATCGACGGCGTCGGACACCCGGCGCAGTGGGGGACGGGCACGTGGGCGGTCCCGGACGACGGCGGCACGGAGATCGGCGTCTACCTCTACAACCGCGTGTGGCGCTTCGGCGCAGCCGCCAGGACGGTGACCGCGACCGACGTGTCGCTCGTGTACCGCGCCGGACCGCTGCCGGTCGGCGCCGGTCGGATGGCCCCCGCCTGAGCATGGCCGGCATCACCTACCCGAGGCCCCTGGTCGCCGGCGGGCGCGTCGAGGTCCCCGCACACCGTCGATGGGCGTCCCCGAGCACCTGCACGGCCGACTGCAGGACGGTGCGGACGCCCTGACGGCTCGCGGACTCAGCGTGCACGTGCGGCCGCACGCCACCACCCCGGGGCTCGTCCCGGCCAGCGTCACCGAACGCGTCGCCGACCTGCACGACGCGTTCCGGAGCGCCGACGTCGTCCTCCCGCCGTGGGGTGGTGAGCTCGCGATCGAACTCGTCGGGTCGGTCGACTGGCACGCCCTCGCCGCCTCGCGCGCCTGGTTCGCCGGCTGGTCGGACATCTCGACCCTGCTCCTCCCGCTCACGACGATGACGGGCCTCGCGACCCTGCACGGTGCGAACCTGATGGACGAGCCGTACGAGCTCCCCGCCGAGTTCGCCCGCTGGACCGACATCGCAGCGCTCCCAGCCGCCGGCACGGTCGAGCAGCGCAGTGCCCCGCGTCGTCGCAGCCGCCCGTGGGGCGCCTGGGCCGACGAGGTCCTCGACCGCGACGGCGCCTACGACACCCCGACCCGCTGGCGCGCCCTCGACGGCGCGTCCCAGGTCGCGATCCGCGGACGCCTCATCGGCGGGTGCCTCGAGACCGTGTCACTGCTCGCCGGCACCCCCTACGGCGACGTCCCCGGCTTCGCCCGGCGGGACGCGCCGGAGGGCACGATCGTGTACCTCGAGGTCGCGGAGTCGAACGCGGTCACCGCGCTGCGGATGCTCACGTCGCTGCGGCTCGCCGGCTGGTTCGACGACGCGAACGGCGTCCTCATCGGGCGCACCGAGGGAGCGGCGGTTCCCCAGCTGGACCAGGACGAGGCCGTCCGGCACGCACTCGGCGACCTCGGCATCCCCGTGGTGCTCGACTTCGACACCGGCCACCAGCCGCCGCAGATGCCGCTGGTGAACAGCGCGCTCGCCGAGGTCGTGCTCGACGGACCGGTCGGCAGCATCACTCAGCGGTTGGTCTGACGGACGGGAGGCGCGGTGCGGGCCCGACCCGCGCCTCCCGTCCGACGGTGCGCACGTCCTCACCGAGGGCGCGGCTCGAGCGTCACCCACTCCTCGTCGCGGACGTAGCCGAGGGCGGCGTTCGACGCCGTGATCGCGGTGTTCTCCGCGGAACCGCCGGTGCGGAACCGGGTCGTGCCCGCGTCCGCCAACGCGAGCACTGACGCAGCCTTGACCGCCTGTCCGAGCCCGCGGCCGCGCAGGCCGGGGTGCACGACCGTGAAGTGGGTCTCCGTGTGGGCACCGTCCGTGTCGACGAACGTCATCGCGACGAGTTCGCCGGCCGGCGTGACCGTGCCGAACGCGGGCCTCGACGTCGTCGGGGTCGCTGCCCCGCGGTCGAGCGGCTCGTGCTGGGTCGCGACGCCGCCGGGGTAGTCGTGGGCCGTCAGCGCGTCGAGCCGCAGGACCGCGTCGACGTCGTCGGGACCGAGCGGCCGCGTCGTCCCGATGTCGGCGGTGCGGTCCACGAGCGACTGCAGCCGCTGCCGGTCGATCCGGTCGGCGTCGAGCTGGGCGCCGAACGACCGGGCGGTGACGCTCCAGCCCTGCGCTTCGAGTTCCGCGACCTCGGGCGCGTCCGCTGGCAACACTCTCGTTTCCCCCACGGCTCCGATCCTCGCACGGCCGCTCCGGTAGCGTGCTGCGGGTGGAGTCGCTGAACCTGCCCGTCGTCTCGTGCAGCCTCGATCCCGCGAGCGTCAGCCGCCGTCTTGCCGACCGTGCCGCGGAACGCCTCCGGAGCGCGGGACACCGGGGCGGTGTCATCGACCTCGTCGATGCAGGGCTCGGAGCGTTCGACAACGACCGGGTGTTCGGCACACGCGCGTTCGAGGAGCTGCACCGGGCGATCAGCGGTGCGGACGGCGTCGTCCTCGCGTTCCCGATATACAACTGGGCGCCCTCGTCGACGGTGAAGGCGCTCGTGGAAGCCACCGGCGCGACGGGCAACGGACGCCGCGCGGCCTGGTTCGACAAGGTCGTCACCTTCGTCTGCGCAGCGGGTCTTCCGCACAGCACGATGGCGACCGGGGCACTCGCGCAGTCCCTGATGCTCGACTTCAAGTGCGTCGTCAACCCGTACACCGCGTACTTCTCGGAGCGCGACTGGGAGGGCGAGCAGCTGCGCCCGGGCCGGTCCGAGCGGATGGACAAGACCATGGACGTGCACGTCGAGCTCGCGCACCTGTTGCAGGGCCGGACGTACTCGTCGGACTGGGAGATCTGACGGCGCCGATTGCCCGTCGCCGGCCTCTGTGTGATGGCCTGGTGCAGCCGACTCGTTCATGGGAGCTTGTGACGATGCAGCACGACGACGTGACCCTGACCTGGCGCTCGACCATCGGCGACGACGAGCTCGCAGACCTCACCGCGGCGCACGGAGGGACGCCCGAGGCGGGGTGGTGGGATCGGGTCCGTCCGCACTCCCTCGGCTGGGTCGCAGCCCGGGACACGCACGGGTCCCTGGTCGGGTTCGTGAACGTCGCGTGGGACGGTGCGGACCACGCGTTCCTCATCGACACGAAGACGCATCCCGCTCATCAGCACCGGGGCCTCGGGACCGCGGTCGTCCGCGCCGCGGTGGAAGCGGTCCGCGCTGCCGGCTGCGAGTGGTTGTTCGTCGACTACGGCGAGGACCTGGTGCCGTTCTACGAGGGGGCCTCCGGCTTCCTCCCGACGCGCGCTGGACTCGTGCACCTGCGCTGATCCCGCGTCTCGGTCGTCGGTCGTCGGTCGCGGTCGTCGAGAAGAACCCAGTTGCTCGCGTCGCGATCAGGACCGCGTCTCACCCGGCATACTCGTCTCGTGGAGTTCTCGTGAAGTTCTCGTGGTGGACGTGGTGGGGCTTCATGATCATCATGCTGGCGGGGCTCGGGTTGATGGGGCGTGCTGCAGTCATCGCGATCCGCCGAGACGGGATCGGCCGGGCGAGGGCGGAGCGTGGGACCAGTGCTCCGTGGTTCTGGTCCGGGATCGGCGTGCTGATCGTCGCGGGCCTCCTGCTGATCCCGTGGGTCATCGCACTCGACAGCTGACTGCTCGGACGACCGACCTGGCGCGGTGGAAGCTCCTCCGAAGAGGCGCGAGCCGGGCCGGGTCCGTAGGCCTCACTTCGCTGCGGGCGATGTCGGAGGTCACCAACAGCGAGGCCGCCGACCCGCGCGCCAGCGGATGGGGCAGCGATTGGTCGCCGACAGGCGTGGACGGCCTCGACCGAAGATCCCGCTGTGGTCGACCTTCGGTAGCCGTTCGGCAGCCGGACGCCTCCACGCGGTACGTTGCGGTCGTGCAGGTCGTCGAAGGCGTTTGTGTTTGGTGGAGTGACGACGACGGCTGGGGCGCCCTCCGTTCGGAAGCGCTCGAGTCTGACGTCTTCGTGCACTTCTCCGTCCTGGATGGTCCCGGCTTCCTCTCGCTGCGGCCCGGCCAGGCCGTGCGGTTCGAGGTGGAGCCCTACCCTGCCGGACAGGACGGGTACTTCTTCCGAGCGCACAGCGTCACGGGCATCTGATCACTGACCGATGGTCGAACTGACGGCCGTGCGCGAACCGAGCGGCCCCCGTTCACGGTGCTGTGCGGACGGTCGAGCGCCGCTAGTGTTCGGGGACATCGACGTGAGGGAGGGCGCGCATGGCGAGCACGGATGTCGTGACGGGCACGATCGACCCACGGTGGGCGAGAGTCCGTCCACTGGTGTTCCGGACGATCATCGGTGCCGTCGTCGCTGCCGGCCTGGCCGGCATCGTCGCGGTGCTCCTCGGAGACTTCGGCCGGGTCGCCGTGCAACTCCTGCTGACCGTCGTCGTGGTCGTCGTGTTCGCGCTCCTGTCCTGGTACGACGCCGACGTGTCGTCGCGGCGGTCCGGGAGGTTCGCGTTCGCGAGCATCGTCGTCTCGCTGTACTTGCTCGTGACCGGCTTGGTCAAGGTCTGGATCGTGCCGGTCGACACGCTCGGCGGGGACGGGATCTGGCTCGTCGGCGAACGGTTCATGCAGTGGATCGGCATCGTGTTCGTCGCACGCTTCGCGCTGCTGCACGTGCACCTGCTCCTCGTCATCCACCGGCGCTACCCGACCCCGCTGCTGCAGCTCGTCGCGAAGGCGACCGTCGGGGTGATCGCGCTCCTCGCCCTGCTGCTGTCGGTGCCCCTCCTCGCTCCCGACCTCGACCTCGACAGCGGGTACTGGCGACTGGTGTGGGTCGTGGTCATCCTCGACCTGCTCGGAACCGTCGTCGTGCCGCTGAGCAACGCGCTGTTCCGACCGCGTGACCACGACCGCGGGGGCCAGGGTGGGTCCTCCGAGCCGTCCGCAGCCGTGTGGCCTCGACCGTCCTCGACGCCGGACGGTGCGGCCTCCACCACGCCACCGGTGGGGGAGCCCACGGGGGTGTCCGGTTCGGATAAGCACGCTGCAGCCGTTCCGCCCGTCGGCGAGTGGACGAGCGTGCCCGGACCTGCCGTCCCTCCAGTGGCATCCGGGCGGCTCGTCGACCACGAGGTGCCTCCGGCTGAGGCGGCCTGGTCGGCCCGAGCGGACGGCGCTTCGACGACCCATGAAACGGCGCTGACGGTCACGGGCAGCGACGGTCTGCTCTACGAACGTCGACCGGACGGCGCCCGCGCGCTCGCGTGGCCGCGCTACGTCGACGGGACGCCGGTGCCGGCGGCGCCGGACGGCTCCCCGGACTTCAGCGGCGTCGCTCGCCCCTGACCCGCCGGCTCGAAACCAAGCGACGAGGAACTCTGGGTCGAGCGCGAGCAGCCGACGAGTCAGACCTCTCCGAGCACCTTGCGCCAGACGGCCGTCAGCGTGGCGTACTCGTCGTCCGAGACGAGGTCGCGCACACCGGCCGCGAGGACCGCGGACCGGACTGCTTCCTCGGCCCCCGCACGATCCCGGAGGTGCGCCCCCGAGTGCCGCACCGCGCGTCCAGCCTCCTGCGCGGCCTCGATCTCCTCGACGCGTCCCGCTGCGCCAGCGGCCTCGAGCGCGTGCTGCCAAGCGGCCACGAGATCGGCGTTCGTGACCATCCGCCCGTCAGCGCCTCCCTGGATCGCGAGGGAGGCACTCGGTTCCGGCAGCAGGATCGCCTCGTCGGCTTTCCACGCGATGTCGAGCGACTCTGCCTCGTCGGCGGTGATCTGCCCGGCTCGGTCGATCATTGCCTGCAGTCCGGCATCGCTGATGTCGTTCGTCACGGTGTCCTCTCCGACCGACGCGCTCGCGCGGTCCGATCCATCCTGCTGGCCGTCCCCGTCTCGCGCTCAGCCGCCACCCAGAGGAGCGCGGACGGACGACCGGTCGGCCCGCAGCTGCGGTCTCCATCCGCATCACAATGGGAGGGTGGACACCAACATGGTCGACGACGCCTGGCTCAGCGCGGTGATGCGGAGCATCGGTGGAACGCCCACACGTCTCGAACCGCTCCCGGGCGGCACGGTCAACCACACGTTCCGCGTCGAACGCGCAGGAGGCAACCCCGTCGTCCTCCGGTACCCGGTGGATCCGCTCCGCGCCGATGAGTTCCCAGTGGAGGCCTGGGCGGCGGACACAGCGTCCCGAACGGGCATCGCCACTGCGGAACCCCTCGCTCACGGAGTGGAGGGCGGGGTGCCGTTCTCGCTGTCGACCTACGTCGCACCTGACGACCGCGCGGTCCTGCGGCCGTGGTCATGGCTCGGCGTCTACGCCCGCACGGTCGGCAGGGTGCCCCTGCACGACGCGCCGCTGTCCCTCTACTCACGGTTCGGGAAGGACCTCCACACCGCGTGGGCCGCGCACCTCGACTACAACCGCACTTCCCTCGGGCCGGATGACGTGCTCTTCACAGACGGCGCCTACGAGCAACCAGCAGTCGTCGATCGCATGTTCACCCACCTGGCTCGTGGGATCTACGAACACGGCCTGGCACACGGCGACCTCGCGCCCCGCAACCTCATCTCCCGCGGCCCGGAGGCCCCACCCGTCCTGATCGACTGGGGAGGCGCTGAGACCGGACCAACTCCTTGGACCGACGCTCGGCGGGTCTTCGAGTGGTGCTTCATCGACGAGTCGGTCGATCGGCAGGACTACGACGACTTCGTGGAAGCCGCCGGCCTCGGCTCGGACCGGGCGCGGGATGAACTCGCGATGATGACCGCTCTGCACCTCGTCGACGTCACGCGCTGGGCGCTCGACAACCGTGCGGATCTGTACGCCGGGTACGTCCAGCGCTGCCACGACGGCCTCGATGTGATCCAGCAGTTCATCCGGTAGCCGATCCGTCAGGGACCGGGCGCGAATTCCACTCGGTCGTGTGGCTCGGCGGTGTAGTGCCGGCCGGGGTACCTGAGCCCGCCGAAGTACATGTTCGTGTGGGCGACGATCTGCTCCCCACTGATGCGGACACCGTCGTGCTCTGCGTCCGTGGTCGTGTGTGCATCGGACACCAGCGTCACGTCGAAGCCGCGCGCTGCCGCGGCCTGGGTCGTCGTCCGGATGCAGTAGTCGCTCTGCGCACCCGCGACGATGAGATGCCGCACGCCCAAGCGATCGAGGACCTCGTCGAGGTCCGTGTCCGAGAACGAGTCCCGGTACTCCTTCTTCACCAGTGGCTCGTTCGATCGCCGCTCCAGCGGCGCCGCCAGTTGCCAGTCTGCGGACCCCTCCGCGAAGTCGTCGTGATCCTGCACCCACACGACAGGCACATCGCTTGCTCGGGCACGATCAACGAGTCGGGCAGTCCGCGCGAGCACACCCTCCGCGTCGAAACAGTCCCTCATCACGCCCCGCTGCAGATCGATGACAAGAAGCGCACTCATGGTCGGCATGACCAGCATCCTGTCACCCATGTGCGATCCGGATGACGGTTCGGACAAGCGTGGGGCCCTGAGCACGGTCTCGACATCTGATCCGCAACCGGTCGCCGCCACAAGCGCGTGGCTTCAGTACTCGATCCGGGGCCACTCCTGCAATCGCGGGAAGCGCGGACGCCGGGGCATCGACCCGTGTTCGGGAGGCGGGGCGGGGCGTTCTGATGATGAGTGTCACGCTGAGTTGCGCTGCTCCGACCAGATTCGCACTCGTAGAACGCTGCCCTGTGGAGAAACGAGAGCCCCAGCACCGATGGGCGTTGGGGCTCTCGTTGTCTCAACGGCGTGCTGACGTCTGCCGCTTGTGTCGAGCGATCAGGGCGTCTCCGGCGATGAGGGCGAGTGCCGAGGCGGCTCCGAGGATGGCGAGCAACCACCAACTGATGTCGGCGAGGAAACCGATCAAGCCGAGGATGATGATCGGGATCGGGATGAACTTCAGCAACATCGGTTGCACCTCAACTGCAGTTGTTCCGGGCGGTCTTCACGAAGGTCGTGCGTCGAAGTGCGTGTGTTCTCGTGTTCACGTTCGATCCCCTCATCGGTACGACGCGGTGCGCCGGTCGGAGCCTGACAGCTGCACGAGAGCCCGCGCATCCACCCAGAGGGGGAGGTGCGCCACCGGTCGGCCAGCCCGCGGTCCGCCTGGGTAGGTGTGCGTGTGACACTCGCCGCGTCCAGCCACAGGCCTGCGAGCTCGGCTCGTCAGCCGATCGGCCACCGAGGCGGGCGGCCGAGGGCTCGCTGGGGTCAGCCCTAACGCACGAGTTGGCGTCGCATCGCGGACCAGAACCACTCCGAACCACCCGGCGCCGAGTCGAACGCGACGGAGACGCGTGCGCGCGCAGCGACGAGATCCGACCCCTCCGGACGGCGACAGCGACGAGGGAGAACACTGGCCCCATGACGACCAAGATCACCCTCATCATCGACAACCCGGCCGACCCCGCGGCATTCGAGCAGGCGTACCCCGCACTCGAGGAAGCAGCCGGCGCCCTGCCGCAGCTCCGCCGCCTCGAGGCCGGCAAGGTCTGGCCGAAGGAGGACGGCACGCCCACGCCGGCGCACCGGACGCTCGACCTGTACTTCGACTCCTACGACGACGCCTCCGCAGCCGTCGCCGGCGAGGAAGCGGGCGCGTTCTTCGGCCAGCTCGGCGCCACCGGAGCGACCTTCACCGGGCTCTTCTCCGACGTCGAGCAGGCGTGACCACCACCGCCCTCGTCGCCGGCGCGACCGGTGACCTCGGCGGACGCATCGTCCGGGCACTCCGCAGGCACGACACCCACGTCCGCGTCCTGACCCGCCCCGGGTCCACGGCGACGGCACCGACCGAGGACGACGACCACGTCGAGGTGGTCCGAGCGGACTACGGCGACCACGCAGCGTTGACGTCGGCGCTCGCCGGGGCCGAGGTCGTGGTGTCCGCGGTCAGCGGCACGCGCTCGGTCATCGTCGACGCGCAGCGCGCCCTGCTCCGGGCAGCGGTGGACGCCGGCGTCGAACGGTTCATCCCGTCGGACTACGCCGCCGACTACCGGTCCATCACCCCGGGGACGAACCGGAATTTCGAGCTGCGTCGCGAGTTCGCCGCCGACCTCGACGCCGCACGCATCCGGGCGACCTCGGTGCTGAACGGCGCGTTCACGGACATGCTCACCGGGCAGGCGCCGCTCATCCTGTTCGACCGACAGCGGGTGCTCTACTGGTCCTCGGCCGACCAGGTGCTCGACTTCACCACGAAGGACGACGTCGCCCGCACCACCGCCCTCGTCGCGCTCGACCCGGTTGCACCGCGCTTCGTCGAGGTCGCGGGGGACCGGGTGACCTCGCGGAGCATCGCCGACACGATGTCCCGGCTCACCGGCACCCCCTTCCGACTGCAGTGGGCGGGGACCGCGTCGACGCTCTCGGCGATGGCCCGGGTCGGACGACGCCTGTCGAAGGCCGGCGACGACGAGCCGTTCCCGGCGTGGCAGGGCATGCAGTACTTCGTCAGCATGTTCAGCGGCGAGGCCACACTGCGCCACGTCGACGACGAGCGGTACGGTGCAGAGGGCTGGACGACGGTGCGGGACGTGCTCGCCGAACACGTCGGAGCCGGAGCCCTCGACGGAGCTGAGCCCCGAGCCTGAGCCCCCGAACGGAAGCGCACCTGATGACCGACACCACCTGCCACATGTCGATCTCCCTCGACGGCTTCGTCGCAGGGCCCGACCAGCGCCTCGACCAACCCCTCGGACGCCGGGGCGGGGAGCTCCACACCTGGCACATGCCCGGCGCCGACGTCGGCGAGGCGGACCGCACGGCAGCGGGCTGGCTCATGCGCCCCCGCGGCGCGTACGTGATGGGCCAGAACATGTTCGGGCCGCCCAGCACCGAGCGGCCCGACGACTGGACGGGCTGGTGGGGCGACGAACCGCCGTACCACGCACCCGTCTTCGTGCTCTCGCACACGGCCCACGACCCGATCGAGCTCGACGGCGGCACGACCTTCCACTTCGTCACCGACGGCTTCGACGCCGCCTACGCCCGCGCCGTCGAGGCGGCCGGAGATGCCGGGGTCGACATCGCCGGCGGCGCCTCGACGGTCCGCCAGGCGCTCGCCGCCGGGGTCGTCGACGAACTCACGCTCGACGTCGCGCCGGTGCTGCTCGGCTCCGGGGAGCGGATCTTCGAGGACGGCGCCGAGTCGTTCGACTTCGAGCCCGTCGAGGTCCTGCACTCGCCGCTGACGACCCACATCCGGTACCGCCGCCGCGCCTGACCATCGCCGCAGAACACGGCCGGGAGCACGAACAGACGCACGAGCACGCGCCGAGGCCGTCAGGACCCGTCCGGCACCGTCACGATCCGGTTCTGGTACGCCCACACAACGGCCTGCAACCGCGACCGCACCCCGAGCTTCGGCAGCATCCGGGCGAGGTGCGACTTCACCGTGGAGACCTCGACGACGAGCGCGGCGGCGATCTCCTCGTTCGACATCCCCTGGGCGAGCAGCAGGAGCACGTCCCGCTCGCGAGCCGTGAGGACCTCGTCCGCCCGGTCGCCCGACACCGGCTGCAGGCTTCGCCGCGCGACGAACTCGCGCAGCACGCGACGGGTGAGCGCCTGGTCGATGGTGCCGTTCCCGGCGGCGACCTGCCGCACGGCCCCGACGATCACGTCCGGCTCGGCGTCCTTCAGGAGGAAGCCCGACGCACCCGCCTCGAGCGCACCGAACACGAGGTCGTCGAGGTCGAACGTGGTGAGCACGAGCACCGGGACCGAAGGGTCGGCCCCGGGGGCGCAGAGTTCGCGCGTGACCTCGATGCCGTTCCGCACCGGCATCCGGATGTCGAGGCACGCGACGTCGGGCCGGGTGCTCCGGGCGAGCGCGAGGGCCTCGCCGCCGTCGGCGGCGACCCCGACGACCTCGATGTCGGGCTCTGCGGACAGCAGGGCGGAGACACCGGCGCGGACCAGCGGCTGGTCGTCCGCCACCAGCACGCGGATCACCCGGCCACCTCCGGCGCGTCGGCCGACGTGTCGGCGGCGGGTCGCGCCTCCCGAGCCGTCACCAGCTCGACCGTCCAGCCACCGTCACCGGTGGGTCCGACCTGGAGGCGCGCCCCGACCAGTTCTGCCCGCTCGCGCATGCCGCGCAGTCCGTTCCCACCCGACGGCGAGCTGCCGACGGACGGTGCGGTGGGCACCCCGTTCTCGACGCGGACCGTCAGGTGGTCGGGGTCGCGGTCGTCGACGGTCACCCGGCACGGTGCGCCGGCGGCGTGGAGCGCGACGTTGGCGAGGGCCTCCTGCACGGTGCGGTAGGCGACGAGCTGGGTGAGCGGACCGATGCCGTCCGCCAGCGGGTGGTCGCCCGGCTGCACGGAGAGCTCGACCGCGCTGCGGGTGCGGGCGGCCTCGACGAGGTCGACGATGCCGGCGACGGTCTCGACCAGGGTCTCGGCGGGGGTGTCGTCGCGGAGGAGTCCGACGAGGCGGCGGAGGTCCTCGAGGACGGCCGTGCTCTGCTCGCGAACCTGCCGGACACCCTCGTGCGCGCCGTCCGGGTCGGTGTCGATCTGCCGGTCGACGACGGCCGACATCAGGGCGATCCCGGACAGGTGGTGGGCGGCGATGTCGTGCAGCTCGCGGGCCATCGCGGCGCGTTCCCGGGAGACGGCCGCCTCGACGCGGGCGTCCTGCTCCCGGGCGAGGGCGGCTGCCTCGGCGGTCCGGGCGTCGGCTGCCGCGGTCCGGGCGTCGGCTGCTGCGGTGCGGGCGTCGGCTGCTGCGGTGCGGGCGTCCGACTCGGCCCGACGTGCGGCACGGAGCTCGCGGCGGGACCGGACGATGAGCGTCACCACGAGGGGGAGTCCGACTGCACCGACGGCCTGCAGCACGCCCTGCCCGGCCGACGCGCCGAGCCCGGACACGACGCCGCTCCGCATCGCGCCGGAGCCGTGGGCCCACGTGATCCCCGTGCCGACCGCCACGAGCACCGCCGATCCCGCGACGGCCGGCCAGAGGCGGGGGAGCGGGACCCGGAGCGTGGCGAGCACGACCGCCACGACGACGGGCAGTGCGGTGAGGCCGAACGCGGCACTCGTCGACACGAGGGCCAGGAGGATCGGCAGCGCACCGACGGCGAGGAGTACGGAGCGGGGTGCCCGGCGGGCGCCGAGCAGCAGGGCCGACTGGGCGACCAGGGTGATCGCGAGGAGGGTCCACGCGGTCCCGCCGACATCGGGGAACCCGGGGCCCGCTCCCATCGTGCCGGCGGTGTCCGGGTCCAGGGCGTCGAGTGGCGGCAGGCCGAACAGGAGTCCGAGCGTGACCACGGCGGTGCCGGGGGCGACGAGCAGGTCGGTCCAGCGGCGTCGTCGGGTGGGCACGCCGCGTGCGTCGCGTCGGTCGGGCGCGTCAGCGGGTGCCATCGTTCGATCCTACGAGTCGGGGCGTGCCGACGGTGCGGCCGCTGCCGCCGCGTCCGCCGCCGGGGTAGCCGAGCCGCCCCCGTGTCACCACGAGCAGGACGAGGGCCGCGACGGTGGACACGATCGCGAGGCCGTGCATCATCGTGCCGGCGGTCATCCCCGGGTACATGTCGGCCCACAGTGTCGAGATGGTGTTGTTGACGCCGACGTGCAGGAGGAGGGCGACCGGCAGGCTCTCGCCGGTGCGGTTGAACACCCACGTCATCACGACGTTGAAGGTGATGGTGAACAGGGCGAACACGACCGGCTCCGTCCAGTGCGCGTCCGGCCACCCGCCCCAGTCGCTGAGGTAGAGCGGCATGTGCCAGAGCGCCCACAGCGGACCGAGCACGGCGGCGGCGCCCAGCGGGCCGAACCGCTCCTGCAATCGAGGCAGGGCGAAGTCGCGCCAGCCGGGCTCCTCGGACAGCCCGGTGGAGAAGAGCTGCACCACGAGGCCGGGAACGAGGGCGAGCAGCGCGAGCGCACTCGGCGCCTGCACCTGGCCGCCGGCGAAGGGCAGCCCGGTGGCGACGATGATCGCGGGCACGCCGACGAGGGCGAGGGCGTACCAGTACCAGGCGACCCGCCAGCGCCAGAGCCGACCGACCCAGCGGCGGAGTCCGGGGCGGCCGTCGGCGATCGCCGTCACGAGGAAGGCACCGCCGAGGGGGCCGAGCAACGCTCCCGGCAGGACGCCGGTGAACTGCGCCGTGCCGAGGAACTCGGGGAAGTGGAGGTCCCAGACGCCGAGGCCGTGCGGCGACAGGATGTAGGGGATCCACGCCAGCCAGCTGAGGCCGAGGGCGAGGGTGGCGAAGGAGGCCAGCGGGTGCCGCGTGATGACCCCGCGGACCCCGGTCCGACGGGCGGTGCCGGTGCGGGCGGTGTGCCGGTCTTCGGTGG
Source organism: Curtobacterium sp. 320 (assembly GCF_031455235.1). Taxonomy (NCBI): domain Bacteria; kingdom Bacillati; phylum Actinomycetota; class Actinomycetes; order Micrococcales; family Microbacteriaceae; genus Curtobacterium; species Curtobacterium sp. 320. The sequence continues at coordinate 253 of NZ_JAVDSI010000013.1, read as the reverse complement.
TGATCGTCATGGCATCGACGCTACGAACGGGGCGTCCGACGGACGACCGGCGAAGGGACGCACTCCGCGGGGTTCCTCCGAAGGATGCAAGGACGTGGACGCGAGGACCACGGACTGGAGGCGGGGGGGGGGCGGGGGGCCCCCCCCCCCCCCCGCGGGGGGGGGGGGGGGGGCCCCCGGGGGGGGGGGGGGGGGGGGGGGGGGGGGGCCGCCCCGCCCCCGCGCGGGGGGGGGGCACCGGCCTGGGCGGGCC
>NZ_JAVDSI010000012.1:0-116453 GCF_031455235.1 Curtobacterium sp. 320 | reverse complement strand
GGGGGGGGGTGTTGGGGGGGGGGCGCCCCCCCCAGGGGGGTGCGGGGCCCCCCCCGGGCGGGGGGGGGGGGGGGGGGGGGGGGCCCCGGGGCCCCCCCGCCTCCCGTCCGTCGTGCTGGTGGCGTCGAGATCGTTACTCGGCGTCCTCCGCAGGCGCCTGCGCGACCCCCGCCGTGAAGGCGGAGAGGTCGACGTCGTCACCGTTGGTGTCCTTGACGGTCACCTTGGAGAGGACGGTCGCGACGGCCTTGGAGCGCGCGACCTCGCCGACCATGCCCGGAATCTGCCCGTTCTGGTCGATGACCTTGATGAACTCGCCCGGCTCCATGCCGTACTGCGCAGCGGCCTGGATGAGGTACTGCGTGAGCTCTTCCTGCGAGACCTGGATCGCTTCCTTCTCGGCGATCGAGTCGAGCAGGATCTGCGAGCGGAAGGCCTTCTCGCTGGACTCGGAGACCTCCTTGCGGTGCTCGTCGTCCTCGAGGCGGTTCTCCTGCTCGAGGTGGCGGTGCACCTCGTCCTCGATGAGCTGCTCCGAGATCGGGATGTCGACGTCCTCGATGAGCTTCTCGACGAGCTTGTCGCGAGCCGCGGCGCCCTGACCGAAGGTCTTGGACTTCGCGATCTGCTCCTTGAGGTCCGCCTTGAGCTCGTCGATCGTGTCGAACTGGCTGGCGATCTGCGCGAACTCGTCGTCGGCCTCGGGGAGCTCGCGCTCCTTGACGGCGGTGACGGTCACGGCGATCTGGGCGATCTCGCCTTCGCGGTCGCCACCGACGAGCTTCGACTCGAAGGTGGTGGACTCGCCGGCGGTGAGGGACTCGAGCGCTTCGTCGATGCCCTCGAGCAGGTCGCCGGAGCCGATCTCGTAGGAGACGCCGGTGGCCGAGTCGACCTCGTCGTCGCCGATGGTGGCGGTGAGGTCGATCTGGGCGAAGTCACCCGTCGTCGCCGGGCGGTCGACCGTGACGAGCGTGCCGAAGCGGGTGCGCAGGTTCTGCAGCTCCTCTTCGATCTCGTCGTCCGAGACCTCGACCGCGTCGACGGTGAGCTCGTACTTGTCGTACTCCGGCAGGTCGAACTCGGGACGGACGTCCACCTCGAAGGTGAGGACGAGGTCGCCCGTGAAGTCCTTGACGTTCGGGAGCTCGGCGACGTCGGCCTCGGCACGACCGAGGATGCGCAGCTCCTGCTCCTCCACCGCCTGGCGGTAGAAGTTGTCGATGGCGTCGCCGACGGCGTGGTTCAGGACCTCGCCGCGGCCGACGCGCTGGTCGACGATCGCCGGCGGGACCTTGCCCTTGCGGAAGCCGGGGATGTTGATCTGCTCGGCGATGTGCTTGTACGCGTGGTCGATGCTCGGCTTGAGATCTTCCGGCGTCACGTTCACGGTGAGCTTGACGCGGGTGTCGCTCACCTTGTCGACGGTGCTGGTGGCCAAGGGATGTTCTCCTGTTGGTTGACGTTCGTGTGGTCCTGGTCGGGGCGACAGGATTTGAACCTGCGACCTCCCGCTCCCAAAGCGGGCGCTCTACCAAGCTGAGCTACGCCCCGTTTGACTGGGCCAGGGGTGTCCGCGCACGCCGGTAGGGCGCATGCGACGCCGATGAGTCTAGCGGTCCCCGGGCGCGCGGTTCCCGGCAGGTTCGGAGCCGTCTTCGGCGTCGTCCTGCGCGCGTCGTCGCAGGCCCGTCCGCCACCGCACGCCGACGACGACCTGCACGCCGAGCGCGGCCACCGCGAGCAGGATGCCGGCGACGATGCGCCACGCGTGCAGGAGCGCGTGCGCGGGTTGGGTCTGCGGGTCCCCGAACAGCTCCGGCCGCAACGAGAGGACGATCGCGGCGAGGACGACCAGCACGTAGGAGAGCACCCGCGAGCGCTTGATCCGCCGGGCGTCCCGGTCGCTCGGCGGGAGCACGACCCGGGACGGCACGGTACGTGGTGACATGTCGGTGCTCGTTCGTCCGCTACGATGGTCGGGCTGCGCTTGGTGCGCAGGCGCGGGGATGTAGCTCAATGGTAGAGCCCCAGTCTTCCAAACTGGCCACGCGGGTTCGATTCCCGTCATCCCCTCCGGTTCCCGTCCGGCTCAGGTCGTCTTCGTGAGTCCGTGCTCGGTCTTCTCCCAGTAGTGCGGGCGCGTGATCAGCTGCCAGAGGCCCTTGTACGCCGCGATCGAGTGCAGGACCCAGTAGAACGGGTTGAGCAGCGCCCACCCCATCAGGTCGAAGCGCGCACGCTTGTACGGCCCCATCATGGTGAGGTAGATCATCGTCGCGTTGCCGAGCAGGAAGTCGAGCACGCAGAGCCAGAGCACGGGCGTCGGGAACACCGGCGCCGTCCACGAGCTCGGGAGCACGAACGTCGCGATGGTGACGACGATCCCGGGCAGCATCCCGAGGAACGTCAGCGGCGTCCCCGCGATGAGCAGCGTGAACGCGGCGGCGCGGCGCACCCCGATCTCCCGGACGAGCGCGCGGGGTCGGCGGGCGTGCACGAGGGCGGTCTGCATGTAGCCCTTGATCCACCGCGACCGCTGCCGCACGAAGTTCGGGATCGACGTGTTCGCCTCCTCCATGGTCGTGGAGTTGACGACGGACACGCGGTAGCCCACGGCGGACGCACGGATCCCGAGGTCGGCGTCCTCGGTGACGTTGTAGGGGTCCCAGCCACCGAGCTCGCGCAGGAGCTCGGTGCGGAAGTGGTTCGAGGTGCCGCCGAGCGGGATCGGGAGGTTCCGGGCGTCCAGCCCGGCGAGCATGTAGTCGAACCAGTAGGAGTACTCGAGCGTGAACATCCGGGTGAGGGCGTTCTCGTCAGCGTTGAAGTAGCTCAGGGCAGCCTGCACGCACACGGTGTCGGCACCGGCGCGGCCGAACGACACGAAGACCTTCTTGAGCTGGTCCGGGTCGGGACGGTCCTCGGCGTCGTAGATCACGACGTACTCGCCGCGCGCGATGGCGAGTCCGACGTTGCACGCGCGGGGCTTCGTCTGCGGCGTGCCCGGGGGGACGATGACGACGCGCATCCACGGCGGCGGGCTCGCGTCCAGGACGGCCTGTCGCGTCTCGTGGTCCTCGGCCTCCACGAGCACGAGGACCTCGAGCCGGTCTTTCGGCCAGTCGAGCACTTCGAGGTTGCGCACCAGGTCGTGCACGATGTTCGCCTCGCGGAAGACGGGCACGAGCACGGTGTACGTCGGCAGGGTCGATTCGTCGAGCGCCTCGATGTCCGCGGTCGACACCTGCTCGACGAGGTCGAACCGCGCCCCGACCATCGACACCCAGAACTTGAAGACGATCCCGGCGAGGAAGCCGAGCGAGAGGACCGCCGTCGCGATCGCGGCCGTGGTGCCTGGGGCGAGGACGAGGCAGAGGACGAACACCAGCAGGGCCGCGGCACCGCCGACCTGCTGTCCGCGCGACAGCACCGTGCGTGCCGACATCGCCGGGTTCGTGCGGGCGAGGTCGTGCGCGGCGATGTCCGCGAGCTCGTCGTCCAGCTCCCACATGATGCGCTGGCGGACGACGGACTCGTCGACGGTCCGGAGCACGACGGGCTCGCCGAACTCCTCGGTCAGCGCCGCCCGCAGCACGTCGGGGTCCGACCGACCGCTGGTGAGCACGAGCACGCCGTCACGGACCCGGGCCGAGGCGACCCAACCCTCGTCGACGTGCCGACGGACCGAGCACCGGTGGACGGGTCGCCAGTCGGTGTCCGCGCCGCGGTGACGCGGGGCCGCCGTGGGAGCGTCGGTCGGCACGAGCGCGGTCACGAGGCCACCGCCGCGACGAGGACGTGCATCCACTCGAGGACGACCTCGCGCTGGAACGCCGCTGCCCAGGCGAGCGGGATCTGCAGCGCCGCGAGCACGGTGATCAGCACGCTCGTGGTCCGGGTCGTCGCTCGGGGCAGGATCGCCACCGCGACCGCGAGCATCGTCACGAAGGTGTTGCCAGCGGTCGCAGCCGGGATCAGGCCGATCGCGTACCCGGCGAGGATCCCGGCGAACAGGACGAACACGATCGCGATCGCTCCCGGGCGGTGCACGAGGAGGGCGAGCAGGCACCCGGCCAGCACCATGGCACCGAGCAGGAGCCCGTCGAACGAGGTGAAGAGGTGGTCCAGGACCGCCAGACGCTGGGGGTCGAGGCTCACGGTGCGCCGGAGGGCCGCGAACGGATCCCGCAGGACGAGCAGGTCGAGGACGGCCACGGAGCCGAGGACCGCGACGCTCGGGAAGACGAGGACCATCGTGTTCGCGCGCCGGAGCCCGTGCTGCCCCTGCCGGGCCACCTCGAGCAGCGGGACCGTCACGGCTGCGACGACGACGTAGACGAGTCCCATCGGGTCGAGCAGTGTCGAGAGCATGAGCGACAGCCCGGCCCGGAAGCCAGCCTGCGTGTCGCCGTAGGACGAGAACCGCACCATGTCCGTCAGTGCGACGGCGAAGAGCGCGATGCCGAGGAAGGCCTGCAGGTCGTTCAGTGCCACGAACGCGTAGAGGGGGTTCGCCCCGAGCGCGATGGTGAACACGACGACCTTGCGCATCCGGACACCGCGCCGGAGCATCGCCTGTGCGAGGACCTGGAGGAAGACACCTGCCGCGACACCCCCGAGCACCGCGGCGCCGTGCACGCCGAACGGCAGGAACCGCAGCAGGACGCCGGAGAGCAGTGGGTAGAGCTGGCCGATCGCCTGGACCACTCCTCCGTCGAGCGCGGCGGTCGCCCGGTCCAGGGTGGCCTGGTTGCCGGTGGCCGCGAGCTGTGGAGTCGTCGCGGCGCCGACGGTGAGCAGTGCCACCGTCACGTAGGGCAGCGCGAACGCCGCGCGGAGCAGCCACCGCGTCGTGGACGCAGGGAGCGGCCGGAGGGCGGCGCGGGAAACCGAACGCGCTGGCGTCGAGACGACGATGCGTCGGGGAACCGAGACGGTCATGCGTGCTCCTTCGGGTGAGCAGACGTACGAGCCCCTCCATCCCAGTGCACGGACCGTTCCGCCGACAGACCACGAATGGGGTACAAACTTGTCCTCATTACGGCCCACTTGTGACCCATCCGGGGGGAATTCCCCTTCCCGTCCACACTGCCGGGCATGGGCCATCGGCAAAGACATGTTTGCAACGAACTGTTTGCAAACATGTCTTTGCGGTGTACGGTGGAGCCATGACCGACGAGACCCGCATCCTCGACGTCGCCGCCCTCAAGGCGCTGGCGCACCCGCTCCGGGCGCGCCTGCTCGACCTGCTCTCCCAGAACGGCCCCTCGACCGCGACGTCGCTCGGCGCGAAGCTGGGCGAGTCGAGCGGCTCGACGAGCTACCACCTCCGGCAGCTCGAGCGCCACGGGTTCGTGCACGAGCTCCCCGACCGCGGCAACGCCCGCGAGCGCTGGTGGGAACGCACCGCCGGCCGGATCAGCATCGGCAGCCCCGACGAGGGCCCGGCCTCCCCCGCGCAGCAGACGGCGACGCAGCTCGCGAGCCTCGCCGTCATGGACGCCGAGAACGACCTGGTGCGTGAGTGGACCACCCGCGACCCCGACACCGTCCCGGCCGACTGGCGTGGCGTCTCGGGGTCGTCGACCTACGTCGCGCTCACTCCCGACGAGTACGGCGCGATGTGGCGGGAGTTCGAGGCCGTCATCGAGCGGTACCGCGCCATCCGCGGGCAGGCGGCCGATCTGCCCGAGGGCGTCCGTCGCGTGTTCGCCCAGGTCCGCAGCGTCCCGATCATCGACGAGGAGCCGACACCGTGACCACCTACCAGCCCCGCACGCTCCCGGTCCCGCCGGTCTCGCCGGTCGAGGTCCTGACCAACCGGCTCGGCACAGCGCTCGTCCGCTGGAGCCTCCGGCACGCCGAACGTCGTGCCCTCCGAGCCGTCACGGCCCGCGAACGCGCCTTCCGTCGCGCCCTCGGCGAGCAGGCGTCTCCGGGCACGAGCACGAGGACCGACCTGATCGCGGCCGAACTCCGACGCCGCTGGTGACCCGCCCGGCCACCGTGCGCGGGCGTCAGGGACCCGCGAGCTCGAGGGTGATCGCCGGTTCGTCGCCGAGCTCGACACCCGCGCGACGACGCTCCGCTGCCCGGAGGGGCACGAGGTACCCGCCGTCCTTCGGGAAGAGCGAGGTCGTCCAGGTCACCGACCCGATCGTCACGCGGGCGGGGATCACGCCCCAGCCGTAGGTGAGCATCGGCGCGAGGTCGTGGATCACCTCGGCGGCGTCCGGTGGCACGACGGCGTAGAAGAACGGCGCCGGACCGCGCCACTCGATGACCTCGCCGGTGAACTGGAGCTCCACGTCGCGATCGTACGGCGCGCCGCACGCGGACGGGCGGGTTCGGCCGCGTTCGTGACCGTTCCGGTTCACGGTTCCCGGGTTCCGCGAACCAGAACGGTCAGCGCGCACGTGCAGATCCTGCTCCAGCGACGGGAGGCGAGGGACGGGACGGACGCGCCCCGCGCCTCCTGGACCGTGCCGAGGAGACGCGGGGCGCGAGCCGCCGCACCGGACGCGACGTCAGTGGTACGTCGCGGCCTGCCCGTAGAGCACCTGCGTCATCGACGACACGTACGACGCGACGTCACCGTCCGGCAGGTTGTACGTCATGAAGACGCCGTACCCGTCGGCCTTCGTGCGCTGTGCGAGCGACACTGCGGTGGACTGCGCCGTGTTCTGGATGTCCACCGCGGCGGCGGACAGCTTCGCCTTCCCGAGGCCCGGGATCGACGGCGCCGAGTAGGTGCCGTAGTACGGGTTCCAGGCGTAGTCGAGCTTCGAGCCGATGGTGCTGCTCGACGACGAGAGCGACGACGACGCCGGGCCGATGTCGTAGAACGAGATGAGCTTGCCGGGCATCTGGGCACGGAGCGCGGTGATGAGCCAGCCGATCGACTGCTGGTTCGGCTGCGGCGTGCCGTTCGCGCCGTAGTCCGAGTACTCGTCGTCGAGGTCGACCCCGTCGAGGCCGTACTTCGTGACCGTGGCGGTGACCTGGGACGCGAAGTCCGCGGCGGCTGCCTGGGTCGGGAAGTTGGCGATCCCGGCGCCCTGGTGGTTGCCGAGGATCGACAGCGAGACCTTGATGCCCTTGGCCTGCAGCGGCTTGATCTGCGTCGCCGCATCGTCGAGCGTCGCCTGCACCTTGTCATTGTTGTACAGGACGGCCTTCGAGCCGTTCCAGTTGATGTTCGCGGCGAAGATGATCGCCACGTCGAACGCGTTCGCCCCGTTCGCCAGCTGGTAACGGCCGACGTTCGCGAGCTGGTCGTTGTTGACCTCCACGTACGCGATGCTCGTGGGCCCGGACTTCGTCGCGCTGGTCGCAGACGCGGTTGCTCGCGCCGGGTCAGCCGACGCTGTGGACGGCACGAGTGGTGCCGCCACCATCGCGGCGATGGCCGCCACGATCCCGAACGTCATCGTCTTCTTCATCACATTCCTCCTTGAACGGTCAAACTCGAATGGGTCGAACTGGGACAGGTGGCTCAGCCGCGCGGGAAGCGGAAGGTCCGCACCTCGTAGGCGTCGACGGCGAACGAGGTCGCGTCCGTCTCGGTCAGCGGCTCCTCGAGCAAGGTGACCTCCGCCCCCGGACCGACCGGGCCGTCGACCACGATCCCGCCGGTCCCCCGCTGCCCGGACGGCTCGTACACCCGCACGACCAGGTCGCCGGAGCGGTCGTCGGCGAGCTTGACGCTCGACAGCACGACGTCCCCGGAGACCTGCACGAGCGGGTCGAACCCGTGCCCACCGGTGGTCACCCGTGCAGCGGCGTTCATGACCACGCCGGCCGCCGTCGCCCCGAGCTGGTCGGTGCCGATGACGATCCCGTACCGGTGCGTCTGCACGCCTTGGTCGGTCTCGGGGTCGGGGAACCGCGGTGCCCGCAGCAGTGAGAGCCGCACGGTGGTGGTCACGTGCCCGTCGACGGCGTCGCGCGTGGTGTCGAACCCGTGGATCGAGTCGTTCACGAGGGCGACGCCGAAGCCCGGCTCGGACACGAGCACGTAGCGGTGCATCGAGGTCTCGAACTTCGCGGCCTCCCACGAGGTGTTCGTGTGCGTCACCCGCTTCTGCGCCCCGAACTGCGTCTCGGCGACGGTGTGCTCGGCGCGGACGTCGAGCGGGAACGCGACCTTGAGGAACTTCTCGGTCTCGTGCCAGTCGGTCGTCTGGTCGAACTCCAGGGTGCGGGAGTCCGGCGCGAGCACGAGCTCCTGCCGGACCGTCGAGTCGCCGAACGCCCGCTCGACGACGACGCGCGCGACGCCGTCCGCGTCGACCGAACCGTGCAGCCCGGTGACCGACACGAGGTCCTCGACCCGGTTCCGGTAGTAGCGGTCGACGTCCCACGCGTCCCACATGTTCGGGAAGTCCTGGTGCAGCTGCAGCAGGTTCGCCGCCTGCCCCGGAGCGATCGCCTCGCGCCCGGTCGCCCGGTCGACGGCGCTCGTCACGAGCCCCTGCGCGTCGACCACGATCCGGACGAGGTCGTTGGCGAGCACGTAGCCGCCGTCCTCCTCGGTCAGTGCCACGGCGGCCGGCTCCGGCACGTCGGTCGCCAGGACCGCGCCCTGCGCGGGTGCGCCGGCCTGGAGGAACGGGGCCGGGTTCACGACGACGGCCGCGTCCCCGGTACCGGCGAGCGCCGACAGCGCCTGGTCGATGATCGCGGTCAGGGCGCGGTCCGTCTCGGCGTACTTCGCGACCGCTTCGCGGTGCACCCACGCGATCGAGGTCCCCGGCAGGATGTCGTGGAACTGCTGGAGCAGGACCTGCTGCCAGAGCGCGTCGAGCTCGTCGTACGGGTACTCGTACTCGGTCCGGGCCGCGGCGGTCGTGGCCCAGAGCTCGGCCTCGATGAGGAGCTGCTCGGAACGGCGGTTGCCCTGCTTCGTGCCGTGCTGGCTGGTCAGGGTCGCACGGTGCAGCTCGAGGTAGAGCTCCCCCACCCACACCGGCGGGTCGGTCAGCTCGGACTTCGCCCGGTCGAAGAACGTGTCCGGGTGCTCCCAGCGGACCTTCGCGCTCCCCTCGAGGTCGGCGAGGCGCTTCGCCGTGCCGGTCATCTCGCGGGTCGTACCGCCGCCGCCGTCGCCCCAGCCGACCGGCGCGATCGACCCCGAGGCGAGCCGGTTCTCGCGGAACTGCCGGGAGGCCTTCGCGACCTCGCTGCCGGACAGCCGCGAGTTGTAGGTGTCCATCGACGGGAAGTGCGAGAACACCCGCGACCCGTCGATGCCCTCCCAGAGGAAGGTGTGGTGCGGGAACTTGTTCACCTGGTTCCACGAGATCTTCTGCGTGAAGAACCACTCGAAGCCCGCGCGACGCATGAGCTGCGGCAGCGCCGGGGAGTACCCGAAGCTGTCCGGCAGCCAGACGCCCTTCGGCCGGATCCCGAACTCGCGCTCGAAGAACCGCTGCCCCTGCGAGAACTGGCGGACGATGCTCTCGCCCGTCGGCATCACGGTGTCGGACTCGACCCACATGCCGCCGATCGGCAGGAAGCGTCCGGCCGCCACGGCGGCCTTGACCCGGGCGTAGACCTCGGGCCGGTGCTCCTTGATCCACGCGTACTGCTGCGCGCTCGACATGCCGTACAGGAAGTCGTCGGTCTGGTCGATGAGCTCGGTCATCGTCGAGGTGGTGCGGGCGACCTTGCGGATCGTCTCGCGGACCGGCCAGAGCCAGGCGGAGTCGATGTGCGCGTGCCCGACGGCGGAGATCGTGTGGGCCGAGGCCTCGGCGGGCGCGGCGAGGACGTCCGCGAGGGCCGCTCGGGCCTCGGGGGCGGTCGCGGCGATGTGCTGCAGGTCGAGCCGGTCGAGGGCGTCGTCGAGGGCCTGCAGGATCCGCATCCGCCGCGGCCCCTCTGGGAGCTCGGCCTGCAGTTCGAGCAGGACGTCGATGTCGAGCGCGAGTTCGTGCACCTCGGACTCGAAGACGGCGAGGTCCATCCGGCGACTCGTGTAGAGGCGCGTCGACGACGAGGTCTGGACGTCGCCCTCCTGCGTCGGCAGGAAGGGGTGGTAGTCGAGCAGGACGGGGTTCGACGCCGCCTCGACGAAGAGCTCGACGGTCTCGCCGCCGACGGCCTCCTCCGCGACGAGCACCCACTGGTTGCGGGGGTTGATCGACTTCACGGGCGTGCCGTCCGCGCGGTAGACGAGTCCCTCGCACTGGAACCCGGGCATGTTCTTGTCGAAGCCGAGGTCGACGACGGCCTCCACGCGCCTGCCGGCCCACTCGTCCGGCACGGTCCCCCGCAGCCGGAACCAGGTCGTCCCCCACGCGGCACCCCACGTCGTGCCCACCTCGTACGGCGTGAACTCGAGCGCGAGCCCGGCCGCGGGCGGGATCGGCTCCCCCGGCAGCTCGTGCCACGCGGTCTCGAGCGGCGTCGCGGTGGCGTGCACCGCCGGCAGGATGCGTTCGTCGAGGACGCGTCGTGCCCGGCCGGTGGTGAGGGGGATGTCGTCGTGCATGGGGACCTTCCTGGTGGGAGGGCCGGCGTCGGTGCCGGCGGGTCGGGCGGTGGGGCGGCTCAGGCCATCGTGGCCGGGTGGGCCACCGACAGGAGCTCGGTGGCGGTGTCCTCGGGGACGTCGACGCACCGGGTGATGCCCCGGGCGGCGAGCAGCGCGTGGTCGTCGACCCGCGAGCGCAGGACCACCTGGGGGCCGCGTCCGTCCGGGGTGGCCTCGGCGAGGTCGAGCCAGGCGGCGGCGAACCGGCCTCCCGGCGCGCAGTCGGCCCGGAGGCCGCCGCGTGCGGTGCTGCCGTCGGCGAGCACGTCGTCCAGCACGAGGGCGGTGGCCGGCGGCGCGGACACGGCACCGGTCGTGTCGGCCCGGCCGCGGGTGCCGTGCTCGCGGGCGAGGGCGGCGAAGGCCTCCCCCGCCGGCTTCAGCCGACCGTCGTTCGTGAAGAGGCCGAGGTCGTACTCGAGCTCCGGGAAGTCCGCGAGCGACCGCGAGACGTCGTGCGAGCACCACCACGTGACGCCGAGCACGTGCTGCGCGTCGAGCACGTGCCGGATCGTCCGCTCGGTGAACGCGGCGGCGTCGGCGGGGTCGACCACGTTCGTCGGGGCGCCCACCTCCTGCAGCCAGTTCGGGCGCTCGGGGTCGCGGTTCCACGCGCTCGCGAGCTGCAGCAGGTACTCGCCGTGGCGGACCGAGCCGGCCCCGAGTGCGCCGTGCAGGGTCGCCGAGCCGTTGAACACCCACGAATGCGTGACGGTCGCGTCGCCGTGGTCGGCCGCGTGTTCGGGGCCGAACGGCTGGGCGTCGTCGTACCAGGCCGCGTCGTACTGCGCGACGGTGACCAGGGGCCGTGGACGCGACCCGGTGCCGGGGCGGGCGGACGGCTCCGAGCCGAGCCGCGCCTCCAGGCCGACCGGACTCGACAGCCCGGCCCGCGCTGCCGCGACCATCGCGGCCGCCCACGCGTGCCCCTGCTCCGCCGTGATGTCGTGCGGTGTCGGGTGCGGCGCGTGCGCGAACTGGTTCACCTCGTTGCCGATGGTGATCCCGAGCAGGTTCGGCTTGTCGGCGACGGACGCGGCGAGCGCCTCGACGTAGGCCGCCGTCGACGCGACCACGTCCGGGTCGGTGAACATGTTCCGGCGGTGCCAGCTCTCGAGCCACGAGGGCACGAAGTCGAAGCTCGACAGGTGCCCCTGCAGCGCGTCGACGTTGACGTCGAGCCCGAACGAGCCCGCGATGTCGACGACCGTCGCGACGTCCCGGAGCGCCGGCTGCCGGATGAGCGTCCGGTTCGGCTGCACGACCGGCCAGAGCGGGAAGATCCGCACGTGGTCCGCGCCAAGCGACGCGATCTGCTCCATGTCCCGCGCCGTGTCCGACGGCGAGAAGTCGAGCCACGAGTGGAACCAGCCGACCGAGGGGGTGTGGTTGACGCCGAAGCGCATCAGCCCTTCACCCCGCCCTCTTCGACGCCCTTGAAGAAGAACCGCTGCAGGATCGCGAAGATCACCGCGATCGGGATGAACGCGATCATCGTGCCGGCCGCGATCATGCGCTGGTCGGTCGCGAAGGTGCCCTGCAGGTACTGCAGCCCGACGGTCAGCGTCAGCTTGTCCGGCGACTGCAGCACGATGAGCGGCCAGAGGAAGTCGTCCCACGCGCCGATGAACGAGAAGATCGCGATGACGGCGATGGTCCCCTGCACGGCGGGCAGCGAGATGTACCGGAGCCGCTGCAGGGCGTTCGCGCCGTCCATCACGGCTGCCTGGTCGATCTCCTCGGGGATCTGCCGGAACGCGTTGAACATGAGCAGGACGTTGAGCGCCGCGATCATGCCGGGCAGGGCGACGCCGACGAGGGAGTCGGCGAGGCCGAGGTCCTTCACGGTGACGAACTGGGAGATGATCGTCGCCTCGCCCGGGAGCACCAGGGTGGCCAGGAAGAGCCCGAGCACGGCCTTTCGGAAGCGCCACTGCAGCCGGGCGAGCGCGAAGCCCGCGAGGGTCGCGAACACGATGTTGCCGAGCACGTCGATCGCGGCGACGACGAGGGAGTTGCCGATGTACCCGAACACGGGGATCGCCTCGCCCACCCGCAGGTAGTTGCCGAAGGTCGGCTGCGTCGGGATGAAGGACGGGTTCGCCGTGTAGATGTCCTCCCCCGTGCCCTTGAGCGAGGTCGACAGCTGCCAGAGGAACGGCCCGATCGTGACGAAGAGGACCACGACGAGCAGGACGTAGCGGAGCACCTTCTCGCGGGTGGACATGACGCCCCACGCGGCGCGGCGCCGCTTGCGTCCGTTGCGTCCGTTGCGTCCGTCGCGCCCGTTGCGTCCGTTCGGCCGGGAGGCGCGGCTCCCGTCGGTCGCGCCGGTCACGTCCGGCGTGGGTGCGGCCGCGCCGGCGGCGCCCCCGAGGACGGGTTCGGTGGTCGAGGTCGTGTTGGTCACTTGTCCGCCTTGCTGTTCATCCGGGCGAGGGCGAGCATCGGGATGAGCGTCACGACGAAGAGCAGGAGGCTCAGGGCGGACGCGTAGCCGAGGTTGCCGGTGAAACCGCGGGCGTACTGCTGGATGAGCATGACGAGCGAGTTGTCCTGCCCGCCCGGTCCGCCGGTGCCGTTGGTGAGGATGTAGAGCTCGCTGAACACCCGGAGCGCGCTCACGCACACGAGGATGCCGACGAGGGTCATGGTCCCCCGGACACCGGGCATGGTCACGGACCAGAACCGGCGGACGGAGCCGGCGCCGTCGAGGGCCGCGGCTTCGTGCAGGTCCTTGCCGACGTTCCCGAGGGCCGCCAGGAAGATGATCATGTAGTACCCGAGGCCCTTCCAGACCGTCAGGCTGATCGCGCTGAAGACGAGCAGCCACCGGTCGGTGAGGAACGGGATGGAGCTCTGCACGATCCCGAGGGACTGCGCCATCTCGTTGATGACCCCGCGGTCGTCGAGGATCCAGTTCCAGATGAGCCCGACGACGACGGCGCTGGCGATCACCGGCGTGTAGTACGCGGTCCGGAAGAACGCGATGCCGGGGAGCTTCCGCTCGACGAGCACCGCCATGAGCAGCGGGAGCACCGTCAGCAGCGGCAGGCACACCGCCATGTAGATGACGCTGTTGAGGAGCGCCTCCCACACCTGCGGGTCGGCGAGCAGCGTCTCGAAGTTCTTGAGGCCCACCCACTGGCTCACGCCCCCGAGCGGGCTGGCGTTGGTGAACGACAGCCGGACGGTGTTGATCGACGGCCAGAGACTGAACGCGAGCAACCAGACGAGCGCCGGCAGGACGAGCAGCCAGGGCGTGAACCAGCGGTTGGCGCGCATCAGCTGTTCGCCAGCAGGCTGTTCATCTTGGTCTGGGCGGTCTGCAGCGCCTGCTTCGGCGTCGTGCCGCCCTTCATCGCCAGAGCGATCTGCTGGTCGAGGAAGTCCGTCATCGCCGAATTCGCCTCGACCGGGTTGAGGTTCTTCGCCGTCTTCAGGGCGTCGTTGGCGAGCACGCGGGCCTTGGCCTCGACGGTGCCGTCGTCCTTCGAGAAGTACGGGTCGGACTGCGACGAGGTGGTCGACGGGAAGATGTTCACCAGGTGGGCGAAGGCCTCCTGGTTCTTCGCGTTCGTCATGAACGCGGCGAGCGCCTCGGCCGTGGCGATGTGCTTGCTCTTGGCGCTGACGCTGAGGCCCTGCACGTACAGCGGCGGGTTGTCGAGGGCCGACGACACGACGATGTTGCCCTTGAGCGACGGGTTGTTCTTCTCGAAGTCGCTGATCGCGGTGGCGCCACCGGTGGTCCAGGCGACCTTGCCCTGCGTGAACAGGGTGGAGTTGCCGAGGTAGTCGGTGTTCAGGACGGACGAGGGCATCAGGCCCTCTTTGTAGGCCTTCGCGTACTTCGCGATGAGGTCGGCCGCCTTCGACGAGTTCGCGAAGGTGAACTTCGTGCCCTGGTCGTTGATGATCTTGACGCCGGCGAGCGAGAAGTCCGACAGGCCGGGCTTGCGGCTCATCAGGTAGTCGTCCGGGCACTTCTGGTGCATGGTCTCGGCCTGCGCGAACAGCTCGTCCGTGGTCTTCGGCGGGTTCGCCGGGTCGAGGCCGCACTGCTCGAACATCGTCTTGTTCCAGTAGTCGACGTCGGTGTTGAGGTACCACGGGTAGCCGAAGGTGCCGTCGACGCCCTTGTAGTTGTAGGCAGCGAGCGCACCCTTGACGTACGTGCTCGAGAGCTTCGAGTCGTCCTTCGCGACGTCCTGCAGGAAGCCGCGCTTGGCGAGGGGCAGGGCGATGTCCGGCGGCAGGTTGATCACGTCGGGCAGGGAGTTCGACGACGCCTGGCTGAGGACCTTGTCGGCGTAGCCGTCGCCGGGCTGGTCGACGAGCTTCACCTTCGCGTCCGGGTACTTCGCCTCGAAGTCCTTGATCACGCCGTTGAGGTAGTCCGTGTAGGTCGGGGTCAGCGCCCAGGTCTGCAGGGTGATCGATCCGTCGACCTTGCCGCTCCCGCCGCCGCTGCCGGCGCTGCTGCCGCTCGAGCAGGCGGTCAGCGCGAGGGCCGTGACGGCCGCTCCGGCGAGGACCGCGAGGGCGCGTCCCGTCGTCCTGCGTGTGGTGTTCTTCATCGCTCGTGACTCCTTCGTCGTGGTGCGCGTCGTGCTGAACCGGTTCAGTCCCCGTCACCGATCCGTGTGAATGGAGCGATGATTTCCGACTAAAGCGTTATAGTCAACCCTGTGGCCCAGAACCGTCGCACGACGATCGCCGACATCGCCGCACGAGCCGGCGTGTCCATCAGCGCCGTCTCGTTCGCGCTCAACGACCGGCCCGGCGTGTCCGACGAGACCCGCGCGCGGGTGCAGGCCATCGCCCGCGAACTCGACTGGCAGCCGCACACCGCCGCACGCGCCCTGGGCGGTGCGAAGGCCGGGTCGATCGGCTTCGTGCTGAACCGGCCGGCCCGAACACTCGGCACCGAGTCGTTCTTCGGCGACCTCATCTCGGGGATCCAGCTCGGGCTCGCCGGCAGTCACGTCGGCATGAACCTCCTCGTCGCGCGGGACGCCGCCGAGGAGCTCCAGACCTACCGCGACTGGTGGCGCGGACACCGGGTCGACGGCGTGATCGTGATCGACCCCCGCCGCGACGACGACCGGCTCACGCTGCTCACCGAGCTCGGGATGCCCACCGTCGTCGTCGGGTCGCACCCCTCGGCCGAGCCCGCGGCACCGACGGTCTGGATCGACGACTCCGACGCGACCGACACCGTGCTGCGGTACCTGCACGCGCTCGGGCACCGGCGGATCGCGCACGTCGCCGGACGACCGGAGTTCGAGCACACGGCGATGCGGATCGACCGCCTCCGCGAGTTCACCGCGGCCGAGGGGCTCGAGGACGCCGTGTCGATCCCGACCGACTACTCCGCCGAGGCCGGGGCGAGCGCGACCAGGACCCTGCTCTCGCAGGGCGTCCGCCCCACCGCGATCGTGTACGACAACGACGTGCTCGCGGTCGCCGGACTGGGCGTGGCCAGCGAGATGGGGGTGAACGTGCCGGGGGACGTCTCGATCGTGTCGTTCGACGACTCGGCGATGGTCCGGCTCGTGCGGCCGTCGATCACCTCGCTCACGCGTGACACGGTCGAGCTCGGGCAGCGGGCGGCGACGCTCCTCCGCGAGCAGATCGACACCGGCTCGCCGCTGCCGTCGCGTCCGGGGCCGTCGCTGACGCTGAGCGTCCGGGAGTCGACCGGCCGCGTGCGCCCGTGATCCCTCCGACCCGCGGGACAGTGTGCGAGGTTCCGCCCGCCGTGCGACGTCGCGACCGCCGCACGGTGCGCGGAACCTCGCACACTGCTCGTACGCCCGTCGACACGCCGATCCCGGGCGCCGCGTGCGCACGGGCAGCGCGGCCGACTTGACGCCGGTTCGAACACACGTTCGAATACTCTCGTGGGACGGCGTCGCGAGAACCGGTGGCAGCCCCCGGAACACCCGGAGGTCGAGCGTCCGCGCGCCTACTCCCTCTCCGAGGACGCCCGCGGTCCGGACGCCTGCCACGCCGTCACCCCCGTGCCGGTCTGGGCGTGGGTCCAGTTCCCCACGTTCCACGTCCGCGTGAAGGCCTTCGCGAAGAGCTGGACCCGCGACGCCGTCCTCGTCGAGTGGGCGCAGTTCGGGCAGCAGGCGAACGCGTGGGTGTGGCGGTCCGCGGTGAAGCACCGCACCCTGCGCGCGGATGCGACGCGGCGCAGTCCGCAGAACGCACCGCCGCATTGACTTGCCCGGACATGGCGAGGATCGTTTACGGAACACCGGTACAGCAAGTAACTCACTGATCGAGACATTCGGTCCGAGTGCTGACACTGGGAGGAGGCACCATGAAGAAGAGCGAGGTGCCGTCCTGGGTTGCCCACGTGCTCACCCCACCCGAGGTCATCGCGGCTTACGTCGAACGACGGGTCAACGACCCGGCGTTGCTGACGGGTGAACACACGGAACCCACGTACGCGGACTTCCTCCGCGACGAGTAGACGGTCTTCCCGGAGGCGCGGTACACGTTCCGGACTCACGGAACGGGATCCGCGCCTCCCGTTCGACCGCCCCGATCACGACGTGCGGACAGCGTCACGCCCACGCTCGCGGCGGTGACGCACGCGAGGGCGACGACCTCGAGCAGCGCGAGCCCTTCGTGCAGGATCAGCAGGCCCGCGAGGGCCGCGATCGCCGGCCCGAGGCTCTGCAGCACCCCGAAGACACGGGTCGGCATCCGCCGGAGCGCGAGCATCTCGAGCGCGTAGGGCAGGACGCTCGAGAGCACGGCGACGCCGCCGAACACGAGGAGGAGCACCGGTTCACGGACGACCCCGTCGACCGCCGACCGGAGCCCGAACGGCAGCGACACGAGCATCGCGACGAGCATCGACACGGCGAGCCCGTCCACACCGGGGATCGCGGCGCCCACGTGCCGGTTCATGACGATGTAGCCCGCCCAGCACACCGCGGCGAGGACGGCGAACACGACACCGCCGACCGCGGTCACCGCCGCCGGACCGACCCCGAGCAGGACGACCCCGGCGAGCGCCAGCACCGCCCAGAGCACGTCGCGCCACCGTCGGGTGTGCACAAGCGAGAGGGCGAGCGGGCCGAGGAACTCGATCGTCACCGCGACCCCGATCGGGATGCTCGCGAACGCCACGTAGATGAAGACGTTCATGCCGCCGAGCGCCAGCCCGAGGCCGATCGCACCGAGCCACTGCTGCCGGGTCCAGTGCCGGACGCGCGGCCGGACCACGAGCGCGAGGACGACGGCCCCGATGACGAGCCGCAGTGTGGCGGCGCCGACCGAGCCGACGTCGTCGAACCGGGTCTTCGCGATCGCGGCGCCGAGTTGCACGGACACCATCGCCGCGAGGGCGAGGAGCGGCGCCGGGACGCGGTTCACCGGTGCACCGTCACCCGAGGTAGGCGAGCACGGCGAGGACCCGGCGGTGGTCCTCGCCCGTGTCCTCGAGCGCGAGCTTGCCGAAGATGCTCGAGACGTGCTTCTCGACCGCGCCGGTGCCGATCACGAGCGCGCGGGCGATCGCGGCGTTGGTGCGCCCCTCGGCCATCAGCCCGAGGACGTCGCGCTCGCGCGGCGTGAGCGCTGCGAGCGGGTCACGGCGGCGGCTCATGAGCTGGGTGACGACCTCGGGGTCGAGCACGGTGCCGCCGGCGGCGATGCGGCGGACGGCGTCGTCGATCTCCTCGAGCCGGGTGACGCGGTCCTTGAGCAGGTAGCCGATGCCGGTCGCGCCCGCCGCGAGGACGTCCTCGGCGTAGGTGGCCTCGACGTACTGGGACAGCAGGAGCACCCCGGTGCGCGGAGCCCGGCGCCGGGTCTCGACGGCTGCGCGGACGCCCTCGTCGGTGAAGGTCGGCGGCATCCGCACGTCCATCACCACGACGTCGGGGGCACCGTCGGGGAGCGTGGCGAGGAAGGAGTCGGCGTCGGCGTACTGCCCGATCACGTCGATGCCCGCTTCGTCGAGCACGCGCGAGAGTCCTTCGCGCAGGAGCACGGCGTCGTCGACGACGACGGCCCGGATGCGTGCTGCATCCGGGCCGTCGCTCATGCCGACCAGCCTAGTGGGAGCGCGGACGCTCCCGGGGGCTCACGAGCGCGTCGTGGGCACGCCGTTCAGGGCGCCGAGCGGGATCCGTGCCGTCGCCTCGGTCGGACCGCCCTCGGGGCTCGAGACCGTCAGCTCGCCGTCGAGGGCGCGCATCCGACCCATCAGCCCCTCGATGCCGTGCCCCTCCTGCGGCCGGGCACCGCCGCGGCCGTCGTCGGTGACACTCACCGTGAGGTACCAGACGCCCGACGCGTCGACCACGAGCCCCAGGTACACCCCGGCGGTCGAGGCACCGGCGTGCTTCGTGGTGTTCGTCAGCAGCTCGCTCACCGTGAAGTACACGTTGCGCTGGATCTCGGTCGCGAGTTCGAGCCCGTCGGGCAGGCGGACGTCGAGCCCGACGGGGATGGGGGTCCGGGCGACGAGGGCCTCGAGCGCGGCGACGAGTCCCCGGTCGAGCAGGATGGGCGGTGCGAACCCGCGGGACAGGGCCCGCAGTTCGTCGAGGGCGTCCTGAGCGTGCGTCGACGCTTCGCCGATGAGCTGCTTCGCCTTCGCCGGGTCCTTGTCGAAGGCGCGCTCGGCCGCGGACAGGTCCATGCGCAGGCGGACGAGTCGCTGCTGCGGCCCGTCGTGCAGGTCCCGCTCGATCTGCCGCAGGGCCTGCCCCTCGGCGGTGACGGCACCGGCACGGGAGGCCTGGAGCCCGGCGACCCGACGCTCGAGCTGCTCCGCACGGAACCCGCCGAGCAGACCGAAGTCGATCCAGAAGTGCGCGATCACGGAACCGCGGGCCCACAGCGGGAAGAGCACCACCGAGGCGGCCATCGACAGGAGCCCGAGGAACCCGAAGCCCACGACGGACGTCATGTCCCATCCGAAGTACTGCGCGCTCATGCCGTTCACGAACGCGACCCCGGCGAGCCCGATCGGCCAGAGGAAGCCCGCGAGGAGCAGTGCGCCGGCACCCACCGTGCAGAGCGCCGCGATCGGGTACACGACCGCCGCGTGCAGCAGGTACAGCCAGTAGTGCGGGTTGGCGACGGCCGAGCCCGTGCGCGTCCACCAGTTCTGCTGCCACCGGGGCGTCCAGTCGACCGGGCGGATCGGGCGGCTGTCGGCCCACCCGATGCGGAGCTTCTCGAACTGTCCGAGCCACCGCGCGACGAACAGCGCGATGAAGAACATCAGCAGGACGAACGGGTTGAAGAGGTCGCGGAAGCCGCCACCGAAGATCGCCGCGGGGAACGCGGCGTAGAGCGTGCAGAGCAGCACCGCCGTCAGGGCCATGTAGCCGAAGTCGCGCGGCAGGCGCTTCCACGCCTCGCGGTAGAACGCACCGGCGGTCATGCCCGTGCCCGACCCGGACCCGGCGCTCGCGGGCGGCGTCGACGACCACGACGGGGGCGTCTGGTTCGGCTGTGCGGGCATCGGTTCGGTGGCTCCTGGCGGGACGGAGTCGTGCAGCGGGACGGTCTCGGCTTGGTCGAGGCGGGCGGTGTCGGTCATGACACCAAGCCTCGCGATCACCGGCTCGATCCCCCATCCTGCCCCCTCCCGAACCGGAGGTGGGGTTATCCCCCGCACCGGCGTACCGTGTGGGCCATGGGGAACACCACGGGGGTCCGGGTCGCGTCGGCGGCCGCCATTGTCGCAGCGCTCGTCTTCGGTGCCGAGGGGCTCGGCGACGCGTGGGGGGTCCTCGCCTTCGGCCCACCGGCGTTGCGGCTCACCGGAACGGTCGTCGCCGGCGTCTGCGGAGCGGTCGTGCTCGTCGCCGCCCTGCGTTCCCGGGACCGCCGCGCCCTCGCGTTCGGGGTCGCCGTGCTCGCGTTCGCCCTCGCCTGGGCCGTTCCCGGGCCGATCGCTTCGGGACTGTACTGGGTCGCCCGTGCTGCGCTCGTGGCGTTCGGCGTGCTGACCGTCCGAGGTCTGCGCGGACCGCAGCGCGCGCTCGGCTGGATCGTGACGATCGCCGCTGCCCTGTGGTTCATCGCGGCACTGCTCACGCAGACGGTCCCACCGCCGTCCACCACACAAGCGGTGCTCGTCGTCGTGTACGCGATCCCGAGCCTGCTGCAGGCGATCGCGTTCCTCGCGGCGGCGGTCCTCGTCGCCGTGCCCCTGCTCCGCCCGGTCGGCACCGGCGTCTCGTCGCTCTGGTCCTCCGCCGAGGTCCGCTGACCCGCACGCTCCACAGATCGGACACCAGCGCCCTCGCCCGGGTGTCCGACATGGCAGCGTCACGGCGTGGAAGATGCACTCCGAGCACTGGTGGACGCCGTCGGCCTCGACGTTCGCTACTGGGACGAGGTCCTCACCGACGACGAGCGGTGGACACTCGACCTCGGCTCGACGGCCGACCACGTCTGGGTTGCGTCGTCCGCCCGCACCGAGGTGTGGCTCCGACGCGGCGACGACGTCTGGGTGGTCTCACCGGGGACCGCAGCGATCGTCGCGCCGGGAGCCCCGGTGACGGTGGGCACCGGCCCGGAGCGCTCACCAGCACCGACGGCCGACGATGCGTGGTGCAGTCCGACGGGCGTCCACGTCGGGACCGCGTCGTTCGGCCCGTTCGTCGACGAAGCGCTCGGGCTCGGCGCGCTCGTCCACACCGAGCCACCCGAGGCACCGCACGAGGACGTCGTGCTCGCCCTCGCCCACATCGCGTCGCTCGTCGGCGGCCGGTGGAGGGCATCGCGCCGGGACGCCCTCGCGCGTGTCGTCGTCATGACCGTGCTCGGCGACAACCCACCGTCGTTCCTCGCGGATGCGAGCCTGACCCCGTGCATCGATCGACTCCTCGACGGCGGTGACCCCGTGCCGATCGACGAGCTGCGGCGCGGCACCGGCATGTCGGCGAGCACCGTGCGGCGCCGGTTCCGCGCGACGACCGGCTGCTCGCCCGAGGAGCTCCGGCGGTGGTTCCGGTCGCTCGCCCTCCGTGCCGCACTCGCCGCCGACGACGCCGACCCGGCCGCCGTCGCTGCCCACGCCGGGTTCAGCACCACGACTTCGATGCGGCGCTCGCTCCGGCGCGTGCGAGCGCCCGATGTCCGTGTTCCGCCCGCGCTCTGACCGTTCTGGTTCGCGGATCCCGGGATCCGCGAACCAGAACGGTCAATCGCCGGACAGAACTCGCGGTCGCCCGGGGCTCACGCGCCGAGCGACGCCAACCGTTCGGAGCGCCGCGCGGCCTGCTCGACCGGGTCCGGCACGGGTGCCGCCTGGATGAGCCGCCGCGTGTACGGGTCCTGCGGCGCGCGCAGGATCGCGTCGCGGCTCCCCTGCTCGGCGACCCGTCCGCCGTGCAGCACCACGACCCGGTCGCAGAGCGTGTCCACCACGGCCAGGTCGTGCGTGACGAAGAGGCAGGCGAACCCGAGTCGTTCCTGGAGCTCCCGGAAGACGTCGAGCACCCGTGCCTGCACGGAGACGTCGAGCGCGCTGGTGGGCTCGTCCGCGATGAGCAGCGCGGGGTCCAACGCGACGGCACGGGCGATCGCGACGCGCTGCCGCTGGCCGCCGGAGAGCTCGTGCGGGAAGCGCTCGCGGAAGCCGCCGTCGAGCCCGACGTCCGCGAGCAGGCGCTCCACCCGCTCCCGGACCTCGTCCGCGGGCAGTCCGAGGATCTGCCGGAGCGGTTCGGCGACCGTCTGCCCGACCGTGTACCGCGGGTTCAGGGAACGCAGCGGGTTCTGGAAGACGACGCCGACGCGACGGCGCATGGCACGCCGGGAGGCACGGTGCGCGCCCGCCACGTCCGTCCCCTCGACGAGGACGGCGCCCGCGGTGATCGGTGCGAGTCCGACGGCGGCTCGGCCGATGGTGGTCTTGCCGCTGCCGGACTCCCCGACCAGGCCGACGATCTCTCCCCGGCCGACGGTGAACAACACGTCGTCGACCGCACGGAAGCGCCCACGGAGTGCGCCGCCGTACTCGACCACGAGGTGCCGGACGTCCAGGACGGGTGTGGCGACCTCCGCGGCGGGGCCGACCTGCGCCTCCTGGACCGCACCGGTGCCCATCCGCGGGACGGCGGCGAGGAGTTCGCGCGTGTAGTCGGCGGCGGGTGCGGCGAAGACCGCGCGCGCCGAGCCGGTCTCGACGACGCTTCCGCGGCGCATGACCACCACGCGGTCGGCGATGTCCGCCACCACGCCCATGTCGTGGGTAATGAGGAGGATCGCGGTCCCGGTGCGTTCGCGCAGCCGGCGGAGGACGTCGAGGACCTCGGCCTGCACGGTCACGTCGAGCGCGGTCGTCGGCTCGTCCGCGATGAGGAGGTCCGGGTCGGCCGCGAGCGCCATCGCGATCATGACGCGCTGGCACTGGCCGCCGGAGAGTTCGTGCGGGTACTGGCCGAGTCGGCGTTCGGGCTCCGGGACCTCGACGGCGCGGAGGAGGTCGAGCGACCGTTCCCGCACCGCGGCACGGTCGAGGCCGTCATCGGCGCGACGGACGGCCTCGGCGAGCTGGAACCCGACCGTGAAGACCGGGTTCAGTGCGGCGGACGGATCCTGGAAGATCATCGAGACCCGGCGGCCGCGTGCGGCTCGGAGGGTGCGCTCGTCGGCGCCGAGGACCTCGAGGTCACCGAGGCGGATGCTGCCGGTGGCACGTGCGCCGTCCGGGGCGATGCCCATCGCCGTCATCGCGGTCATGCTCTTGCCGGAGCCGGACTCGCCGACGACGGCGACCACCTCGCCACGACCGACGGTGAACGAGGCGTCGTCGACCGCTCGGACCACGGTGCCGTCGACGTCGAACGTGACGCTGAGGTGCTCGACGGTGAGGACGTCGCTCATGGGGTCTCCGATCGGTCGGGGTGGTCGCGGGCGTCCTTGAACGCCTCCCACTCCTCGAGCATCTTGCGGTGGTAGCCCTGCAGCCACTGCATGTAGTCGCGGCCGTTGAGCAGGCGCTCGCGGACCTCGGCGTCGACGTCGCCGGAACCGGTCCTGCCCGCCGCCTCGACGACGGCGAGACCGTGGCCGATGATGTCGCGCTGTCGGTCGAGGTACTTCCGCTCGCTCGCGAGCCAGGACCCCCACACGTCGGCCTCGGCGCGGAAGTAGTGGCTGCGCTCGCCGGGGACGGTGTGCCGCTTCACGAAGCCGGAGTCGACGAGCCGCCTGGTCGCCATCGACACCGAGCCCGAGCTGGCGCCGAGGGCGGCCTGCAGGTCGGCGGACGACGAGTGCGGGGCACGCGTCATCATGAGGTACCCGAGCACCCGGGCGTCGGTGAGGGGCATGCCCGCGGCGTCGTTGAGCATGAGGGCGAACTCCTCGACGAAGGTCTGCCGCTCCGGTTCGAGGACGACGTCGCCGACGGCGGCCTCGTCGCTGTGGACGCCGGTCGCGCCGCTGCGGGCGTCGTCGCTCACGGCTCGAGTCCCGCCGCGACCTCGGGCCGCTCGGACGGGATCGTCCAGGGCTCCTGGCTCATGCCGCCGCCTCCGCGGATCGAGCGGACCGTGCCGTCGGCGTCGCGCTCGTAGGTGATGTCCTCGTCGATCGACCCGAAGCGGTTGCCGTGGGTCATCCGGAGCGTGTCGGCGTCGACGACCTCGAGCCGGGTCGGGGTGTCGAGCGGCTCGGGGCCCGACGGGTCGACCTCGACGAGTCGGTCCCCGATCCGGGCGATGTCGGTGACGCCCCACGGGTTCGCGAAGCGCCCCGTGAACGTGTCGGTGTCGACGTCGTCGGGCACCGGCGTCCCGGGGGCGTCGTCGTCCGCCGCGGCGTCGAGCATCCGGATGATCGCGGTGGCGATGAGCGTCGCCGGGCCGGCCGCGGCGCTGGTGAGCACCGAGACGACGAGACCGGAGGCCGGGTCGAACATCGACTGCGTGATGTGCCCGGGGAAGCCGCCGGAGTGGCCGCGGATCTCGCGACCGCCGATCCGGTCGACGATGAACCCGGCGCCGTAGCCGCGCGCCGCGGGGTCGTCCGTCGCGCTCCACGCCTTGCGCTGCGCGAGCCGCTTCGAGTGGTCGTCGAGCAGGGTGCCCTGCCCGATGACGTGCTGCGAGAAGTACCGGACGAGGTCGGAGGCGGTGCCGTGGAAGCCCGTCGCCGCTGCCATCGCGCGGGTGTCGACGTGGTCGATCCGCCGACGCTGCCGAGCGACGTGGAACCCGGTGTACCCGACCACGAAGTCGTCGGCGCGCGCGGGGTCCCAGTCGGGCCCGGTGTTCCGCAGGCCGAGCGGTTCGGTGATCGACTCGCGGACGAAGTCGTTGTACGACCGACCGGACACCGCGGCGATGACGAGCCCGAGCAGGGAGTACCCGAGGTTCGAGTAGTTGAACGACGATCCGGTGGGCACCTTCTGCCCGCGGTCGAGGACGAGCGCGAGGAGTTCCTGTTCGTCCGGGAAGGGCCGGAGCAGCGACCAGTAGTCGCCGTCGTGACCGTCCCGGATCACGCCGGCCCCCATCTCCATGAGCTCCCGGATCGTGGCGTCGGCGAGGGGCGAGCCGCCGTCGACGAGCGCCGGGACGTACGTGCCCACCGTGTCGTCGAGCCGCAGCGACCCGCGCTCGGCGAGCTGCAGGAGCGCGGTGGCGGTGAAGGTCTTCGAGTGCGAGGCGATGCGGAACAGGTCGGTGGTGGTGAGGCGGCGCCCGGCCTCGACGTCCGCGTAGCCCCAGGCCTCGTCGAAGAGGACCTCGTTGCCGTACCCGATCGCGACCTGCACGCCGGGGACGCGGAGCTGCCACACCTTGTACGACACCCACTCGTGGATGTAGGGCAGGGTCTTCCGGTAGGCGGCGAGGGTGTCTGTCACGGTGGTCCTTTCGAGGGGCGGTGGGTCGAGTCTGACGGATCAGCGCCGTCGCGGGTCGAGCGCGGCGCGCAGCGTGTCCCCGAGCGCGATGACGCAGAGCACCGTCACGGCGAGGAACACCGCGGGTGCGACGAGCATGTGCGGCGCTCGGAGGAACTGACTCGTCGCGGCGGAGAGCTGCAGTCCCCACGAGATCGCCGGACTCTCGAGCCCGATGCCGAGGTACGTCAGGGACGACTCCGACACGATGACGCCGCCGACGGTGATCGTCGCGAGCACGAGCAGGGGCGAGATCGAGGACGGCAGGACGTACCGCGTCGTGATCCGCCACGTGGAGAGCCCCATCGTCCGCGCGGCGAGCACGAACTCGGCGTTCCGGACGCTCCGCACGCTCGACCGCACGAGCCGGGCCATCGTCGGCCAGCCGAACAGCGCGAGCACGAGCGAGACCGTCAGCACCGAGCGCTCCCCCACGCTGTTCAGGACGACGACGGCGCCGAGCAGGAACGGGAAGCCGAGGAACACGTCGGTGAGCCGCGCGAGCACCGCGTCGACCCAGCCGCCGACCATGCCCGCGACGGTGCCGACGACGACGGCGACGACCCCGGCGAGGACCGTGGTGAGCACGGCGACGGCGATCGACGACCGCGTGCCGTAGACGACGTTGGCGTAGACGTCGCAGCCCTGCAGGTCGAAGCCGAACGGATGGCCACCGATCGGCGCGGCGCCACTGCGACCGAGGTCGCACACCCGCGGGTCGCCGTGGCCGAAGAAGCCGGCGAAGAACCCCGGGAAGACGGCGACGAGCACGACGACGGCGAGGACCCCGGCCGGCAGCCAGAACCCCGGACGACGGACGGCGGCGCGCAGGGGACGCCGCTTCGTGACGACGGAGGACGGGACGGTCGCGCCGATGGCGGAGGTGGTCATGCGGAGGCTCCTGTCCGGACGCGCGGGTCGAGGGCGGCGTGCAGCAGGTCGACGAGCACGCTCGTGACGAGGAACACCAGGATGAGTGCCGTCGAGATGCCGACGACGACGGCCCCCTCGTGCGACCGGATGCCCTGGAACAGCAGGTTCCCGACACCGGGGAGGTTGAAGATGCCCTCGATGATCACGGTCCCGCCCATCAGGTAGCCCAGGTCCGTGGCGAGGTAGGTCGCCGTCGGGATGAGCGAGTTGCGCATCACGTGCACGCCGACGATCCGTCCCGGCGCGAGTCCCTTCGCCCGGGCGGTCCGCACGAAGTCCGCGTCGAGCGTCTCGATCATCGACGTCCGTGTCAGCCGGGACACCGCCGCGAGACCGAACAGCGCGATCACGAACGCCGGCAGCACGTAGGCCGTCGGCCACCCCGCCGTGGCGCCCGCGACCGGGAACCAGTGGAGCCGGACCGAGAACACGAGCTGCAGCGCGACGCCGAGCACGAAGACGGGGACTGCACCGACGACGATCGTCCCGACCAGGACCGTCTTGTCGAGGACGGTCCCGCGGCGGAGGGCCGAGACCACGCCGAGCCCGATGCCGAGCAGGATCTCGATCGCCCAGGCCGTCAGCGCGAGCGTGATGGTGACCGGCCAGCGCGACGCCATCTGCTCGCCGACGGACTGGCCGCTGAAGTCCGTGCCGAAGTCGCCCCGGAACAGCCCCGCGAGGTACTGCACGTACTGCAGCCACAGCGGCTGGTCGAGGTGGTACTCGGCGCGCAGCGCCCGGACGACGGCGTCGCTGAGCGGCCGGTCGCCGCCGAGCGCCTTGATGGGGTCTCCCGGCAGCGCGAACGTCATCGCGTAGATGAGGAAGGTCACCCCGAGGAAGACGACGACCAGGCCGCCGACCCGGCGACCGACGGCGAGCGCCGGGCGCATCACGCGCCTCCTGGCACGGACGTCGCGAGGGACGGACGGGAGGCGCGGGTCGACCCCGCCACGTGACTCGCGCAGGCGAGGATCGCGCCGAACTGCACCCCCACCAGCTTGCTGATCGGGATCGGCTCCGCGCCGGTCGCCTCGTCGGCCTGCCAGGTCGCGTACCGCTGGGCGAGGCGGTCGCGGAGCCGCCGCAGCGGCGCGGGCGCGGTCCCCGCGGTCGTCTCGGCCTCGAGTGCCCGGAGCAGCATCCCGCCGTACCGCAGGCGGAAGCAGCGCACCAGGTCCTCGCAGCCGAACCGCTCGGCGACGGTGGCCGTCCGGTCCGCGGGCTCACGGTCGGCGCGGGCCCGGTCGGTGTCGGTCATCCCGGCGATCATCGGGATGAACGCGCGGGACCCCTCGAGGAACGGTGACTCGATCGTGAGCATCGGCGACGCGTCGTCGAGGATCTCCTGCAGTTCCGCGCCCGAGGCACCGAGGTCGTCTGCGCAGCGGCGGAGCAGATCCGCGTAGGACTCCGACGTCTGGGTCTGGTCGTCGGCGTCCGGGTGGCTCCAGTACGGCAGCTCGGCGACCATGCACAGCGCTCCGTGGCGCATCGCCCACGCGGCGCTGGACGCCCCGTGGATGTGCTCGCCGGGGTCGACGCCGAGGCCCTCGAGGTAGTCGTACGCCGTCTCGATGCCGTCCATCGCGAACACCGCCGGGGCGAGCTGGCGCAGGTACGGCGACTCCGGCTCGCCCGTGTCCAGCGGGAGCCCCAGCGAAGCAGGCACCGCGTGCAGGGTGTCGATCACGTCCGGCAGGTCCTCGGACAGGTAGTAGTAGACCCCGCCCATCTCGCCGTTGTGCAGCGACACGAGCAGGTCCGGCCGGGTGTCGTCGATGAGCCGCATGAACGCCAGGGTCTCCGGCAACACCTGGTCGAAGTACACCGACCGGTAGCTGTTCGGGAACGTCCACTCCACCTGGCTGTCCGGCGCCGGACGGTAGAAGTGCCGCGCGTACCAGGCCCGGTCGAACGGGTCGCGGAACCACGCCTCGTTCAACCGCATGCCGTCCGGGTCGATCGTCGGGACGATGTGCCACGTCGTGTCCAGTGCCCGGGCCATCGCCTCGTCGCCGACCATCGTCTCGGCGAGGTGCAGGGCCGTCCACGAGCCGATCGGTTCGTTCGGGTGCACGCCGCCGACGACGACGGCGGCGTGCGACCCGGAACCGATGCGGTAGCTGTGGAGCGGCTCGCCGAGCCGACTGGTGCCGATCCGGGTGACCGTGACCTGCTCCGGATGGGCCGCGGCGAGCGCGTCGAACCGGGCGTGCAGGTCGTCGACGAGCGGGAAGCCGTCGCGGTCGGGGACCTCGGCGACGAGGCGGAGGATGGTGCGCTGGTCCATGCGGTGGTGCCGGTCCCTACTTGACGGTGATCGCGGGGACGACCGGGCTGCCGTCGACCGCGGGCAGCGAGGCGATCTTGTCGCTCACCACGTACGAGTACTTGTCGAAGAACGTCGGGACGATCGGGAAGTCCTCGAGCACGGCCTTCTGCGTCTGGGCGTAGTAGTCGTTCGCCTCGTCCTGCGAGCCGGCGGAGTCCGCCTTCGCGAGGAGTTGATCGACCTCGTCCGACTGGTAGTAGCCGGTGCAGGGGGCGCATCCACCGGCCGAGGTGAACAGTGCGCGGAGGGTGTTCTGCTGGCTGGCGTAGAGCGCGCCCCAGTGCCCGAAGTGCGGCCCCTCGATCTTCTTGTCGGTGAGCTCGGAGTAGTACGAGGCCCAGTCGGTGGTGGCCTTCGCGACGGTGTCGACGCCGAGGTTCTGCCGGATCTGGTTCGCGTACGCCTGGTAGAGCGAGTCGAGGCCGTTGCCGCCCGGGTAGACGAGGGTGATCGTGCCGTCGAAGCCACCGGCCTTCGCGAGCAGCGCCTTGGCCTTCGACGGGGAGAACTCGCACGCCTCGCCGCAGATGCCCTCCTCGGTCCCGGACATGTTCGGCGGGGTCAGCGCGGTGGCGGGTTCGTACAGCCCGCCGTAGATCGCCGTGTTGACCTGCTTGCGGTTGATCGACATCGAGATCGCCCGGCGCACGTCGGGGTCCGAGTAGCGCTCGTCCCAGAGCGGGAAGCCGAGGTAGTCGATGCCGGGTGCGTCGAACGAGTGCAGGCGGTCCCCGAAGTCCGCTCCGGCGCTGGTCATCTTGTCCGCCGGCAGGAAGAGGACGTCGGCGTTGCCCGCGAGCACGTCGGTGTACGCGGTGTTCATGTCCGAGTAGCTCTTGAAGGTGACGTCCTTCGTCTTCGCCTTCGTGCCCTCGTAGCCCTTCCACGCGGTGACGGTGAACGGCTGGTTCGCCTTCCACGCCTCGGTCATCTCGTAGGGGCCGTTGCCGATCGGCTTGGCGTCGTAGGCCTTCAGGTCCTCGTAGGCGGCCTCGGGCATCGGGTAGAACGCGGTCTGCGCCTGGCTGAGCTGGAGCGGGAACTGGCTGTCCGCGTGGTCGAGCGTCACGGTGAAGGTGTCCTTCCCGGTCACCTTGAGCCCTGACATCTCCTTCGTCTTCGGCGTACCGGACGCCGGGTTGAGGTCCTCGTAGCCGACGATCGCGGCGAGCTCCCCGCTGTTCTCCCACGCGTTCGGGCCGTAGGCGGTGTGGTTCCACGCCTTGACGTAGCTCTCCGGCGTGACCTCCTCGCCGTTCTGGAACGTCCACCCGTCGCGGAGGGTGATCGTCCACGTGGTGTTGTCGGTCGACTCCACGCTCTTCGCGGCGACGTCGTGGAGCTTCCCCTTCGAGTCGGTCTCGGTGAGCGGCGCGAACAGGCTGAGCACCTGGGTGAAGGCCACCGTCTGGCGACCCGGCGTGAGGTGGTCGGGCTCGCCGGTGGCGTAGACGAGGCTCCCGCCGGAGCCGGCCTGGTCGTCCGCGTTCCCGGTGGCCGAACAGCCCGTGGCCACCAGCGCCAGCGTGGCTGCTGCAGCCAGCGCGGCGATCGTCCTGCGTCGCATGTGTGCTCCTCGAGTCCCGCTCCCGGGTCCGGCCCGGTCGTCGTTGACCGAGAAGCTAGGCCCGGCGGAAACCCGAACACAAGACTTCTTTCAGTGATCTCTGAAAGCTTTACCGTTCTGAAACACACCGGAAACGGCGGCCCTCGCGCCGTGGTCACCGCGTGTGCCACGCTGGCGGACATGCGACACACACCGCACTTCCTGATGACCGACGTCGACGAGGTGCGACGCCTCATCGGGGGCAACCCGTGGGCGACGATCGTCTCGCACACCGAGGCCGGGCTGGTCGCGTCGCACTACCCGTTCCTGCTCGAGACGCCCACAGCGGGCGACGCTGCGGACCCCGACGAGCTCGTCCTGGTGTCGCACGTCGGCCGCCCGGACGAGGTGGCCCACGAACTCGGTCGACACGAGGTGCTCGTCGTGTTCCAGGGCCCGCACGGCTACGTCTCGCCCGCCTGGTACCCGCCGGAGCAGTTCGTGCCGACCTGGAACCACGTGACGGCGCACTGCTGGGGCACGCCGGAGATCCTGTCCGACGAGGAGAACTTCCGCGTCCTCGGTGAACTCGTCGACCACTTCGAGCGCGTGATGCCCGAGCCGGTCTCCCTCGAGGTCGACGAGGAGACGGCACGCCGGATGGCGAAGGGCACCGTCGGGATCCGCATCCGGGTCACCCGGTTCGACGCCCGCGCGAAGCTCTCGCAGAACAAGGCACCGGAGGTGGTGGACCGGATCGTCGCGGGGCTGCGCGGCGACGGTCCGTACGCCTCGCCGGCACTCGCCGACGAGATGGCCCGTGCACACGGCCTGGAGGCGCGGTGAAGGAGATCCTGCTCCGCACCGTCCGGCGGGTGGGCACGTCCGGCGCCCCGTCCGACGTCCGGATCGTCGACGGGCTGGTCACCGCGATCGCGCCGGCCGGCACGCTCGACCCCACGGACGTCGACACCGACGTCGTCGAGACGGCCGGCGCCTGGCTCGGTCCCGGGCTCGTCGACCACCACGTGCACTTCGACCAGTGGGCCCTCGTCCGCCGTCGCGTCGACGTGTCGGCCTGCGACTCGGCGGAGGCGACCGCCGACCTGCTGGCGGAGGTGGCGCGCACCGGTGTGGCGGACCGCGTCCTGATCGGACACGGCTACCGCGACGGGATGTGGCCCCGCCCCGCACGACGTGCGCTGCTCGACCGGATCGAGCCGCGCCTCCCGATCGTCGTCATCAGCGGTGACCTGCACGCCGTCTGGTGCAACGCCGCGGCGCTGGAGCACTTCTCCGGCGTCGTCGGCCGCCCGCTCGTCGCCGGCGACGACGGGGTACTCCGCGAGCAGGACGCGTTCGACGTGACCGGCGCGCTCTCCCGCGTGCCGGACGAGGTGCTCGACGGCTTCGTCGCCGACGCCGTCGAGGCGGCCGCCGCCCGCGGCGTGACCCGGGTGACCGACCTCGAGATGACCTTCGGACTCGACCGCTGGACCCGCCGTGTGCAGGCCGGCACGGACGGCCTCCGCGTCGACTCGGGGGTCTACCCGGCCGACCTCGACGCCGCGATCCGACGGGGACTCCGCACCGGCGACGTCGTCGAGGGCACCCGCGGGCTCGTCCGGACGGGCCCGTTCAAGGTGATCACCGACGGCTCGCTCGGCACCCGGACGGCGGCGACGGCCTCCGGCGACGGCGTGCTCGTGTGGTCGTTCGAGGACCTCGTGGCGATGCTCCGTCGGGCGGTCGACGCCGGGCTCGTCCCCGCGGTGCACGCGATCGGCGACCGGGCGAACACCCTCGCGCTCGACGTCTTCGAGGCCGTCGGCGCACGCGGCACGATCGAGCACGCGCAGCTGCTGGCGGACACCGACCTGGAGCGGTTCGCACGGCTCGGGGTGGCCGCGTCGGTGCAGCCCGAGCACGCGATGGACGACCGCGACATCGCCGACCGCTACTGGGCCGGGATGACCGAGCGGGCGTTCCCGTTCGCGTCCCTCGACCGTGCCGGTGCCCGGCTGCTGCTCGGCTCGGACGCGCCGGTCGCGCCGCTCGACCCGTGGGTGTCGATGGCCGCGGCCGTCGGACGCGACCGGGACGGCCGCGAGCCGTGGCACCCGGCCGAACGCCTCGGCGTGCTGACGGCCTGGCGCGGGTCGACCGAGGGCGGTCGGGTCGGGGTGGCCGTCGGCGACGTCGCGGACCTCGTGCTGCTCGAGGCGGACCCGCTCGCGGCGACCGGGTCCGGGCAGCTCCGGCGAGCACGGGTGCTGGCGACCGCGATCGCCGGACGGTTCACGTACCGGGACGTCTGACCGGCGCTACTTCTGGTCCTTCGGGCACCAGTAGAGCTTGCGGCCGGCCATGTCGGCCATCCGGATCTCGGTGCCGCACACCCGGCAGGGTTCGCCCTCGCGGTGGTAGACCCAGTGCCGGTCCTTCCGGGACCGGACGGCCTTCGCGTGCTCGCTCTTCGACAGGCCGTCCATGGTCAGCATGAGGCCGTCGCGGACGCCCTCGTGCAGGAGCTTCGACCAGTCGTGCCAGAGCGCCTTCGCCTGCTTGACGGTGAGCTTCTTGCCCGGCTTGTAGGGGTCGATGCGCTGCCGGAACAGCAGCTCGGCGCGGTAGATGTTGCCGATGCCGCTCACGACGGCCTGGTCCATGAGCAGCTGCCCGATCGCGACGTTCCGCTTCCGGACGTTGTCGACGAAGGTCTTCTCGGCCTCGGGGCCGTCGTCGTTGATCGGGTCCGGGCCGAGCTTGTCGAGCGCCTTCTGCACGCCGGCCGGGTCCTCGACGACGCACGCCGTCGGGCCGCGCAGGTCGGCGACCGTGTCCTCGGTGAGCAGCCGCACGCGCACCTGCCCGACGGGGTCCGGCGGGAACGCCTCGATCGGGTCCTCGACCTTCTCCTGCTCGGCCATCCGGTAGCGGGCGAGACGGGGAGCGCCGATCGACGTCAGGGACTCCTCGCCGTCGTCGTCCGACAGCGCCCCGGCGGTGGAGAGGTCCCCCGCGAAGTCCCACGCCCCGTAGAGGCCGAGGTGGACGCGGAGGAACCGGTCGCCCTCGAACTCGAGGAACATCTGCTTGCCGACGGCCCGGGCAGCGACCATGCGCGTGCCGTCGAGCTGGGCGGCACCGGCGGCGAACCGTCCCTGCGGACTCGACACCTCGCAGCGTTTGCCGACGAAGTGCCGGGTGAACTGGTTGGCGATGCGGTGGACGGAGTGACCCTCGGGCATTGCTCTTGTCTACTCGGCCTCACTGGTCGATCTGCTTGCCGGCGATCAGGCCGGTGGTCTCGTACTCGGCGAGCTGCGCGATGCGGCGGGCGTGACGCTCCTCGCCCGAGAACGGCTCGGCGATGAACAGGTCGACGAACCGGATCGCTTCGTCCTCGGTGTGCTGGCGGGCGCCGATCGAGATGACGTTGGCGTCGTTGTGCTGGCGGGCGAGGAGCGCGGTGGACTCGTTCCACACGAGCGCGGCGCGGACGCCCTCGACCTTGTTCGCGGCGATCTGCTCGCCGTTGCCGGACCCCCCGAACACGACACCGAGCGCCTGGACGCCCGCACGCTGGTCCTGCACCACGGCGTGCGCGGCGTTGATGCAGAACGAGGGGTAGTCGTCGAGCGCGTCGTACTCGGTCGGACCGTGGTCCACCACCTCGTGCCCGGCCTCCGTCAGGTGGGTGGCGAGGGTCTTGTTGAACTCGAGGCCGGCGTGGTCCGTTCCGAGGTGGATGCGCATGGGATCGATCCTATTCCTGCGACTACTGCCCCCGGACCACGACCACGACGTACCGCGTGGGCTCCTCGCCCGGGTTCCGGTAGACGACGTCGGCGGGGTCCCCGAGCTCGATGCGGTCCCCCGCGGCGAGCCGCGTCGACTCGCCGCCGACGACGAGTTCGAGCACGCCGTCGACCACCCAGATGCAGTGGCGCAGGAACGCGTACGCGGACGCCGGGTAGGCCACTTCGCGGCCGGACGGGAGGCGCACCTCGGTGACGTCCGCGGGGAAGGCCGCACTCGAGATCGGTCGACGCCGGTACCCGGTCTCGGGATCGGTCCAGGAGTCGGCGGTCGCGCCGCGCTGGACGCCCCGCGCGTCGTCGGGATCGGTCGCCCGGGGCACCTCGTGGTCGAGGGACTCGTCGAGGAGCTGTGAGACCGTGAGTCCGAACGCTCCCGACAGCCGCCCGAGGATGGTCGCCGTCGGGCTCGACACCCCGCGTTCGACGCGGTTGATCATGGCGCGGGAGACCCCGGACTCCTCGGCGAGCTCGGTGAGACTCCACTTCCGCTCCGTGCGGAGGCGCTGCAGGCGCTCGCCGAGCCGTCGTTGGTCGGCGTCGTCCGCCGTTTCCGGTTCCGACTCCGGTGCGTCTACGATGTGAGACATGACGACAGCATATGCGACGAACGGGTCGGGTCCGGTCACCGTCCGGGAGTGCGAGCCACGCGACCTCGACGTCGTCCACGCACTGCACGTCGACGCCGTCCTGCACTCCACCGCCATCTGGCAGGAGGAGCCGCACCCGCGCTCGTACTTCGACGGCTGGCTCGCCGAGCGTCGCGCCGACGGCTGGCCGGTCCTCGTCGCCGAGGTCGATGGGCAGGTCGCCGGTTACGCGACGTACTCGCAGTGGCGGCCGCACCAGGGGTACCGGCTGACGGTGGAGCACAGCGTGTACGTCGTCGAGGCGTTCCGCGGGCGGGGCATCGCGACCGTCCTCATGGACGCCCTCGTCGCACGGGCACGGGCGGAGGGGCGGCACGTCCTGATGGCGGGGATCTGCAGCGAGAACGCCGGGTCGATCGCGCTGCACACCAAGCTCGGGTTCGACACGGTCGCCGTCGTGCCCGAGGTCGGACGCAAGTTCGACCGCTGGCTCGACCTGACGCTCATGCGGCTCCCGCTCGCCTGAGCCGGGCCGGCGGGGCGGACGCGAGCCGCGCCTCCTGGCCCCCGCGCACAACGAAAGCGCATCCGAACCGGACGTTGTCGTGGTTCGGGTGCACTCCGGTCGTGCGGCGACCATCCGCGCCGCGTGCCGAGCGCTGCGGGCGCGACCGGACGGTCCCCGTGGTCGCGGCGCGTGACGGCGCACAACGAAAGCGCACCCGAACCGGACGTTGTCGTGGTTCGGGTGCACTCCGGTCGTGCGGCGGCCATCCGCGCCGCGTGGCTGCGCCGTCGGGCCGACGTCAGTCGGTGGTGTCGAAGATCGGGCCGACGGTCCGCGAGCGCTTGAGCTCGAAGAAGCCCGGGTACTTGGCGACCGCGACGACGCCGTCCCAGAGGTCGAGCGCCTCCTGGCCCTTCGGCGCCGGCGAGATGACCGGGCCGAAGAAGGCGGTGCCCTCGACGGCGATGACCGGCGTCCCGACGTCCTGGCCGACCCGGTCGATGCCGTCCTGGTGGCTGGCGCGGACGGCCTGGTCGACCTCGTCCGTCCAGGCGTACTCGAGCAGGTCGGCGTCGAGGCCGAGCTCCGCGAGCACCGCCGGCACGACCTGCTCCGGGTCCTGCTCCTGGCGGTGGTGGATGTGCTCACCGAGCGCGTCGTAGAGCGGCTTGACGATCTCCTGCCCGAGGCGGAGCCGTGCCGCGGTCACGATGCGCGGGTAGACCTGCCCGGCCACGAGCCGCTCGCGGTAGGTGTCCGGGACGTCCTGGTCCTCGTTGAGGACGAACAGGCTCATCACGTTCCAGGTGACGTCGAGGTCGCGGTGCCGGGCGACCTCGCCGACCCAGCGGCTCGTCATCCAGGCCCAGGGGCAGTTCGGGTCGAACCAGAACTCCACAGCGGTGCGGTCGGCGGTCGTCTTGTCCACAGTCGTGTCGGTCACGGATGCGAGCGTACGCGTGCTCGCTAGGCTGGAGGCGACCGTCCCGCCGGTGCACGACGCCGTGCCGGGACCCCCCTCACGCGGACAAGGACCGTCCGTGTGCAACCGCGAAGATGGAGCGTCCGTGCCCGGAGAGAACCTCACCCGAATCGAAGCCCAGGAACGTGCCGCGATCGTCGACGTGCAGACGTACGACGTCGAGCTCGACCTGACCCGCGGCGCCGAGACGTTCGGCAGCACCACGCGGGTGCGCTTCACCGCCACCGACGGTGCGTCCACGTTCATCGACGCCATCACGAAGTCGGTGCACTCGATCACGCTGAACGGCACGGCGCTCGACGTCGCCGCCGTGAACGACGGGGTCCGCATCCAGCTCGACGGCCTGCAGGAGCAGAACGAGCTCGTGGTCGTCAGCGACGCGCTCTACACGAACACGGGCGAGGGCCTGCACCGCTTCGTCGACCCGGTCGACGACGAGGTGTACCTGTACTCCCAGTTCGAGGTGCCCGACTCACGTCGCATGTTCGCCGTGTTCGAGCAGCCCGACCTCAAGGCCGAGTTCACCTTCACCGTGACGGCGCCGTCCCGGTGGCAGGTCGTCTCGAACTCCCCCACGCCCGAGCCGCACGTCGACGGCGACATCGCCACGTGGGCATTCCCCCCGACGGCGAAGATCTCGAGCTACATCACCGCGCTCGTCGCCGGCCCGTACGAGGTCGTGCGAGACGAGCTGACGAGCCGCGACGGCCGGACGATCCCGCTCGGCGTCTTCGCGCGGAAGTCGCTCGCCGAGTACCTCGACCCCGAGTACGTCTTCGAGACCACGAAGAAGGGCTTCGCCTACTACGAGGAGAAGTTCGACGTCCCGTACCCGTTCGAGAAGTACGACCAGCTGTTCGTGCCGGAGTTCAACGCCGGCGCGATGGAGAACGCCGGGGCCGTCACCTTCACCGAGACCTACGTCTTCCGGTCGAAGGTCACCGACGCCATCAAGGAGCGCCGGGTCGTCACGATCCTGCACGAGCTCGCCCACATGTGGTTCGGCGACCTCGTCACCATGAAGTGGTGGAACGACCTGTGGCTCAACGAGTCCTTCGCCGAGTGGGCCTCGACGATCGCCACGGCCGAGGCCACCGAGTGGACCGAGGCGTGGACCACGTTCCAGGCGATGGAGAAGTCCTGGGCCTACCGCCAGGACCAGCTCCCCTCGACGCACCCGATCGTCGCGACGATCAACGACCTCGAGGACGTCCAGGTCAACTTCGACGGCATCACGTACGCCAAGGGCGGCTCCGTCCTGAAGCAGCTCGTGGCGTGGGTCGGCATCGACGCGTTCTTCGCGGGCGTCTCGGCGTACTTCAAGAAGCACCACCACTCGAACACCGAGCTGCGCGACCTGCTCGTCGAGCTCGAGGCCACCAGCGGCCGTGACCTCTCCGAGTGGTCGAAGGCCTGGCTCGAGACCGCCGGGGTGAACACGCTCCGCCCCGAGATCGAGGTCGACGAGTCCGGCGCGATCACGTCGTTCGCCGTGCTGCAGGAAGCGCCGGCCGACTACCCGACGCTCCGTCCGCACCGTCTGGCGATCGGCGTCTACGCCGTCACGCAGGACTCGGATGCACCGTT
Source organism: Curtobacterium sp. 320 (assembly GCF_031455235.1). NCBI lineage: Bacteria > Bacillati > Actinomycetota > Actinomycetes > Micrococcales > Microbacteriaceae > Curtobacterium > Curtobacterium sp. 320. Next base: position 78,703 of record NZ_JAVDSI010000012.1, on the reverse strand, counting down.
CGGCGCCGACACCGCGTCCTCCGGCGGCAAACTCGAGCGCGTGCACCGCGTCGAGATCGACGTCGACGGTGCCCGCACCGAGGTCCCGGAGCTCGTCGGCGTGCAGCGCGGCGACCTCGTGCTCCTCAACGACGACGACCTCGCCTACGCCAAGATCCGTCTCGACGAGCACTCGCGCCGGACCGCCATCGAGCACCTCGCCTCGATCGCGAACCCGCTCGCCCGCTCGATCGTGTGGGGCGCGATGTGGGACGCCACGCGCGACGCCGAGTCGCCCGCCAGCGACTACGTCCGCCTGGTGCTCGGCAACATCGCCACCGAGACCGAGTCGACCACGATCCGCACGACGCTCTCGCAGCTGCTCCTGACCGCGCGCAACTACGTCGTGCCGGCGAAGGTCGACCAGACCGTGCGCACCGTCGGCGACACGCTCTGGAACCTCGCGTCGAGCGCCGAGGCCGGTTCCGACGCGCAGTTCCAGTTCGTGAAGTTCTTCGCGCAGATCGCCTCCACGCCCGAGCACGTGGCCACCCTGAGCGGCCTGCGCGACGGTTCGGTGACGCTGAACGGGCTCGAGATCGACACCGACCTGCGCTGGGAGCTGCTCGAGGGCCTCGTGCTCGCGGGTGCCGCCTCCGGTGCCGAGGTCGACGCCGAGCTCGCTGCGGACAAGACCGCGTCGGGTGAGCAGGCCGCCGCGCGTGCCCGTGCGACGATCCCGACGGCCGAGGGCAAGCTCGCTGCGTTCTCGTCGCTCGTGGACTCGTCCGAGCTGCCCAACGCGATCGTGCGCCAGACGACGGTCGGGTACCAGCACGTGAACAGCCCGGTCGTGCTCGAGGGTCTCGTCCCCAAGTACTTCGACGTGCTCACGCGCATCTGGGCCGAGCGCAGCTACCACATGGCCGACACCATCGTCTCGGGGCTCTACCCGGCGCCGCTCGCGTCGGCCGAGCTGCGGGACGCCGCGGCCGCGTGGCTCGAGGCGCACCCGGAGACCCCGGCGCTGCGTCGCATCGTGTCCGAGAGCCTGGCGGGGACCGAGCGTGCCCTGCGGGTCCAGGCGGCGGACGCCTGAGTCTCGGATGAGGATCGGCGGGGTCCTGGCGTTCCCCAGGGGACGCCAGGGCCCCGCCCTCTAGCATCGACCGGATCATGACCTTGGTTGCAGTTCCCTCCCCGACCCCGTCAGGCCCGGCAGAGGCCGTCTCGCAGACGTTCGGCGAGTTCGTCGCCACCTGGCACGTCCCGATCACGATCGTCATCACGATCCTCGCCGCGCTGGTCCTGCGGATCATCCTTCGGCACTCGATCAAGGGCGTCGTCGACCGCGTCGTGAACGGCGTGAAGAAGCGTCAGGGCGCGACCGACACGCAGGCACTCATCGCCTCGCCGATCCAGACCGCCCGCGTCGTGCAGCGCACCCGCACGCTCGGCAGCGTGCTCGAGAACCTCGCGACGGTGATCGTCGTCGTGCTCGCACTCGTCGTCATCATCCCGCTCGTCATCCCGAACGCGGCCGTCGGGATCGTCGGTGGCGCGTCGCTCGTCGCCGCCGGGCTCGCGGTCGGCGCACAGAGCATCGTGCGCGACCTGCTCTCCGGCGTGTTCATGATCCTCGAGGACCAGGCCGGCGTCGGCGACGTCGTCGACACCGGCCAGGCGACCGGCGTCGTCGAGAACGTCGGGCTGCGGGTCATGCAGATCCGCGACGTGAACGGCATCCTCTGGTTCGTGCCGAACGGGCAGATCCTGCGTGTCGGCAACCTCTCGCAGGGCTGGTCGCGCGTCCTCGTCGACATCACGGTCCCGTACGACACCGACATCGACGCCGTGCAGGACGCCCTCCTCAAGGCCGCGGTCACGATGTCGCAGGAACCCCGGTGGCGCCAGCGCATCGTCGAGAAGCCGGAGATCTGGGGGCTGCAGTCGATCACGGACGCCGGCATGGTGTTCCGGCTCGTCGTGAAGACCCGGGCGTCCGAGCTCGACGTCGTCGGCCGCGAGCTCCGCGTCCGGCTGAAGCACGCCGTCGACGAACTCGGCGTGACCCTGCCCGCGATGGCGATGATCATGCCCGCCGGGTGGGAGAACGCGACATCGATCAACGGTCTGCGCACCGTGCGGACCCAGCCGACGCCGGCGCCGACCAAGCCCCGGCGCGGCCGCAAGAACGTCCTCGGTCAGCCGATCCGGACCGACGACCCCGACGCCGGGAAGGACCCGCGATGACCGACCCCACCCCGCCCGCACAGCCGATCACGCTGCGGGTCGGCGAGCACGGCGCCTCGGCCACCGGCTCCCTCTTCGAGCGCATCGGCGGCGCGCCCACCTTCGACCGGCTCGTCCGGCGCTTCTACGAGGGCGTGCAGCAGGACGACGTCATCTGGCCGATGTACCCGGCGGACGACCTCGAGGGAGCGATCTGGCGTCTCTCGGCCTTCCTGCAGCAGTACTGGGGCGGCCCGGGGACCTACAGCGAGGAACGCGGACACCCCCGCCTGCGGATGCGGCACATGCCGTTCCGGATCACGTCCGAGGCCCGCGAACGCTGGCTCCACCACATGCGCGACGCGGTCGAGTCCCTCCAGCTCGCGCCCCTCGACGAGGCAGAGCTCTGGGCCTACCTCGACCGGGCGGCGCACGCCATGACGAACACGTTCGACTGACGGACGTGCGCGGCTGACGGACTGGAGGCGCGGTGCCTGCTGGCACCGTCCCTCCTGGCACGGCCGTCACCCCGCTGGCGCGGTGCGCCGGTACCGGCCGGCGGGGCCCACCTCCAGTCCGTCACCCGGTCGCGTCAGCGGACGTAGGAGCCGTCGGCGAGGTCCTCGACGAGCGGGGGCCGGGTCGGGTTCCACCCGAACGCGCTGCGCGCGTGGGCACCAGAGGCCTCCTGGTGGAGCAGCAGCGCGTCGGCGTACTCGGTGCCGAGGCGCTCGCGGCTGGCGTCGACGCTCTCGGCCACGATCGGCGAGCCGTGCGCTCCCGCCTCCGCGATCTCGCGGACCGTCGGGTTGTCCCCGGTGGCCGCGACGACGTAGCCGTCCTGCTCACCGCGGTGCAGGGCGAGGACGTAGAGCTCGCCGAGGTCGTCGGTGTGCACCGTCGTCCAGCGCTGAGAACCGTCACCGACGAGTCGGACCTCGTGCTCGCCGTCACCGACGAACATCGCGGGGATGCCGGCGCCGCGGCCGTAGACGATGCCGGGCGCGATGATCGTCGTCCGGACGCTGCTCGCCCGCACCGTCGCCTCGTTCGGCACGCGCCAGGCGGTCAGTGCCGGCGGCGACAGCGGCGACTGCTCGGAGATGTCGGTCGAGTCGCCGAAGGTGAAGATCCCGCCGGTGTGCACGAACGGCTTCGGGGTGCCCTCGAGCGCCGTGAGCACGGTCGCGATGAAGTCCGCGTCGATGCCCTGGGCCGAGGCCGTGTGCACGACGGCGTCCGCCTCGTGTGCGAGCCGGCGGACGACGTCGGTGTCGGTGACGTCACCGACGAGGGCGCGGCCACCCGCGTCGCGGACCGCCTGTGCCTTCTCGTCCGTGCGGACGAGGGCGGTGACCTCGTGCTCGTGGGCGACGAGTGCGCGGAGGACCGAGGAACCGATGTACCCGGACGCGCCGGTGAGGAAGACGTGCATGGAGCCAGCCAACCACGACCGGTCGGGGAACCGGCTGCCTACGAGTTGAGGGTCCAGGCGCGACGCTTGACGAGCACGTGCCCGCGCGAGGTGGTCAGGCGGCTCCACGGGCCGGTCTCGAAGAGTCGCACCGGGTCGTGGCCGAGGAAGCCGAGGCTCTCCCCGGCGAAGCCCGCGCCGGCGGGGACGTGCTCGATGCCCGCGACCGGACGGCCCCAGACCTCTGACCGGACCTTGCGGACGATGGCCTCGCCGGCGTTCGTCGGGACGGCGTCGGCGACCTCGGCGATGCCGTCGCGTGCGGCACGGCGGAGGAGCTCCGGCGAGACGTCGGGCAGCGGGACCCAGCCACCGCGGGGCGGGGAGATCGCTGCCCAGGTGACGGTGTGGACCTCGAGCGGGAGCTCCACCTCGATCGGGGTCGCCCGGGTGGGGTCGGCGCCGTCGGCGTGCTCGGCGTCGTGCGCGTCGGCGAGCAGCCGCAGACGTTCCTGCAGCGAGGCCAGCGGGACGACCGCGTCGACGGTCGCCGGCTGCGCGAGCGAGAACGTCCGCAGCCCGAGGACCGTCGGCAGTTCGTCGAGCAGCCCGAGCGGGTAGAGGATCGCGGTGTAGACCGCGAGGACGCCGGAGTCCGCGATGAGTCGGACGGAGCCGTCCTCGATGCGGGCGGCCCGTCCGAGGTAGGTGCGCAGGTCACCGAGGGAGGCTGCGTCGGGAAGCGTGAACGAGGTGCCCATGTCACCCAGCAGCCTACCGGGCACGGCTCGGCGCCGGGGCGTTCGTAGACTGCTCGGTGTGAACGGCGAACCGGACTTCCTGCGGACCCTCAGACTCGAGGACACCGGCGCGAGCACCGGCGAGACCATCCTCACCGGCGCGAGCCACTGGTCCCCCGGCGGCCGGGTGTTCGGCGGGCAGGTGCTCGCGCAGTGCATCGTCGCCGCGCAGGCCACCATCGAGGACCGCGACATCCACTCGATGCACGGCTACTTCCTCCGCCCCGGCGACATCGACGTCCCGATCACCTTCGGTGTCGAACGCATCCACGACGGGCGGTCGTTCGCCGCGCGGCGGGTGCAGGCCTACCAGCGCGGTGTGCCGATCTTCTCGATGATCGCCTCGTTCCAGCGCCCGGACGTCGGCGTCGAGCACCAGGACCCGTTCCCCGTCGACGTGCCCGAACCGGAGTCCCTACCGTCGGCCGCGTCGATCCTGTCGGCCATCGACCACCCCGTCGCTCGGGCGTGGGCCGAACGCTCCATCGACCTGCGGCACGTCGAGGGCCCGGTGTTCGTCGACGTGCAGGGCGAGCACATCGCCCACCAGGCGGTGTGGTTCCGGGTCGACGGCGAGCTCCCCGCCGACCCGGCGCTGCACCGCGCCGTCCTCGCGTACGCGAGCGACCTGTCCATCCTCGAGCCGATCATGCGGCGTCACGGGGTGGCCTGGGGCACCCCCGGTGTGAAGAGCGCCAGCCTCGACCACGCGATGTGGTGGCACCGTGACGGCCGGGCCGACGAGTGGGTGCTCTACACGCAGGAGTCCCCGAGCGCGCAGGGCGGTCGAGGACTCGCGTTCGGGCGGATGTTCTCGCCGGACGGCCGGCTGCTGGCATCGGTCGCGCAGGAGGGGATGATGCGCGTCCCGCGCTGACCCGGCCGACTGTGCTGCGGTCCGTCCTACGGGCGGGAGAACTCCACCGGGGCTTCGACGTAGGCGGCGCACGCGTCCCGCTCGGCCTCGGTCAGCCGACGCGGACGGTTGCTGACGGCGTCGACCATCACGAGCGCGGTCGTCGCCCTGGTGTACAGCACCGCGGGCTCGTGCCCGACCGGCGACCAGACCTCGTACGAGACGTCGATGCTCGCGCCGCCGAGCCGACCGATCCACATCTGGATGTCGAGCGGCTGCCGCAGGTACGGGATCGACGCGAGGTACTCGAGGCGCTGCGCCGCGATCACGGTCATGGTGCCGGAACCCGGCCGCCCGTCGATGATCGGCTCCGGGACCGACCCGTCCGGAGCGCGCTCCTCGGGGTCGGGTCCCCAGAACCCCACGATGCGCGCCTCTTCCAGGAGGCGCAGCATCGCGGAGTTGTTGACGTGACCGTAGGCGTCGATGTCGCTCCACCGCATGCGGACCGGAGCGTGCAACCGCGCCACGGTCAGTCGCGGGTGAGCTTGCGGTAGGTCGCCCGACCCGGCTTGGCCGCGTCGGCGCCGAGCCGCTCGATCTTGTTCTCCTCGTACGCCTCGAAGTTGCCCTCGAACCAGTACCAGTTCGGCGTGCCGTCCTCGTTCAGGCCTTCCCACGCGAGGATGTGCGTCGCGATGCGGTCGAGGAACCACCGGTCGTGCGTGATGACCACGGCACAACCCGGGTACTCGAGCAGCGCGTTCTCGAGGCTGCCGAGGGTCTCGACGTCGAGGTCGTTCGTCGGCTCGTCGAGGAGCAGCAGGTTGCCGCCCTGCTTGAGCGTCAGCGCCAGGTTCAGACGGTTGCGCTCACCACCGGAGAGCACCCCGGCCTTCTTCTGCTGGTCCGGACCCTTGAACCCGAACTGCGACACGTACGCACGCGACGGGATCTCGGTCTTGCCGACCTGGATGTAGTCAAGTCCGTCGGACACGACCTCCCACAGGTTCTTGTTCGGGTCGATGCCTCCGCGGCTCTGGTCGACGTACGAGATGTCGACCGTCTCGCCGATCTTCAGTGTGCCGCCGTCGAGCGGTTCGAGGCCGACGATCGTCTTGAACAGCGTGGTCTTGCCGACGCCGTTCGGGCCGATCACGCCGACGATGCCGTTGCGGGGCAGCGTGAAGGACAGGTCGTCGATGATGATGCGCTCGCCGAACTGCTTGTGCAGCTTCTCGGCGTCGATGACCTGCGAGCCCAGGCGCGGGCCGACGGGGATGACGATCTCCTCGAAGTCGAGCTTGCGCGTGCGCTCGGCCTCGGTGACCATCTCCTCGTAGCGGGCGAGACGGGCCTTGGACTTTGCCTGGCGGCCCTTCGTGTTGCTGCGGACCCAGTCGAGCTCCGAGGAGAGGCGCTTCGCGAGCTTGGCGTCCTTCTTGCCCTGGACCTCGAGCCGGGCGCGCTTCTTCTCGAGGTAGGTCGAGTAGTTGCCCTCGTACGGGTAGAGACGACCGCGGTCGACCTCGGCGATCCACTGCGCGACGTGGTCGAGGAAGTACCGGTCGTGGGTCACGGCCAGGACGGCACCGTGGTACTGCTGCAGGTGCTGCTCGAGCCAGAGGACGGACTCGGCGTCGAGGTGGTTGGTGGGCTCGTCGAGGAGGAGCAGGTCCGGCTTCTGGAGCAGCAGCTTGCAGAGCGCCACACGACGCTTCTCACCACCCGAAAGGTGCGTGACGAGCTCGTCCCCCGGGGGGCACTGGAGCGCGGCCATGGCCTGCTCGAGCTGCGAGTCGAGGTCCCACGCGTCCGCCGCGTCGATGTCCTCCTGCAGGGTGCCCATCTCGGCGAGGAGCGCGTCGAAGTCAGCGTCCGGCTCGGCCATCTGCGCGGAGATCTCGTTGAAGCGCGTGATCTTCGCGTGGATCTCGCCGACGCCTTCCTGCACGTTCTCGAGCACCGTCTTCGACTCGTCGAGCTCGGGCTCCTGCATGAGGATGCCGACGGTGAAGCCCGGGGTGAGCTTCGCCTCGCCATTGGACGGCTGGTCGAGACCCGCCATGATCTTCAGGATCGTCGACTTGCCCGCACCGTTCGGCCCGACGACGCCGATCTTGGCGCCGGGGAGGAACGACATCGTGACGTCGTCGAGGATCAGCTTGTCGCCGACCGCCTTGCGGGCGCGAACCATCTGGTAGATGTACTCAGCCATATCGCGCCAAGTGTACTGACAGTGCGGGGCGTCCGTCTGCCCGGTCGCCGGTTCGCCGGATCACGCACGGGGGCTGTTGCGCTCGCCGACTTCGACGTACCGTTTCCCCGCTCCGCACCGGGAGCACGGTCGATCGACCACCGGAGAGGATCAGGACATGTTCACCAAGCGTCTGCGCCGTCTCGCGCTCCCCCTCGCGGGAGCCACCGCGCTCACCGTCGCGCTGCTCGCCCCGGCGACGGCTGCCTCGGCAGCGTCGCCCGTCCCGCGCGGCAACCCCTACGTCCAGTACACCGCGCACCTCATCGAGAGCGGCTCGGGCACCGGGTACTCGTCGTACATCAACGTCCACGACGCCCACAACAACGCGTTCGCCGTGGGGATCCAGTCCGACACCGCCTCGTCCGTGAGCAAGGGGCAGCCCCGGTTCATCTGGGAGCGGGTGCAGAACGGCAAGTTCACGTACGGCTACATGGGCGGCGCCTCGCACAGCAAGACGTCGGTCGGGCTGCGCTGGTACAAGAACGACGTCGCGTCGGTCATCCTCAACAACCGCACGGTCGGCACGATCGCCCTGAACCTCGACGGGCGGCTCTTCTTCAACGCCGAGGCGAACGCCCGACTCAACGGTGACGTCGTGCACTCGCAGGTGAACGACATCTCGATCAAGGTCGGCGACTCGTCCGGTCGGACCGGGCTCGCCGGCACGTGGAACACGAGCTTCTCGTTCCACGGGCTCAAGGCGAAGCAGACGAACAGCCCGAAGGTCCAGGGTGCGAGCTTCTCGATCGACGGACGGGTCTCGGGGCTCCCCCGGGGCGGCAACTGGGACACCACCGAGGTCGCGGGCATCGCGATGATCGCCCAGAACTGGCGGTAGGCGCCCGGGAGCGGGGACGGGGACCGGCTCAGGCCGCGGCACGCTCGTCCCCGTCCACCACCGGGTCGACGCCCACGACGACGTCGAACTCGTGACCGATCGCCGCCGCGGCGTGGCGAGCGGCCTCGGCACCGTCGGGCAGTTCCTCGCGGACGTCCGGCTCCGTCGGGTCGGGGTCGACACCCGGCACGGGGGTGCGGTCCGTGCCCGCCGCGCCGACCTCGCCGGTGACCGGGTCGACGTGCGGCAGGACGCCCGGCGTGCTCCCCGGAGGCGCGGTCGCCTCACCCGTGTGCCGCGGGACGCGCACCCAGTTGCTGATCCCCCAGGCGAGGTCGTGCCCGAGTGCCTCCGCGTCGATCTCGACGGAGGTGCCGCCGCGACCGTCCCTCTCCCACGTCCGGATGCGGATGCGCCCGGTGACGACGATGCGGTCGCCCTTCTTCAGGGAACGGTGCACGTTGGCCGCGAGCGATCGGAAGGCCGTGACGGTGTACCAGTTCGTGGCGCCGTTGGTCCAGGTCGAGGTCGCCCGGTCCCAGCGTCGGGACGGTGAGGCGAGGCGCATGCTCGTGATGGCGATGCCGGTGTCGGTCACGAGGTGACGTGGCTCGGTGGCGATGATCCCGCAGACGGTGATGGTGTCGTTCATGCGTCGATCGTCATCGAGCCCCGGGTCGCGGAAGCGGCCCGGGGCTCGATCTGTGACTGGATGACCCGATCAGGTACGTTGTGGAGGACGAGTCCCCCGCGCCTCCTGGTCGAGACGTGGGCACCGCGCGTTCAGTGCGCGCGGAACTCGGGTCGGTCCGCCAACGGGCCGAGCGCTGCGTGCACGGCGCCCTTCGCCGACTCGAGCGACGGGTACGTCCCGCCGCCCGCGCTCCGACCGTAGAGCTCGACGCGGAACCCGCCGTCTGCTCGGTGGATGCTGCCGACCGCTCCCGCTGGTCCGACCGCGACCCAGGTCCCGGTGTTGTTCGTCATCGTTCGACCACCTCCTCGTGGCCCCGACGTCCGGAGTCTCAGGACGCCAGGATGTACTGACTGTAGGCCTTGCGGACCTTGTTCACCTTGGGCAGCGCCACCGCGAGGCAGTAGCCCTGACCGGGGTTCTTCGCGAAGAAGTCCTGGTGGTACTCCTCTGCACGGTAGAAGGTACCGAGCGGTTCGATCGTCGTCACGATGCCGCCGTCCCAGATGTCCGAGGCGCGCGCGATCGCCCGCTCGAACAGGGCCTTCTGGTCGTCGTCGGCCGGGAACATCGCCGAGCGGTACTGCGTGCCGACGTCGGCGCCCTGCCGGTTCAGCTGCCGCGGGTCGTGCAGCGTGAAGAACACGTCGAGGATGACGTCGGCCGGGATGACCGTCTCGTCGAAGGTGACCGCCACCGCCTCGGCGTGACCGGTCGTCCCCGTGCACACCGACTCGTACGAGGGGTTCTCGACCTCGCCGCCGACGTAGCCGGACACCACGTCCTGCACGCCCTGGAGCGTGCGGTACACGGCGTCGAGACACCAGAAACATCCACCTGCGAGCACGAACGTCGTCATGGCCGCAACCTACCGTTCCCCGCTCGGAACGAGCCGCGACCGGGGCACGCCTCCTCCACAACGCGCACTCCCCCGGCAGCGCTCCCCGGATCGTCCGAGCGCACTCGGCGTGTCGGTGGTCGGCCGTACCGTCGGAGACACACCGACGAGCAGGAGGCACCACGATGCAGACGACGAACGAACCGGTCTTCCGGATCCGTACCGCGCCCGTGGCCCGCTCGCGCGGCGACCTCCGAATCCTCGACGTCCGCGACGACCTCAGCCGCGTGACCCGGGCGAACGGCGAGATCGTCGGGTACGTGGACCGCGTCGACGTAGCCGGGGGCACCGCCTACCGCGCCCGTCGGTACGTGTCGACCGAGCGACGCTTCGTCGAGCTCCCGAACGTCTGGTCGGCCGACGACGCCGTGGACTGCCTGCGCTGGGGCTGACCCGGCCTCACCGGACGACATGATGTTCCACATTGGAATCATGTCTGGTCGGATGCGCGGAACGCCGCCCGACCTCCCCGATGCCTGACCGTTTCGTGAGTAGGGTGCGCGCATGGACTGGTGGAACGACCTGACCGACTGGATCTCGTCCGACAACGGCTGGCGCGTGATCTCCGGCGCGCTCATCCCGTTCGTCGCGATCGTCGTGGCGGGCATCATCGCGGCGCTCATCGGCCGCGGGGCGACGAAGCGGGTCGTGGCGATGCAGGAACGCGAAGCGCGGAACGCCGCCGTCGCGGGCATCGTCTCGGCTGCACGCAAGGCCGCGACCTGGGGTTCCCTCGGGCACGACGAGCGCGCGTACGCCGACCACCTCGCCGAGGACGCCGACATCCGACTCCGTCTGCTCCCCGTTGCCGGTGCGCCCCTCGCGGCGAACTGGACGCAGCACGAGATCGCGGACATCAAGAAGAACTCCTCGACCTTCAGCTTCCAGGCGGAGCAGTCGCTCGCCGAGTTCCGTGACCGCATCCTCGAGTGGCAGGCACGACCGAACCGGGCGCGCAAGCTCTTCAAGAGCGACCTCGAGCGCTGGAAGTTCGATTCGCCCGACCCCGACGCCGAGCTCATCACGCGGCAGCAGGACTGGAACGCCGACCAGGCCGCCGCCGCGCGACCGACGGACGCCGGTACGACCACCGCCGTCCCTGCCGAGCGCCCGACGCCGACGACGACCTCCCTCCGGCCCGCCCCGGCGAACGCGCCCGCCGCAGCCCCCGGCACCGGCACCGCCGCGGCAAGCACCAGTGCTGCCCCGTCCGCGGGCGCAGGCTTCTCGGTCACCCGCGGCGGCTCCGCACCGGTCGACCCGAACGCGACGACGCCGATCTCGGACACCTCCAGCACGAACCGGACGACCGCGATCTCCGACACGAACGCCACGCGCGCGTACGGCGACGGCGCCGCCACCCCGACCCGGGCGCCCCTGGGCTCACCGGCACCGCCCGCCAGCACCCGCGGCTCGGCGACCGAGTCGACCACGTCCGGCACGGACACCGACAACGCCGACGCCGTCGACGACGTCCGGCCGAGCAGCCCTCGCGGCACCGACCGTCCCACCACGGACCCCCGGAGCAGTGGGCCCCGTGGGGCGGACACGACCGGTCCCGACGCGAGCGCAGCACCGCCGGTCGCCAAGCCGACCTCGGCGGACGCGCACGTCAACCGCTCCGCGGAGTCCGACGCCCGCGGTGTCGACGCCTCGACGACCGCACACACCCGGTCGATCCCGACCCGCATCGCGGACGGCCCCGCCGAGCCGGCCGATGCGAACGAGACCTCGGAAGCGCCCTACACGCAGCCGATCAGCGCGAGCGAACTCCGTCGCCGCGCTGCCGACGACGACGAGTAGGCAGTCGCCGAACGACACGAAGGCCGCCGTCCCGATGGACGGCGGCCTTCGTCGTGTGTGCCCCCGGCAGGAATCGAACCCGCGGCACGGTGGGTAGAAACCACCTGCTCTATCCACTGAGCTACGGAGGCGGACGGCCCCGATTCTATCCGCGACCCTCGCCGAGGTGCTGCACGAACCGGTCGACCTCCCGCTGCGACCGGAGGTGGACGATGCGCAGGTGCGGCGCGGTCTCGACGAGCTCGGGCACCCGTCGACGCGTCACGTTGCGGGTACTGATGCCCCAACGGAGGATGTGGCCGCGATCGGTGAAGAACGTCCACAACGGCGGTTCGACGTTGCCGTTCCACATCTCGATGCGCCCGAGCCGACGGTGGAGCGTCCGACGCAGCAGTCGCCAGAGCGCCTGGGCCGTCGGCAGGTCGATCCACACGAGGGTGTCCGCCCGCTCCGCGAGCATCGCCCTGACGGAGGTGTACTGCCACTCCGTCACCCACGCGGGTTCGCTCGTGTACCGCTCGACGTCGGTGACGAAGGTGTCCCGCGGGACCCAGCCGGGCCCGTGGTACAGCGAGTCGATCTCGGTGTGCGGGATCCCGAGGACCCGGCCGATCCGCCCTGCCGTGGTGGTCTTCCCGACACCCGTGGTGCCGGCGACGAGGACGCGACGGGGCACCGGGTCCAGGGGGTCGTCGGCTCCGAGCACGCGTCGACCCTAGCCCGCGGTGAGGTCGTAGACCGTGACCCCGCCGATGGTCGACGCGGTGAAGGTCGACTCCACCCACGCCGAGATCTCCGACGCCGCGTCGCTGCCGCCGTTCGACCGTCCGACGCTGCCGGCGATGAAGTAGTGGATCTTCCCGGCAGCGACGTCTGCCTGGAATTCCCCGAGGGTGGGTGACGGGTCCGAGCCGTTGAAGCCGCCGATGGGCATGACCGAGGCGCCCGTGGCGAGCTGGTAGGTCGCGGCACTGTTCGAACCGATGGTGGCGGCGACCCAGGTGTAGTCGTCGGCGTCCTCCAGGAGCGCCTTCCGCAGCGTCGAGGAGACCTCGGTGGACCCGCCGAGCAGCCCACCGGCCCCGACGAACCCGCCGCCACCAGCACGCCCCGTCCCGGTCCCGCCACCGGTCCCGGTCCCGCCGCCGGTCCCGCCGGCAGTGCCCGCCCCACCCGGTCCACCGGTCCCGCCGGCCGCGCCCGTCCCACCCGGTCCGCCGGTCCCGCCGACGCCACCCGCGCCTCCAGGGCCGCCGCCAGCACCACCGAACCCGCCGCCACCGCGGGCCCCGCCACCAAACCCGCCGCCACCGAACCCGCCGCCCGCGACGGTCGGTCCAGCCGAGGGCAGCGCCCCGGTGTGGGCGGTCGTCACCGTGTCGATCGAGTACGCCGTCGGTCCGAGCAAGCCGGTGACGACCGCGCCGACGACCGCGACGCTGCCGACCGGACGGGACCACCTCGCGAGCCGGCCGCCGTGCACCGGCACCAGCACCGCCGCCGCCGTCACCACCCCGACCACGAGCACCACCCACCGGATCCACGGCTGCCACCCCGACGCCGCCGTGAGCAGGTGCCACTGCCACACCACCGTGACGACCACCGCGAACGCCGCCGTCCCACGCCACCACCACGACGCGCGCCGCTCCCACAGCACCCCGGCGCCGATGCCCACGAGCCCGGCGATGTACGGCGCGAGCGCGACCGTGTAGTAGGGGTGGAAGATCCCGCCCATGAAGCTGAACACCAGCCCGGTCACGAGCAGCGACCCACCCAGCGCGATGACCGTGGCGAGGCGGGAGCGAGCAAGCGACGTCCGCTGCCGGAACCCGATCGCGACGAGCGCCGCCACGAGGAGGACCAGTGCGGTGGGCAGCAGCCAGGTGATCTGCCCGGCGAACTCCGACCCGAACAGCCGCAGCAGCCCGGTGGCGCCCCAGGAGCCGGCTCCGGCAGTTCCGCCGCCCCCGGTCACGCTGCCGGTCTCGTCGCCGGTGACCCGTCCGAGGCCGTTGTACCCGAAGGTGAGCTCGAGGAACGAGTTCGTCTGCGACCCCCCGACGTACGGGCGGGACGACGACGGCACGAGTTCCACCACGGCGACCCACCACCCGCCGGCGACGACCACGGCGAGGGCCGCCCACAGCAGGTGCACGACGCGCTTCACGAACGGCAGCGACGAGCAGGACAGGTACACGCCGACGAGCACGGGCAGGATGAGGAACCCCTGCAGCTGCTTCGTCAGGAACGCGATCCCGACGGCCACGCCGGCCAGGACGACCCATCGCACACGTCCGCTCTCGACACCGCGCAGGACGAGCCAGAGCGACAGCACCATGAGCAGCGTGAGCAGTGCGTCCGGGTTGTTGAAGCGGAACATGAGGGTCGCGACCGGGGTCGTCGCGAGTGCGGCGCCCGCGACGAGCGCGGCCCCGGCGGAGAACCGCCGCCGGACGATGACGTACAGCAGTGCCACGGTCCCGACGCCCATGAGGGCCTCCGGCACGAGGATCGCCCACGAGTCGAGGCCGAACAGGCGTACGGACAGCTCCATCACCCAGAGGAACGCCGGCGGCTTGTCGACCGTGATCGAGTTGCCCGCGTCCGAGGAGCCGTAGAAGAACGCCTCCCAGCTCTGGCTCCCCGCCTGCACCGCTGCCGAGTAGAACGCGTTCGCGTACCCGTTCACCCCGAGGTTCACCAGGTACAGGACGGCCGTCGCGACCAGCAGGCCGAAGAAGGCAGGACGTTCCCACCGTGTTCGCTGGACGGCGGGTGTGCGGGAGCTGGTGCGCATGGTCCCAGCGTCACCGGGTCGGCTTTCGGCATCCGTTGGCAGCGCTGTGGAAGCGCCGGGAGGCGCGGCGTGCGTCCGCCGGGTCGGGTTCCGGAACGGTTCGGCACGCGTCTGCCTGGAGTTCGCCTCCGCGACACCGCGGCTTCGTAGCGTCCCGAGCATGCGCCTCACCGGTTCCGTCGTCGCGGTCGTCCCGGCCCGTGCGGGGTCGAAGGGCATCCCGGGCAAGAACCTCCGCCCCGTCGCCGGGCGCTCCCTGGTCCGTCGCGCGGTCGAGTCCGCCCGAGCAGCGACGACGATCGACACCGTCGTGGTCTCGACGGACGGCGACGCCATCGCGACCGAGGCCGTGTCCGCCGGCGCCCGGGTCGTCCGGCGTCCGGCAGCGCTCGCCGGGGACGAGGCCTCGTCGGAGTCCGCGCTGCTGCACGTCCTCGACACGCTCGCGGCCGCCGGCGAGGAGCCCGACGTCGTCGTGTTCCTGCAGGCGACCTCGCCGTTCATCGACCCGGCCGACCTCGACGCCGCCGTCACCCGGGTCCGCGACGGCCACGCCGACTCGGTGTTCGCCGCGGCGCCCTCGCACGCGTTCCTCTGGCGGATCGGCGACGACGGCTCCGCCAGCGCCGTGAACCACGACCAGGCCGTCCGCCCCCGGCGGCAGGACCGCGAGCCGGAGTTCCGCGAGACGGGCGCGTTCTACGCCTTCCGGGCCGCCGCCTTCCGCGAGCACCGCCACCGGTTCCACGGCCGCGTCGAACTCGTCGTCGTCGACGGTGCCGGAGCGATCGACGTCGACGACCCGGCCGACCTCGCGCTCGCGTCCGCCCTCGCACCACGGCTCGACCCTCCCGCACACCGGTCCGACGAGCACGCACCAGACCACCGCCCGGCCACCGAGCCGCACGTCCCCGCACCGAACGGAGCACCATGACCGTCACCATCGGCACGTCCACGATCGGCGCGGGCCACCCCGCGTACCTCATCGGCGAGATCGGCCTGAACCACAACGGCGACGTCGACATCGCCAAGCGACTCATCGACGTCGCGGCCGACGCCGGGCTGCAGGCCGTGAAGTTCCAGAAGCGGACGCCGGAGATCTCCACGCCGGAGCACATGAAGCAGACGCCGCGCAGCACGCCGTGGGGCGAGATGACCTACCTCGAGTACCGGTACCGCGTCGAGTTCGACCGCGACCAGTACATCGAGATCGGCGACCACGCGACGCTCCTCGGGCTCGACTGGTTCGCCTCGCCGTGGGACGAGCCGTCGGTCGCCTTCCTCGAGGACCTCAACGTGGTGGCGTACAAGATCGCCTCGGCGTCGGTGACGGACCTCGGGCTCCTGGCCGAGGTCGCCGCGACCGGCAAGCCCGTGATCCTCTCGACGGGGATGTCGACGCTCGAGCAGATCGACCGTGCCGTGGAGGCCCTCGGCACCGAGCGACTCGTGCTCATGCACGCCACGTCGACGTACCCGCTCCCCGCCGAGGAGGCGAACCTGCGGATGATCGACACCCTCGCGAACCGCTACGCGGGCGTCCCGGTCGGGTACTCCGGCCACGAGCCCGGGCTGCAGATCTCCATCGCCGCCGTGGCGCTCGGCGCGACGGCCGTCGAGCGTCACATCACGCTCGACCGCACGATGTGGGGCTCCGACCACGCTGCGTCGCTCGAACCGCACGGGCTGCAGACGCTCGCGCGCGACGTCCGGATCATCGAGACCGCGCTCGGCGACGGCGTGAAGCGGGTCATGCCCGGCGAGCGGGCACCGCTCGCGAAGCTGCGCCGCGTCGGGGCGTGACGGGCGGCGACCTGGACGCGACCGGCGACGGGGGCGAGCCGAGTGAAGGACGGGAGGCGCGCCTCCCGTCCGACGCCCTGCCACGCGTCCGACGCGTGGTCGGTCTGGTCGACACCGACTCGTTCGCGAAGTGGGGCGCCCACCTGCTCGCCACGGCACCCGCGCACTGGGACCTCGAACTGCTCACGGTGGCGACGCCGCGATCCGCGAGCCGCGCGCAGCTGCGGTCGTCGTTCCGGGGGCTCGACGACCGGCTGGCGCACCTGGCCGCGGCGCCGCCGGAGGCGCTCGAGGTCGACGCCATCGTCGAGCGGCTCCGGCAGGACCCGCCGGACGCCGTGCTGGTGTCCCTGATCGGACCGGTGGCGGAGCTCGTCATCGAGGAGGTCCACCGTCGTGTGCCACGGCGGCCCGTCCTCGTGACGGGGCTGCCCGGGATCTCCTACCCGGCGAAGTGGAAGGGCGTGTTCTTCCGGGCGCGCGCCGACCTGTTCGTGCTGCACAGCCACCGCGAGGTCCGCGCCTACGAGGAGCTCGCGACCGAGGGCGGCGTCGAGCCGCACTTCGCGCTCGCGACCCTGCCGTTCGCGCGGCCGTCCGGAGCCGCTGCGAGCCGCGACGGCGCTGCGATCGTCCGCGACTCCGTCGTCTTCGCCGCACAGCCGAGCGTCCCCGCGGAACGTGCCGAGCGGGAGCGCGTCGTCGGGTGGCTCGCCGAGACCGCCCGTCGGCACCCGGAGTGGCGCGTGGTGATCAAGGTCCGTGCTGCCGCCGGAGAGCACCAGACGCACCGCGAACAGGACCCGTACCCGGACCTCGTGCCGACGGACGCGCCGGCGAACCTCGTGGTCGAGAGCGGGCCGATGTCCGCGCATCTCGACCGCGCGGTCGCCCTCGTCACGATCAGTTCGACGGCCGTGCTCGAAGCGGCGGCCCGGGGCATCCCCGCGCTCACCCTGACCGATTTCGGCATCGGGCGGCACCTCATCAACGAGGTGTTCGTGGGCAGCGGGCTCGAGGGCGACGCCGTCGACCTGGTGGACGGCCGGTTCGGGACGGTCCGGGAGGAGTGGATGCACGACAACCACTTCCACCCGTATTCGGAGAACGACTGGGCCGACCGGACCGAACGGCTCATGGAGTCCCGCGATGCCGGGGTCCTGCGCGACCGACCAGCGGCACGCCGGAGTCGCGGTGGCGTGCTCCGTCGGGCCTGGGAGCGGAAGAACGCCCTCGGGCCGGACGACCGGAGTGTCCTCGGTGCCGTCGCGCTGGTGATCGGGGCGCCGGTGCGGGCGCTGAAGCGGGTCGTCCGGCGGGTGCGACGGGTGGTGCGACCGGCGGAGGTGCCGGTGTTGCTCGCGCCGACGAGTCAGCGTGTCAGTGGGTCCGGGTCGGGCAGGGCCGCGTCCGGAGGGGCCGCGTCCGGAGGGGCTGCGTCCGGAGGGGCTGCGTCCGGTGGTGGCCCGTCAGACCGCCTTGGCGATCGCGAGGAGCAGCTGGTCCCGGGTCGGGACGCCGGGTGACCGGAAGACCTCGGCACCGTCGTCCCGCCGCACGATGATCGTGGGGGTCGACCGGATGCCGAGGTCCTCCGCCTGGTCGGGGTGGTTCGCGACGTCGCGCTCGGTCACGTGCAGCCCGGGGACGAGCTCGGACGCCTCGGCCGACACCCGGCGGGCGGCAGCGCACGGGGCGCAGAACGAGGACGTCCAGAGATCGAGCTGCATGTGGTCCTGCAACGCGGGCGCGGCCGGATCTACTCCCGGCGCGGCGCGGCGCGGCCTGGCGCGGCGCGGCGCGGTTGCTTACTCGCGGTCGAACTCGCCGCTGCGGTCCCCGCGGTCCGCGAGGTCGTCCACCGGGTCGGACTCCCCCGGCACGTACTCGAACTCGGCCGAGGTCTGGTCGAGCACCTGGCGGGACTTCGTCATTCGGTAGGTGAACGCGGTCTGGAGTCCCTCGACGTCGGCGAACACCGTGACCTCGTCGTCCAGCGCGTCGCTCGTGGCCGTGCGGGTGTCGGTCGTGCCGTCGAAGGGTCCGCCGTGGAAGATCGCGGTGTACTCGTCGCCTTCGTGGATGGTGATGTCGCTCATGCATCCCTTCTACCAGGCACCGCCTGTTGACACATTCATAGCCTCGCTATATAGTTTTGCTATGGAATCACCGCGTGAACAGACGATCGAGACGCTCCTCGTCTCCGTCAACCGCCTGATCCGCACCGCAGCGCAGGCGACGGGGAACACCACGTCCTCCGCCGTCTGGCGCACGCTCGGCATCCTCGAGACCGACCAGCCGCTCCGCCTCGGCGAGCTCGCTGCCGCCTCCCGCGTCGCGCAGCCCACGATGACCCGACTCGTCGCGGGCATGCTCGCCGACGGGCTCGTGTCCCGCAGCGTCGATCCAGACGACTCCCGCGGGCAGCTCATCGAGCTCACCGACGCCGGCCGTGAACGCCTGACGTCCTGGCGGGTCACCCTCACCCGGACGGTCGGCCCGCTCTTCGCCGACCTGTCCGACGACGAGTGGGACACCCTGCACGACGCCGTCGAGGTCATCGCCGCCCGAACCTCCACCGCCACCAGAACGGAGACCCACGCGTGAACGCCCACGCACCCGCCGCACAGTCCGGCAGCATCCTCAAGCAGTCATCAGCGGTCTGGGCGATCGCCTTCGCCTGCGTCGTCGCCTTCATGGGCATCGGCCTCGTCGACCCGATCCTCCCCGCCATCGCCTCGTCCCTCAAGGCCACTGCGGCGCAGACCGAGCTCCTCTTCACGAGCTACCTCGCCGTCACCGGTGTCGCGATGTTCTTCACCAGCTGGGTGTCCAGCCGCATCGGCGCGAAGAACACCCTGCTCATCGGCCTCGCCCTCATCGTGCTGTTCTCGGTGCTCGCGGCGACGTCGAACAGCGTGTGGACGATCATCGACTTCCGCGCGGGCTGGGGTCTCGGCAACGCACTCTTCATCTCCACCGCACTCGCGACGATCGTCGGGGCAGCCTCCGGTGGCACCGCGTCCGCGATCATCCTGTACGAGGCGGCGCTCGGCCTCGGCATCGCCGTCGGCCCGCTCGTCGGCGGCCTGCTCGGCTCCGTCAGCTGGCGCGGCCCGTTCTTCGGCGTCACGACGCTCATGGCCATCGCGTTCATCGCCATCGTCACGCTCCTCAAGACGAAGAACCTCGAGAAGCCCTCGCCGACCAAGCTCTCCGCACCGTTCCGTGCGCTCGGTCGCCCGGCACTCGCCGCCCTCGCCGTCACCGCGCTCTTCTACAACATCGGTTTCTTCGTCCTGCTCGCCTACACGCCCTTCCCGCTCGGCTTCGGCGCACTCGGCATCGGCTTCACCTTCTTCGGCTGGGGCGTCGGCCTCGCGATCACCTCGGTCTGGGTCGCCCCGATGCTCACCGCACGACTCCGCCGCACCACCGTGCTGAAGATCGCGCTCCCGCTGCTCGCGCTCGACCTGTTCGCCGCCGCCGTGGTCGTGCAGTCGCAGGTGGGCCTGATCATCTGCGTCATCATCGGCGGCCTCGTGCTCGGTGTCCTCAACACCGTGCTCACCGAGTGCGTCATGGAGGCCACCGACCTCCCCCGCTCCGTCGCCTCGAGCGCGTACTCCGCGGTGCGCTTCATCGGCGGTGCGATCGCCCCGCCCGTGGCCACCCTGCTCGCCGACCAGTTCGCCCCGTCTGCCGCGTACGTGTTCGCCGGGCTGTCCGTCGCCGTCGCGTTCGTCGTCGTGGTGTGCACCACGCGCGTGCTGCGCCGGGTCGACGACGGCGCCGAGCCCGAGCCCGTCGAGGCCGAGGCCATCGCCGCCGGCGAGATGGCGTAGCCCCGGCGGCTGCGGGCGGCGCCGGCGGCGCCGGCGGCGCGGCTGGCCGCGCTCCGCGCTCCGCGCTCCGCGCTCCGCGAGCGGGCGAAGTACGTCCCGCTCACCCGCCGCACCCAGCACCTTCCGCCCGCTCGCGCGCTCACCCGCGCGAGCGGGCGTTCTCCGTCCCGGTTGCACTCCGCACCCCGCGCATTCCGCCCGCTCGCGGATTCCTGGGTGACCGCCTGGAGGCGCGGGTCGACCCCCGAGACCGGCGCCGCGCCTCCAGGCACTCGCGCTCACCCCGCGCCACGAGCGGGCGAAGAACGCCCGGACCGCACCCCGCAGCGCGCACATACCGCCCGCTCGCGCACCCCGCGCCACGAGCGGGCGGAAAACGTCCCAGCCGCGCGCCTCAGCGCGCACATACCGCCCACTCGCGGGCCGCGCTGGGCCCGCACCACGAACGGGCGCGGTCGCGCGGGCGGAAAGCGACCCCGCCCCGCCGCGGAATAGGATCGACACCATGGCAACTGCGAACGACCGCCTCGTCTGGATCGACTGCGAGATGACGGGCCTCGACCTCGAGGTCGACGAACTCGTCGAGGTGGCCGTGGTCGTCACCGACTTCGACCTCGTCCCCGTGCACCCCGGCTTCGACATCGTGATCAAGCCCGATCAGTCGGCGCTCGACAACATGAACGAGTTCGTCACGAACATGCACACCACCTCGGGGCTGCTCGAGGAGATCCCGAACGGTGTGAGCCTCGCGGACGCCGAGTACCAGGTGCTCGAGTACATCCTCGAGCACGTCCCCGCCGAGGGCTCTGCTCCCCTCGCGGGCAACACCATCGGCACCGACCGGTCGTTCCTGTCGAAGTACATGCCCCGCGTCGACGGACACCTGCACTACCGCAGCGTCGATGTGTCGAGCATCAAGGAGCTCTGCCGCCGCTGGTTCCCGCGCGTGTACTTCAACGCGCCGGAGAAGCACGGTGGTCACCGTGCCCTCGCGGACATCCTCGAGTCCATCCGCGAGCTCGAGTACTACCGCCGTGCGGGCTTCGTGGCCGAGCCCGGCCCCACCTCGGACGACGTCAAGGCCGTCGCGAGCGAGGTCGTCGCCAAGTGGGAGCCGCGGCTCGCGCAGTAGGACACACCGCCTGCGGCGCGTCCAGGAGGCGCGGCTCGCCCCTCGTGTTCCGACCCGCCTCCGGCATGTACTACTATTGAGTGGTCGCGCCGGTCGCCCGGTGTGCACATGGTGGATATAGCTCAGTTGGTAGAGCGCCTGGTTGTGGTCTAGGAGGTCGCGGGTTCGAGACCCGTTATTCACCCCAATAGGCAAGCGGATGTAGGCCCATGTCGGAGGTTCCGGCTACATATGGGGCTACATCCGCTTCCTTGTTTCACCGCGGATGCCTGATCTGAAAGGCATCACCATGGCGAGCATCCAGGCCCGTCGCCGCACCGACGACACGATCTCGTACCGAGTCCAGTTCCGCGTCGACAAGCAGATGCGCTCGAAGTCCTTCGCCGACCCAAAGGGCGCACAGCAGTTCTCGGACCTCATCGACCGAGTCGGGGCGATCGCGGCGCTCGCCGTTTGGGAGACACGCCAGGAGCGCACCGCCGGCGTCCCCACGTTCCGAGAGTGGACGGAGCGGTACCTCGATGAAGCCTCGGGCATCCTCACCGGCATCGAGCCCGGCACTCGAGCGGGCTACCGTGCCATCGCCAAGCGCTCTCTGAACACGATCCTCGGCGACATTCCCGTCGACGCCGTCACGCGTCAGGACATCGGCCGGTGGATCTCCTGGCAGGAGGCACAGCCGTCCGTGCGCTCGCGGAAGGCCAACGGCCTCGTGTCTGCGAAGACGGTCCGGAACTACCACTCGCTGCTGTCCGCGATCCTCACGGCGGCGGTCGAGGCAAAGTACCGCCCCGACAACCCTGCACGGGGAGCGCGTCTGTCGCGTGGGCAGAAGCACGAGGCGGTGTTCCTGACGCCGAACGAGTTCGCGGTCCTGCTGCACTTCATCCCGCCCTACTACAAGCCCCTCGTGGCGTTCCTCGTCGGCTCCGGCACTCGCTGGTCCGAGGCGACCGCCCTCGAGAAGCGTGACGTCAACCTCGACGTCGCCCCGCCCACGGCGCGCGTGACGAAGGCGTGGAAGAAGGGCGGCCTCATGGGGCCGCCAAAGTCGGAGAAGGGCCGCAGGACCGTCGCACTGTTCGCGGAGATCGTCGCGTTCCTTCCCCTCGACGGCGAGGGGTCGAGCCTGCTCTTCCAGGGCGTGCAGAACGGCGGCCGGCTCTGGTACGCGCCGTTCAAGAACCGCATCTGGGACCGGGCTGTCGAAGCTGCGAACGATCCCGCCCGGTGCAAGGCCGCCGGGCTGACGCCGCTGGGCAAGCGCCCGACACCGCACGATCTGCGACACACGCACGCGTCATGGCTGATCGCCCGCGGCACGCCTCTCCCCTACGTCCAGGCGCAGCTGGGCCACGAGAAGATCACGACGACGGTGGACACGTACGGACACCTGGTCCCGGAGGCGCACGCGCAGCTCGCCGCGATCATGCAGCAGACCATGGCGCACGTCCTCCCTTCGCTCGAGCAGTAGACGCGGTGAAGCGCAGCGCTTCACTCCGTTGAAGTGAAGTGCTGCGCTTGTCGGCGGTGCGGCGCATCATCGTCGGCATGGCCGAGCACAAGTGGGCACCTCCCGAGCACCAGGACGTCCCGATCTACGCAGCCGAGTCGATGCCGCTCGACAGCATCGGGAGCCCGGAGCCTGTCGACCCGCCGCAGCCCGTGACCGTCCGTGACCTCCGCTTCGACGCGATCGGAGTGCTCCCCGAGGTGAAGGCGTTCGCCGTCGCCCGCTCCGACGTCGCCGTGTACGTCGAGATCGCGTGGCAGGGCCGCCTGCAGCGAGCGTGGGTCCCCCGCGACACGGTGACCACGCGCAAGCTCGCACCGCGGCGGGACTGATGGCGCGCCGGCGACGCGACCGCTGGTCCCTTGGTCCACCGTTCTCACTCCCAGAGCTCGCGCGCGGCGGCCCCGAGGTTGATCTGCCGACGCCGGACCCTGTGCTCGCGTGGCTGCAGTACCCGGATCGGATACTCGAGGTCGAGGCGCGGGTGATCGCGTACACCGAGCGCGCGGTGCTGGTCGAGTGGGGCTTCGGGCAGGCAGCCGACTGCGCCTGGGTGTGGCGAGATGCTGTCAAGCCTGTTGCACCCTAGCGGTTGTTGTGTATACTTGAAACACAACAACACAGGGAGGAGGGGATGCGATTGGAATCGCAGCAGTCGTGATCGCGGGTCTCGGCCTGGTCTTCCAAATCACGAAGTGGCTGGTAGAGATGAAGCCGAACCGCCGAGCACGACACCGGAAGTGAGAAAGGGTGGTCCGAAGCACCGCAAATGCCTCGGGCCACCCGCTCCCGGGATTCTACGCACCCCACCTCACGAACAGGAGGAACCGATGATCACGAAGATCCTGCGCACCCGCGCAGGCCAGACCGCGGCCGCCGTCGGCATCATCATCGCGGTCGCGTCCGTCGTGGCCGGACGGTACTGGCCGATCATGCTTGCCCTGTGGGCGGGGTGGGCAGTCGTGTCCGTGCTGTCCGTTCGGCAGGAGGTCCGCCGTGGCTGACCTGCACGAGCTCGGCACCAGGCGAGGCGAGCTGCTCGACGAGCTCGAGCGTGTCACCGAGGAGATCCGCCCCGTCGCCGTGCAGGCGGTGCGGGACGGCTCCGCGAAGTTCTACGTCGCGAAGGATGCCCGCGTAACTCGGCGCACCCTCGACCAGTGGCTGGCGGCAAGCGAGAGTGAGGGCGAACCAGGGTTAATCAGTCGGTGACCGGACTTCATGCCGCTGCAAGCGAACTGACTTTGACTCGGGGTTCGCGACCTGCCATGATCACCAAAGCGAGCCATATGGCGGGCCCGCACTGTCTGTCACAGTTGCTCCCGGCCTGAAACCGACGGAGCACTGGGGGTCACGAGTGGGCGACGGCTGGAAGTTTCCGTCGATGTCGCCCTCCAAGCTGAAGAGCTTGCTGTTCGCGCTGGGATATCGAACTGAACCCGGCGGAACCACAGGCAGCCACGAGTGGCTCAGTTGCGAGGGCCGACCACGTCTGCGTTGGGCGTTTCACGACTCGAAGAGGGAGCTTTCCCACATCGAGGTGCGTAACGTACTGATCAAGCAGGTTCTGCTGGAGAAAGAGGAGGCGAGAGCACTTGTCCAAGGTCGATGAAGTGCACGCTGTTCTGACGGAATACGGCCAGTTCGGCTGGTCCGTGAACAGCCCGCAACTGCCGGGACTTGTAGCGGGCGCAGCGACGATGCAGGAACTGTCCGATGACCTGTTCGACATCGCAGTCGCGGCAGGCATGGATCCGCACGGGTCGATCTTCGAGTATGAACAGCACGTGATCGAGGTCGAGGATCGCGTCTTCGCGGTGCGCGTGAAGGCCGACTACGCCGCGCACGAGCGGGTCGAGATCGCGTCCGACGTTATGGAGCACATCGCCTCGGACGGTGGACTGCGTGCGTACACCACAGAAGACGACCTCGGCGACACAGTGATCGTGGTTGCCCTGCCGACCGATCGAATCTCGGACGTGACGTCGTCGCTGGACGATTCACAGCCCGCGACGATCGCCGTGCAGCTCCCCGGTGAGGACAGCATCAGCTACACGGGCATCGTGCGCGGGAAGCCGCGAGACACGCATGCCATCCGCCTGTCCGACGTCGGGTTGGACGACCAGTCCACGGTCGCGGACCTGTTCGCACGCCTGATGGAGCGCATCGGATCGACGGCGGCGTCTGTCGAGCGCGAACTCGTCCTGGCATAGCAACGACGAAGGCCCCCACCAGTCACCTGGTGGGGGCCTTCGTTGGTGCCGCCGCCCGCGACGTAGACTGCCCACCATGGTCAGGGTGTCGAAGCGGGATCGATCGGCCAACGTCTGGATCGTCACGGGGATCGGAGGAGTATCCGTGGTCCTCCTAGTCGGATTCTTCTGGGCGATCGCGTCGGGGCAGCTGCACTACTAGCAGACGCCGGCATCAGCCGCCCGCCCTCGTCTCGTGGGTTCGACAGACGGCGGCGCGCCCCGCGGATGAGGGCTAGTCACGACGCTGAGTCGGCTCTACGATCAACGGCATGACGACCTGGATGACCCCCACCCGCTGGCGCATGCCCGCGTTCGCCCAGCTCGCCGGCGCGGTAATCCTGCTCCTCGCATTCGGCGGCCTGGCCATCTGGGGAGGCACCGCCAGCATCACGGCCGCACTGTTCATCGGCATGCTCGGTGTCGTCATCTGTGGGTACCTGATCGTCGACGGCGTCAACACCATCGAACGCTCCGACCGACAGCGCTCCCGCGAAGCCGACGCCGAAGCGATCGCATCCGCAATCCACAAGCGCGGCTAGGACGAAACGACGAAGGACCCCCACCAGTCACCTGGTGGGGGTCCTCGTTCGTTTCAGCGGCGCTCGCCGCGTCCGAGGCGGACGGTGATCTCGGGGCCGCGTCTGCGTTCGATGATGAGCACGACGAGCTGCAGTGCCTGGATGAGCGCGATGACGGAGTACAGCAGCAGCGCCAGCCAGCCGAGCCCGTCCGACGTCGCCGAGGGGCTGCCGGTTGCGTTCGTCGCGATCAGTCGCCGGGCGGCGATGAAGAGCACAACTGCGGGGAGGGAGCCGAAGTTGAGGAAGAACGATAACCCGAGCAGCGACCGATACCAGGGCGACCCGACGCCGTAGACGGTGAACGTCACGAGCGCGAGCGCCGCCGCGGCGTAGGCGGGCACGTTGGCCCATGTGTTGAGGACCTCGTCCATCAGTGTTCCCCTCGTACGATGCGACGCACCTTGTCGGTGTAGTGGTTCTGCTCGCGGCTGCTTCGGATCGCGGCGAGTGGTCCTGTCCGGACGATGTCGAGGAGGGCGTCGATCCGCTTGGACGCGGAGCGTGCTTCCTCTCGTGCACGGCGGGCTTCTTCCCGCCCGGCGGTCTGCTCGTTCATGGCTTCTCCGCAGCTGCGTCGATGGAGCCCAGCAGGTGTGTGGTGAGGCCGCCCATCTCGACGGCGAACTCGCGGAAGCCCTCCTCGGCCTTCTCGCGTGCTTCTCGCTCATCGGCCGCGGTCTGCTTCCACTCGTCGCGGGACTCCGTCATCGCGGCGTAGCGTTCGTCCTTCTCCTTGAGCACCTTCGAGTGGAACTTCTCGAGGTCCTCGACGCGCGATCGGTGGTCGGCGATTGTGAGGATGCGCCGGGTGGCGAAGAGCCCGACGATCAGCAGCAGGCCGCTGCCCTGGATGATGTCCGAGACGGAGAGGGTGCCGCTGAGCCAGCTCCAGACGCCGTCCGGCGCGGTGTCGGCGGTGGGCACCGATGCTGCGAGGATCCACTGCACGATGCCCACCCCCGGGTTGTAGAGCACGGCCTACTGCGCCGTGGTGGTGTCGTCGCCCTGCTCGGTCCGGTAGTCCGTCGTCGACGGGGCGAACTGTGCCGGCTGCAGCTCCGACTTCTTGGCGGCCGCGGTCTCCTTGGCGACCTTCCGCGGCACGGAGCCCAGGCCGATGACGGTCAGCCAGGCGTTGACCTGCGGGATCGCGATGATGGCGGTCAGCGCGGAGTTGATCGCGACGGCCTGCACCGCGACCGCGGTCAGGCCGGTCGCAGCCGGCCACTGCCCCTGCACGATCTGCACGATCTGCGGGACGATTGGCAGCGCGGTGAGGATGGTCGTGAACGCGGTGCGGAGGACGCGCTGGCCCTTGTGCCAGATATCCTGCACGTCGAACTTCTTTGGCTTGGTGAGCTCGTGGTCAGCCATCAGCTGTTCTCCTTCGGTGCGGTGAAGATGCCGGCGCGGACGCCGAGGTTGAACAGGCCGGACGGGCCGACCTTCCGGAAGAAGCGCTCGTTGAGCTGGTCGAGGCGACGCTTGGCGATGCGCCCCTTGCCCTTGAGGACGATGGTGAGGTCGGTGACGTCGTCCTTCTCGGTGACGGGCTCGGCGACGCCGGTGAGCATGTTCTCGAGGTAGTAGTTCTTCGTGGTCGGGTCCTGCAGCAGTCGGATCATGTCCTCTGTCTCCGCGATCGTGATCAGGGTGTTGGTGGTGCTGGTGGGTGCGGTGCCTGCGACGCGCTCGGCGGCGTCCGGGTACGGGGCGAGCTGCTCGGCGCGGGTCGCCATCTCGTGGTGCCAGGGCTCGCCGAAGTTCACGCCAGTCCACGTGCCGCCGCGGGCCTCGACGAGGGCGTGAAGCTTCGCGAACTCGGTCGTGGTGAGCGCACGGTTCGTGCCGTCTGGCATGGTGATGCCGAAGTCGATCGCGTTGCCGTGCAGCACCTCGTCGTGGCGAGACGTGAACGGAAGCGCGACGACGATCGCCAGCGCGACTCGGTGGAGCCAGAGGTACGTCTGCCGGGCGCGGGAACGCATGCCCTCGTTGACGGACAGTGCCCCGGTCGCGCCGCGGTCCTTCTGCCAGGCGTTGAAGTCCGCGATGACGGACAGCACCTGCAGGGCGATGCGGGCGGTGGCGACGAACTGCTCGACGCCGCGGAGGTCGCCGTACGACGACGGCCCGACGCTGAACTTGCCCATGCGGGCCTCCTCATGAAGAAAGCCGCCCCGAACGGGACGGCTCAGCGGGTGGTGCGGGGTCAGACGGCCTTCCAGGCGGCCTCGAAGACGTCCTTGTCCTGGGCGAGCGTTTCGCCGTAGAGCTGCCAGACGTAGGACGGGTACCAGACCTCCGCGGACGAGCCGGGCCCGTAGATCGCGGCCCAGAGCTTCCCGTCGGGGCCGACGGTGCCGCCGACCTTGTCGGCGATGTCGGCAGCGTTCGTGCCGTCGTAGAACTCGGCCTCGATGCGCGGAGGACGCTGCTCGAAGGTGGCCATCACTTCTCCTGGTTCGTGTCGGGGGTCGCGGTCGTGGCGGCGCGCTCGAGCGCCGCGATCCGGCGTTCGTGGTCCTGCAGGACCGGGATGGTGGCGAGCGCGAGCAGCTCGTAGTGCACGCCGTCGGGTATGGGCTTGCCGGCGTCGTCGAGCTTGAGGCGGTCGAGGTAGAGGAGGTACTCCTCCTCGCCCTCGTACTGCTCGGTGACGGGGTTGCCGGCGTCGTCGAGGGTCGGGTTGCCGTCCTCGTCGAGGACGGGCTTGGTGAGGGTGGCGGGCCGGGTGCGGGGCTCGGTGTAGTTCTCGCGTTGGTAGACGACGAACTGCCAGAGGCCGAGGGCGTGGAGCTGCTCGGCGATGACGCCGACCTCGGTGGCGACCTTGTAGCTGGGGCCGACGTAGTCCTCGAAGGTGGGGTCGTCGCGCTTCCGGATCTCGGCGATGTAGTGGTAGTGGACGACCTCGATGGCGAGGATGGCGTTGACGTCCATGTTCGCGGGCTCGATGTCCTGCTTGAAGCGGCGGGACGAGGACGCGGTGCCGGCGCGGCCGGTGGCGGACTCCCACCAGCCGGCGACCCGGGTGCCGGACATGACGTACCCGGGTGCGCCGGTGGCGTAGAGGTTCACGCCGCGGAGGTCAGCCGAGGATGCGACGGAGCCGCCGCTGACGGCTCCGGTCGCGGTGACGGTGGTTCCGCTGACGCCGCCGGACGCGGAGACGGAGGATCCGCTGAGCGGTCCGGAAGCGCTGACGCCGCCGCCGGTTGCGGTGATGCCGCCCGTGGCGGAGACGCCGCCGTTCACGCCGAGGTTGCCGCCGACGGTGAAGCCAGCTCCGGTGGTGCCGCCGCTGGTGATGTCGGACGCGGCGTGGTTGTGTGCCTTCGCCGCGAACCGGCCGTCCGCAGTCGCCTTGTCGTAGAACTGCCCCTGGATCTGGGCGAGGATGCGCGTGTAGAGGTCGTTGATCGACTTCGCGAACGACTGCGCGACGGACGCGAGTCCTTCGCGGATCTGCTGCTCGACGTTCTGGACGCGCTGCGGCGTCTTCGACTTGCCTGGCATGTTCACCATCAGGCGTCGGGTCCTTCCAGTACGGGGGTGACCTGCTCGAGGCCGGACAGGTCGAGCACCCACCCGGCGGTGCGGACGACGCCGCTGATGCCGCCCGGGAACGCGCGGACGAGGTCACGGTCGAACCGGTCGAGGCCGCCGACGACGTAGCCGATGTCGTCGCCTTCGGACCAGTCGACGCCGAGCTTCGGTGCGTTCTCGACGGCCGCGGTCAGCGCGAGGGTGAGGGTGCCGCCAGCGATCTGCGCGGCCCGGGCGCGGGCGTAGGAGTCGAGCTTGTCGTCGAGATCGTCGATGCCGGTGTCGGGCGTGAACCGGTCCTCGAACGTGGGCCGGTTCGGATCCGGGACAACGACGTGGTCCGACTGCGGGCGGGACGCGCCGGACGCGGTGGAGGTCGCCATGATGTCGTTCGCGCCGTTGCCGTCCGTGTAGTCGCGGTCGAGCGACACCGACGACACCGGGCCCGGGATCTCGAACGTCGCGGACGCACTGTGCCCGGCGGCCACGCGAGTGCCGAGGCTGGTGCCGGAGATCCGGAACACCGGCGTGTACGTCTGCCCGGAGTCGAGCGTCTCCCAGTTGATCGTCCACTCGGGTCCGCCGTCGAGGGCGGACAGTGCCTGCAGCGCCGACAGGACCGTCTTGTCGGAGGTGTCCTGGTACGACTGGTCGGTCACTACGCCACGGGACGCTCCCTCGACGACGATGCGCATCGGGATGCCGCCGTTGGATCCGGTGAGGACGAACCGCTGCAGCAGGTCGATCGCGATGTCGACCGCGCCGGTCTGGTCGTAGTCGACGTCGCCGACGAACCGGCGAGAGAGATAGCCGGTCTCATACGTGGCAAGCGAGATGGGCACCTTGTCGGTGTGGTCCGGGTTGGTGTGGACGATCATGCCGCCCCAGACGGGGATGCCGCTGTCCTCGTCGACGAGTACGAGCGCGGCCCCACCCTCGAGGATCGCGCGCGGCCACTCGGGTGGTGTGTCATCGGTCAGCGGCAGGTTCCCGGAGGCGGTGGTACCGGCTCCGATCTGCTTGGACACCTGCGCGCAGTCGAAGTCCGGGAGCTCGGCGAGCACGCGTCCGGTGAGCGTTGCGACGGAGAGCCAGGAGTACACGCGTGCCCCTTACTGCTCGGCGAGCCAGTAGATGCCGTCGAGCATGATGTACGTCGCGGTGCCGCCGGTGATGCGGTACACGGTGAGGTTGCCGGTCGTCGGGTCGATCGAGAGCATCACCGAGACGCCCGCGTTGGAAGCGCAGGTGAAGTACGCCAGCTGCTTCGGTCGCTGGCCCGCTGGGAAGGTCGCCAGGCGGTCTCCGACGGAGACGTTGTTGCCCGAGTTGCGGTTGATCTGCCCGTGCAGGTCCAGTCGCTTCACCGTCGCCCCGTGCACGCGGTCCTCAGCCGCCTGGGACGCAGTGCTGTTGTACCCGCCGGAGAGCGACGGCAGCGCCGTCCACCCCGTGTCGGTGAAGCCCGACCCCAGCACCCACCCGGTGCCGCTGTAGCGGTACAGACCGAGCGCGAAGGTGGTGTTGTCCGCGTTGGCGGTGAGGTCGGCGTACATGCCGGCGTACGCCGGGAGCGCGTTGAGCTCGGCGACGCTGCGGACGGGGACGATGCCGCCGGCGGCGGTGAGCGTCTGCGCGACCCACGTCACGGTGGCCGCGCCGCCCGCCGTCTTCGACGGCACGTTGATCTGCGCGATCACGAACCCACGCGTCGGCGTCGCCGGGGCGGTTGGGTTCGCGACCGCAGCACCGGCGAGGTACTCGACGGTGAACGACGGCGTGCCGCCGTTGCCCTCGGCGGGGTCGTTGATCAGCACGTAGATGATGTCGACGCGCGGGTTGTTCTGGTCGGCGGCAGTGAGCGCCTTGGTCACGTTCGCGTCCGACGAGAACAGGTACCCGCCGGCTTCTGCTGCGGCCTGCACGTCGATCGCGCCGGCGAACGGGGCGACGGTGACCGTCGTACCCGCCACGGTCACCGTCGACGCCGGAGTGCCCGGGCGAACGCCGGAGCGCAACCCGAGCGGGCGGTTCGGGGTTGCGCCGGCGAGCGGCACACCGGCGGTCGTCTGCCGCAGGCTGCGGCCGTCGTAGGCGGGGTTGCCGGTGACCGCTGCGATCGGCCAGATCCTGTAAGCCATCAGTTACCTCCGCGCGTCAGCGCCAGGCCGGGACCGCTGAGACGGTCAGTTGGGAGTTGGGGTCGTACTGCGCGGCGGTGAACGCCCAGGTGTTGTCGCCCGGGTCGAAGGCCGACCAGCCGCGGGAGGTGATGTACCCGGCGCGGTTCGCTTGCCCGTTCGCGAGGACAGTGCGGGCGTCCATGTCGATGAGCAGGAACTCGCCGGCCTGCAGCACCAGCGAGCTGGAGAACACCAGCGCCTTGCCCGTGGAGGCGTGGGTGATGATCGGTCCGACGCAGGGCCCATCGACGCGGAGGACGACAGGTCCGGAGTCGTTGCCCGGGTTGACGAGTCCGACCTGCCCCGTCACGGTGACGGCGTCGATGGTGAAGGGGATCGTGAACGGGATCGTGAGTCCGCCCGACGTCGACGGCAGCTTCGTCGAGCCGGTGACGGCTTCGCCGAACTTCCGCCAGTCGGTGGACGCGACCTGGATCGACCAGGTGCCGATGACGTCGGTCTCCCAGCCGGGGAGGACGTCGTCGGACTGCTGCACCGTCACCCACCGGGTGGTGCCGGCGTACGTGACGACGAGCGTCCGGTCGACTCCCGCGGGGATCGCGTCGTTCAGCCGGTCGAACGCGTCCGCCAGCGCCGCAGCGTCGGGAGCGTAGATCCGCCCGGACGCGGCGATCGACCGAGCACCGGAGTACCCGGTCGATCGCCACCCGCCGGACTGGCGCGGCTTCTGCGTGATCTCGGACGTCGACTTCGTCGCGCCCATCCACCCGTCGAACTTCTCGATCGACCAGTCGACGCCGAACTCGTCGATTTCGCCGAACGGGATCCCGCCGAGGGTGAACGACAGCTGGTCGGTGTCGAGCATCAGACGTACTCCGCATCCTCCCGCCGCTGGATCGCCTGAGCGACAGCGGTCGGGTCCTGAACCGACAGGTTGTAGTGGTTGCCCTCGCGGTGAATCACCCGCTCCGGGCCCTGCCGGACGAACGACACCGCATTCGGCGTCATGTACTGCAGGGGCCGGCCGGAGTTGATCTGCTCAAGCAGCGCCCGGTGCCGATCGGCGGCACCGGCTCGGACGACGAACTCGCGGCCGTGCACGATGCCCGCGACGTCGTTCACGCCGTACGCGCCCGTGTAGCCGCCGGAGGCGTAGCCCGGGACGCCGAGCGCCCGGCCGATGACCTTCTGCAGCTTCCGCGACTCGTCGGTGATCGCCCGAGTGATGCCGGACGCGTTCGTCTTCGCTTCACGCAGCTGCCGTTCGGCGGCGTCGATCAGCTTCCCGAAGTTCGCGTCCGCGACCTGCGACCCGATCGCCGTGGACGTCGACTGGACGGCGGCGTACTGCTTGTTGATGTCCGCGATCTGCGACTTCGACGCCGCCGCGAGCGACCGCGCCAGCGGCATGCCCTCGTCGACCCCGAGCGACGCGATCTCGTTCAGCAGCGCCGGCGCGATGCCGTTCTTCTGCAGCGTCGTCAGCAGCCCTTGGAACACCTTGAGCTTCGCCGCGCGGTTCGTGTAGCTCCGCAGCAGCGACGACGCCGACCGGGAGTCCCCGACCGACACGTCCGACAGCTTCGACTGCACCGCCGACGCCATCGACGTCGCGGACGACTTCAGGTCCGTGAGCTTCGACGATGCCTTCTCGACCGCCGCAGCAGCCGACGTCGACCGCTTCTCGAGCGCGAGCATCTTCTTCTCGGACTGGTCAGCAACACGACCGACCGCGTCCCGGAACTTCTCCGGGAAGCGGGTGTCCGTCGCCAGGCTGAACGCCCGCTGCACCGCGTTGGAGCCAGTCAGCTGACCGGTACGCATCGCGGTGTTGAAGTCGTACACGTCCGACCAGCTCTTGCGCCTCGCGGCAGCAGCCCGGTACTGCGCTGCCCGGGCGGCCTTGAGTCGCTTCTGCCGCTCCTTCTCCGCGGCCGCAGCGGCCTTCTGCGCCTTCGACACCGACCCACCCGAGGCGAGCTTTGTAACGTAGCCGCCGGATGCGTACCGCGCAGCGTTGATCTGGTCGAACGTGTGCACGCCGTACTTCTGGACTGCCGCTGCCCGGATGACGTACTCGCCGTCCGAGAGCATCGCGGGGATCGAGTCTGACGTCGACGTGCCGGGGCCCGAGATGTACCCGCCGCCGGCCTTCTTCTTGGGCAGCATGACGCCGGCACCCTTGCCCGGAGACCCATCGGCGACGACGTTGTTCGTGACCGTCGTGACCGTGATGGTCTTCGAGTTGATGCTGTTCAGCTTCGTCTGCAGCTCGGTCAGCTTCGCGCGGGCGTCCGCGATCTCCGCGCGGAGCGTCGTGGACTTCGACTTCGGGACCGTCGAGAGCTTGGCCTCGAGATCCTTGATCTTCTTCTGCGCGTCGGAGATGTCGCCCTTGAGCTGCGTGACCTTCGATCGCGGGACCGCCTCGACTGCCTTCTTGGCCTTGTCGGCGTCGCTCTTGCCCTTCTCGAATCCGCTGGACTCCAGAACGGTCTTCACGTTGCCCGGGATGAGCTTGTACCGGTCAGCGGCCTC
The DNA here is from genome assembly GCF_031455235.1 of Curtobacterium sp. 320. Taxonomy (NCBI): domain Bacteria; kingdom Bacillati; phylum Actinomycetota; class Actinomycetes; order Micrococcales; family Microbacteriaceae; genus Curtobacterium; species Curtobacterium sp. 320. The sequence goes on along the minus strand of NZ_JAVDSI010000012.1, from coordinate 44,772 downwards.
CTTCGCCGCACTGCCGGACATGCCGAATCCCTCGGCCGCCTTGATTGTCGCGTCGCGAGCTTCCTGCATCTTCGCGGCGACTTCGTCGGTCGAGGCACCGTTCTCGTAGAGCGCTCCGGCCGCGGCGATGCCGTCCTGAGCGATCTTGCGGAGAGCATCCCCGTTGGCACGACCCTTCTCCGTGTGGTCGTCGAGGGTGCGCCCGTTCTCCTTCAACGCCGCCGTGGCATCGTCGATGGCCGCGCGGAAGTCCGACTCAGTCGACTCGGCATCGAACTGGGTCGACCCGAAGTTCCGGATCTGGTCCGCGAGCTTCGAGATGTCATCGTCTGCCTGCGACGCGACACCGGACAGCTCGGCGAGCTGCTTGTTCTGAGCAGCGGTGGAGTCCGCGGCGAGCTGCGCCGCGAGCTTGCCCTTACCCTGCGCCAGGTTCAACAGATCCTGCTCGCTGGCCGTCTTGCCGGCCGACGCCGCGAGCGCCTCGAGCTGATCCTTGTAGGGGCCCATCCGGTCCAGCAGCTGCTTTGCGGTCTCCTTCCCGCCACCCATCTGCTTGACGAGCGTGTTGAAGCCATTCGTGGCGGAACCGAAATCGGACTCCGCGGTCGTCGCGAGAGTCGTGCCCATCTGCTTGAACTGGGCCTCGAACCGCTTCGCTGTGTCCGCGGTGTGCATCAGTCCGAAACTGAGGCCGTCCGTGAACTTCGAGAAGTTGATGTTCAGGGCGTCGTCGTTCAGCGCCTTCAAAGCTCCCCGAGCGGTGGTGACCTTCGAGGAGATCGGGTCGAAGCCGACTGAGCTGCCACCGACGAACTGCTGGTTCAGTGACTTCGGGTTGGATGCCGTCATCGCGGCGTTGAGCTTGCGGAGCTGCCCCTCGGAGAGTTCCGCCTCGGAGCCGAGATTGGCGATTGCTGATGTGACCGCAGCGATGCCCAGGATGAGAGTCGTGCCGCCGAGGAACCCTCGGGCGACGGTCCCACCGGTCATCCTAAGGTCCTTCATCGCGGCCTTCGCGGCTGCAATTTTCGGGACCAGGGAGAGGAAGCCGCCCCCAGCGAGCGCTGTGGCAGCGACCAGTGCGGTGAGGCCGAGCCCCAGGCCCAGGAGTGGCTCTGGGGCGTTGCCGATTGCCTGCACGAACCCGGTCGCGTTCTGCGTCAGCGAGCGGAGCATCTCGTTGGATGCGGAACCCGACTTGATGAGTCCGGACTCGAGGGCTGCCCCGAGCTTCTTGACGTCGCCGTTCAGGTTGTCGGTCTTGCCTGCTGCCTGCGCTGCGGCGAAGCCTGCTGCGTTGACAGACCGGATCCACTTTTCGTTCTTCGCTGCGCCGTCGTTCATCAGGATGTTCGCGGCGCGGATGGCGTCGGAGCCGAAAATGATGCCGAGGGCGGAGTCGCGGGATGCGGAGTCGACGCCCTTGAACCCGGCCTCGAGCTGGCCGGCGAGCGCGGTGATGCCGACGAAGTCGCCCTGCGCGTCGTACGCGCTGATGTGGTACTTCTTCATCGCGTCGGTGGCTTGCTTGGTGGGCGTCGCGAGCTGCAGGAACATCTGCTTGAGCGAGGTTCCGGCGTCGGAGCCCATGAGGCCGTTCTGGGCGAACTCGGCGAGGGTGCCGACGGTCTCGTCGATGCTGAGACCGAACTGATTCGCAACGAGACCGGACTGCTGCAGCGCCTGCCCGAGCTGCTCGACGCCGCCGAGTGCCTTGTCCGCGCCGGCGGCGAGGAGGTCGGCGATGTGCGGGACGTCCTTGCCCTTGAGCCCGAACTGGGTCATCGCGGACGCGGCGATCTCCGTTGCCCGGCCGACCTCGATCTGACCGGCCGCAGCGAGGGAGAGGGCACCCTTGAGTCCGCCGCCGAGGATGTCCTTGACGGAGATGCCGGCCTTGACGAGCTCAGTCTCAGCGTCCGCCACCTCGGTCGCGGAGAAGCCGATGCCCTGCCCCATGGTGAGGGCGGCGTTGCGGAGCCGGTCCATCTCGGACGCGGTCGCGTGCGACAGGGACTGCACCTGCGACATCTGCGCGTCGAAGTCGGCGAACGACTTCACGGCGATCGCGACGGCGGCCGCCGCGGCGACGCCGATCGTGGTGATGCCGGCACCGACCTTCTCGAACGCCTGGTGCTGCTTCTCGAGCTTCTGCGCGGCCGTCGCGGTCTGCTCCGCGGCCTGCCGGACCTTGGCCGAGTTCGTCAGGAAGTTCGAGACCTCTGCCCGGATGGAGACGGATACGACGCGGTCAGCCATCGGGGGATCTCGCTTCCTGCTGTTCGGTTGTGAGTGCGGTCCGCTACGCCTCGCGCTTCTCGCGGGGTACGAGCACCACCGGGAACGTCACGCCGTTGACGTTCGCGTTCTCCCCGAGTGCCTCGCGGTACGCGTCCATCCGGTCGAGGCGGGCCTTCTCGGCGAGGTTGATGATCGGTCCCCACGTCGTCACGCCGTCGGGGTCGGTGACAGGGACGCCGGCGCGGAAGTAGCCGGTGCCGTTGGGGTTGTCCGGGTCGTTGTCCGGGGATGTCGCGACGTCGATCGGGATTCCGTTCGGGTCGAGCGACCGCTCGTACGCCTCCACGCCGCGGATGAGCGCGACTTGGTCGGGTGTCCACTCGGAATCCCGCTCGACGCGGACGGAGACGAGCCGTCCGTCGTCGTCGTAGATGGGAGTGTGGGTCTCGCCCGGCTCCTTGCCACGGAGCCGGGCTGGGGAGACCCCGAGGCGGACGGCTAGGCGGACTTCTTCTCGGAGGCGCGGGTTTCGTCCCGCAGCGCTTTTCCCAGCTCGACCGCCCGCTCGCTCTCGCCCTCGTTGAGGGCGTAGATGGCGTTCGCGATCTTCTCGTTGTCCTTGCCGGACAGCAGGACGAACAGGTCGTCCCACTGCTCTTGCGTGAGCTCGCGCTCTTGGTCGTCTTCGATGAGCACGCCAGAGACGACGGCCGCTGCACGGGTGACGGCGTGGATGTTGTAGCCGAAGATCAGCTTGTCGGGGAGGGAGTCCTCGCGGGGCGGGTTGATGATCGTGAGGTCGTTCCACCCGGTGCCCTCCATGCGGGTGAACTTGAGGTCGACGAGCGTGTCGATGTACTCCGCCTTGACGGCGTCGATCTGCTCCTGCAGGACCGCGATCGGGGACTTCTTCGCCAGCCGACCGTCCTGGGGCCTCTGCTTCTCGGCCTCGAGCTGCGCCTCGAGGTCGACCAGGCGCGTCGAGACGTCCTGGTCGAGGGTGACAGTCACGGTCCGCGTCGGCGGCCCCTGCTCTTCCCGGCTCTGCTTGGCCTTGGCGAGCTTGTCGTTGAAGTCCATGTTCTTCTCCACCGTGTTCGTTCTTAGCCACCGTGAGAGGAAGGGCCCGTGCGGGCGGCACGGTGGAACCGCCCGCACGGGAGTAGGGGGGACCGAGAGGTCAGGCCGCGGCGAGGGTGACGTCGCGCTGGACACGGAACTTCTGGATGAAGAAGCTCTGCGTCTTCGTGAAGACGCCGTTCGCGGCGGGCTGGTCCTTCGCCTTGACACCGCACTGGACGTACCAGAGGTCCCACTTGTCCTCGGCGGAGATGTCCTGGTCGTGCGGGACTGCCCAACGGACTGCGAAGACGATGAACGCGCCCTCGACGAGCAGCGGGTCGGCGACGGTGTCCTCGCCGCCGTAGACGTACTGCGCAGTGAGGGTGTCGGTGATCTTGCCGGGCTTGGTGAAGACGGTCGGGGCGGTGAGCCGGTCGTCGTTCACGGACTCCTGCGTGCGGCCGTCGGCCCAACCGGAGCCGGCGGTGAAGTCGTAGGTCAGATCGAGGAACGTGTTCGCCTCGAGGTCCGACACCTTGAGGTCGGTGAGCTTCTTGCCCGCGGTCAGGACTGACGCGGGTGCGCCGAGGACGGTCAGGTTGCCGTCCGCGAGGACGGAGGTGCTGACGGAAGTGGTGTTGATGCCCATCTCAGCGGGCCTCCTTCGGGGTCTCCACCGTGGTGTTCTCGTCGGCGGTTGCCGGCGAGTCAGGCGTGGACGGGGCTTCGATGACCGGTCCGGTCGTCGGCGGCTCGTCTCGCTTGGTACTGGTGCGCTTCGCGGCCGTCTTCCGGGGCGGCTTCTTCGGAGCGGGGGTCTTCGTTGGAGCGAGGGGGAACGCGTCCGGCAGCGCCTTCTGCGTGCTCGCGTGCACCTCGATGTGCCGGTTGTGGGGACCGATGACGGTGACCATGGGGTCGGACATGACGTCTCCTGACATGCGAAAGCCCCGCGGTCAGGCGGGGCTCGGAAGAGGGGCGGATCGGAAGCTGTACTCCGCCGGCTGGTAGGTCAGCGGCGGCGATGTGTCGTCGTCGATGTCCATTTCGTGGAGGACGTCGCGGCGGATCGGGCCGCACCGGCGACCGACCACGGTCGGTATTGCGCCGCGTCCGCTGGGGCGGAGTGCGGCGTCGATGTGCTCGACGGCCCACGCGCACTCGTCGTGGTCCGCCCCGACTGCCATGACCGACCACTCGAGCCAGCGGACGGCGTGGTCGCCGGTGAGGCGTTCCTGGCTGTCGCTGGTGACGCCGGGACGCACTAGGACGTACGGGGTGGCGGCCTTGTCGGGTGCGCGCATCACGTGGACGATGAGCGCGGGGTCGGCGTGCAGGAGCGCGACGACGGCAGCGGTCTCCGCGCGCGTCACAGCCCGGCCTTCTTCAGAGCGTCATCGATCGCCTTCTCCACGCCGCGGTCGAAGCCGGATTCCTCGTCGCGGAGCGCTCCGGAGCCGTAGCCGCGCGCGCCGAGCGTGGGCGCGCCGTTCTCGACGACCTTCACGAACCGAGCCTGCGACCTGCCACGCTCGGCACCGATCTCGGCGGACCGGGACTGACGCGTGCGCTGCGTGTCGTAGGTGATGGTGCGGGATCCGTGCGGAAGGTGGTTCGCGCCCTCGAGCTTGTCCCTCCACGCGTCCTTGATGTTGCGGGCGGACACCTCGACGGCCTTGTCGAGGAACTCACCAGCGTTGTCGGGGACCGTGCCGAGGTCTCGCGCGAGCTTCGTGAGGTCGTCGGCGCTCACAGTGGCCTCCTACGTTGTGACAGTGACGGGGAACCGGCGTGCGGTCGTGTAGGCGGAGGCGAACGGGCCGACGATTCGTGCCGTCGTGCCGGCGAGCCCCGGATCGGTGGCCGATGAGAGGATCTCGACGTCGTGCCCCTTGGTCACGTCAGTCGAGGTGGCGATGGGCAGTTTCAGCGTTGCGTCCTGGATGACGAGCTGCTGCCCGGATTGCTCGGCGGTGGTTGCCTGTACCTGGGCGGCCTTGAAGGTGCAGGGACCTTCGTAGACGGTCTCGGTGACGGTGATCCGCTTCCCAGTGGCTTCGTCGATGCCGCCGTCGACGCGCCGCGTGACTCTGCAGGTGTCGGTCATGCGGCGCTCTGCGAGGGAGCGGCCGCGCTCGAGGACAGTGCTGCCCATCAGCTTGGGACGATCGTGAACGCGCCGCGGCGACGTCGGGCGGTGGGCCGGAGCTGCTCGACTTCCGCGTCGGAGACGTAGAGCACTCCGGCGGAGACCGCACTGTCGCGGCGGTAGGTGTAGTCGTCGAGCGTCTCGGTGAGGTATCCCTCCGGGTTCCGGAGAACACGGATGACGACCGCGGCGACGATCCGCTTGTAGGCCCGCTGGCCGCGTTCCGTTGTGGGTGCGTCGATGCCGACGGCTGCGGCGGCATCCTGGACGATGTCTTCGGCGTCGTCGATCATCGTGTCGATGACGGCCTGCTCCCCCGAGTCGAGGGCGCGGAAGCGGGACACGATGTCGTTCTCGACGACGTTAGGCCAGGGCATGGCACCTCCCGGGTCGGTGTGTCGAAGTTGTGGGGCGGCGGCCACCTCGACTGAGGTGGCCGCCGCGTTGCCGTCACTCCTGGGTGTCGGCCTTGTGCTTGTCGACGAGCGCGATGATCGCGTTTCGGTCGGCGTCCTCGGGGACCTCGATGTCGAGGCTCTTCGCGTACGCCTGCCACACGGGCAGCCCGGAGCCGCGACCCGAACGAGCGGGCTCGTTCTCGTCGGCTTCGTCGATCTCTTCGTCGTCCTCGAACGAGGGCGCGTCACCGTCCCAGGCGGCCGGGTTGGTGATGCGCTTCTGCGCCCACTCGGGGACCTCGGAGTCCGGGCCGAACACGTGGCTCGCGCCGTGCTCGTCGCGGACGTGGACGTTGCTGAGCAGGCTCACCATCAGACCACCGCCGCGTCGAGCGAGAGGGCGGCGTTGGCGAGGACCGGCAGTGCGATCGCGTCGGAGATGACCTCGGCGATGACCGGGGGCTTCTCGTTGCGGTACACGCCGGTGACGACGCCGGGCTGCTCCGAGGCCTCGATGGCCCACTCGGGTTCCTGCGAGGTCAGCGTCTGACCCCAGAAGGTGTTGCCGAGGGGGTTCGGTGCGTCCGAGTTCGGGTCGGTCGGTGCCGGCAGGAGCAGCAGCTTGTTGTCCGGGAGGACACGCTGCGCGCCGCTGCCGATGTCGACCTTGCGGTCGTACCGGGTGATCGGCGCGAGGCCCGCCGACTCGATCTGCGCGTTGACCTCTTCCACCGTCGCCGGTCGGGACGCGCCGTTGAGCAGCTGCGTCGCGAACTCGTCGCCGGAAGCGAGGAGACGGAACACGCGGTTCGACATGAGCATCGACCCCGGGTCCTCGCCGGTCGCGTCGCGGTAGGTGTCCGACCATGCTTCGAGGTCGGCGAGACGGCTGACCGTCTTGTCCGACCAGACCTGCGCCGCGGTGACGCGGTTGCCGGCGGGACGGCCGAAGTCGTCCTCGGACTTGAAGTTGTCCTGGTCGATCGTCGCCTTGCCCGTGTTGAGCACCACGCCGCGGAGGTACTCGATCGCGTCGGCGACGGCCTGGACAACCACGTCGGTCGTCTTCTGAACCGAGCTGAGGATCTGGTCCTCGGGGGCGTTGCGCAGCCGCAGCTGCTGGTACTCGCCGATCGGGATGTTCTGCCCGAGTGCGGGCAGCTCGAGCGTCACTCGCTTGCCCTTCGGTGCCTTGCCGACCTCGGGCTCCGCGTCGAATGCACGGAACCTCGCGGCCTGCACGAGGCCGGTCTGCCCCATGACGAACCGGACCACGACGTCGGCGACGTTGAGGTTCGGGAGGTACTGGGCGAGCGAGCCCTTGCGCTTCTCGTACTCCTCGAGGGAGGCGCGGGCGTACCCGGTCAGAGTGGCCGGGTCGATGACGTCAGTCCAGAGTGCCACTGGTCATCCCTCCTAGATGTAGACGATGGTCGTCGCGTTCTTCGCGGCCGAGGGGGCGGCGAAGTTCGCGAGGGCGGCGAGGATGGTCTTGACCTTCGCCGTCTTCACGCGGCCGTGGTCGAGGACCGGGGCCGGCAGGTCGGCGGTGCCGCTGACCTTGAAGTCGGTGAAGAGGTGACCGGCGAGGATGCCGGCGTCCGTGGTCGTGCCCGCGGTCGGGTCGTAGGGGACCATGAGGCCCCCAACCTTCGCGAGGGGCATGCCGGACGGGATGTACCCGTCCGGGTAGTGCGTGGCCTTGGTGAAAGCCGAGATGTCGATCGTCTCCGTGCGCGCGTTGCCGATGCCGTGAGCCGAACCGAGCCAGGACTGGTCACCGCCGCCGAAGGTCTCAGAGGTGAGACGGGGCATGTGGGATTCCCTTCTAGGTGGTCTTCTTGTGCTTGTTGTCGAACAGCTCGCGGCCTGCGGCTACCGTGCCGCTGCCCGATCCACCGCCCGCACCCTGACCGGGGATCTTCCCCGAGCCGGCGTTGAGCTTGACGATCCGGTCGGCCTGCTTCTCGAGGTCTTCCTTCGTCGTGGCAGTGAGCAGGATGAGGTCGTCCTTCGCGATGCCCTTGTCGAGCGCGACCTGGCTGCGGACGAGCTCGACCCGGGTGGTCTCGAGCTCGGTCTGCGTCTCGTTCGCGGTCTTCTCGGCTGCGGTCACCCGCTCCTCGAACTGGCTGAGCCGCTGCGTGACGTCGTCGTTCTGGCCGGAGCCAGCACCGCCCGCCGCCTGCGCCGCGTCGTACTTCGAGGCCTTGTCCTTGAGCACGTCGAAGTCCTTGAACTTGTCGCGCTCTCGTCCGAGTCGGTCGCCGATGATGCGGTCGAGCTCTTCCTGCGTCGCCGGCGGCGTGTAGGTGTTGTTCGCACCCTCGTCACCGGTGCCGCCCGCGTCGGCGAAGCGGATCCCCATGAGTTCGAGTCGGCTGAGCTTGCGCGGGCCGAAGCACGGGGAGGTCGTGATCTGTTCGATTCCAGACATGGGGTCTGTACCCTTTCGTTCCGTAGGCCCGTCGGCATGACCGCGCATGCGCTGCGCGTGGGCGCTTCCACCGGAGACGGTGGGAAGTCAGTTGATGTACGCGTACTGCTTGAGGAGCCGGCGCAGCTTGTCGCCGTCGCCGCCGGCCATCTGCACGAGCGTCTCGGGCATGAGGCGAAGGCTGGTGGTGCGCCGGTATCGGTCGCCAGCGGCCTTCGTCATCTCTTGCTGACGTCGGTACTGCGCGCGTCCGTACGCCCCGCGGATCGTGGTGCCTTCGCTGGTCGCGTAGACCTTGATCCGGTTGCCGTCCGCGTCGTACCCGAGCGGCGCGCGGAGGCCGGAGCGGGCCTCGGTGAGTCCCCCGGGCCCGACCGCGTTCCGTCGGGCGTTCACGACGTTCTGGATGTCCGCGCCGTGCCGGATCGCTTCCGCGCCGGCGTTCGTGAAGACGCGGTCCTGCTCCGACAGACTGAGCGACTCGAAGTAGTCGTCAGCGGACCGGAAGAACCCGCCGGGTACCGGTGAGTCCCACTCCGGAAGCGGGCAGGCGGTGCAGTGGCAGTTCGGGTGCCGGTCGAACGCCTTCTCAGCGGAGGCGGTTCCGGCGAGAATCGCGCATCTCGAGCATGCTCCGGGCGAGATCACTCGGACGTACCGAGTGATCTGCTTCCCGATCATCGAGACACGGTCCGACTGGCGGCCGGCGTCAGCGATCGCGGACTGCACGATCGTGGCGAGGAACGATGCGCCCGCTTCGAATGCCCGTGGCGCGGCGAGCCCGCGCCCGACCAGAGCCTTCGTGGTCGTCACGGCCCCGTACATCGCTGGCCCGATCTCGCGGCCGTCGATCATGACTCCGGTGAACGCGTCCGGGTTGACGGTCGCGCTGCCGGCGTCGCCGCCCTGCGCTGCTACCGCGTCGGTGACGAAGGCGTCGGACTGCGCTGCTGCGACGCGCTGCGCTTCCGACACCTGATCGACGAGGACCGGGGCGATGACACCCCAGGACGCCTCGAGGTAGTCCAAGTCCGCCGTACGCCACGACGCGGCAGCGCGCTCCACCGCCGCGGCGGCGATGAGAATCCGACTGCGCTGGTGCCGGCGGGCGAGGTCAAACGGCGACGCCACTGTCCACTCCTGCCGCCGCACGCTCGGCATCCGCCGCCGCTCTCACTCCCGCGGCGAGAGTCGAGTCGTCCGCCGCAGCGTCCGCGTCGCGCATCCGATCGCGCTGTCCCTGCGTGTAGCCGAGGTCTTCGCGTGCCTGGTCGACGGTGATGATCGACCGGCCGGACGAGTCCTTGGCTTGGACGAGCTTCACCGTGCCGTCTGCCTTCTGCGCGAACGTCGGCGTCGCCGGGTCGCTCCACATCGTCTCGATCTGGCGCGCCTTCTCGTCCGCCGGCTTGCCCTGCGTCAGCAGGACCAGGCGCTGCACCCGCTCCCACCGCGTCGACAGGACGGACTGCTTCCGCTCGGCCCGCTTCACCAGCTGCGACTCCGAGGACCGGATCGCATCGGCGGACGCCGGGTTGTCGCCGACGAACGGCAGGTAGTGCGCCGGCAAGCCGAGCTGCATGAACGCGAACTGCACCAGCAGCTTCGCGGTCGCGTGGAAGTTGTCCAGGCTCGCCTCGGCGAACTGCCCGAACTTCGCGTCCTTGTTCTCGACACCCCAGAGTCGACCGGCGATGAGCGAGAACGTATCGAGCGGCTTGCCGGCCTCGTCGACGAAGTCGGTCTCCGTGAGGCCGGTCGCCCAGCGGCGCGGCATCGCGTGGAACTCGCCCGACACGAGCATGTCGGTGAGGTTCTTGTTGAGCGCCTCGGTGGGGCCGATGAGGTCGTGGAACACCGAACGGCCGAGCCGCTGGTCGGACCGTCCCGGCACGCGCCGGCCGAGGATGCGCGGGTCGTTGATCAGCGGGACGAGTCGGGGCAGGTCGAAGGTGTTCTCCTCGGTCTTGCCGTCGACGGTCCAGCCGGTCGCCTTCGGCTTCTTCACCCAGGTGGTGCGCCCGGTCGGGTAGAAGAGGTTCACCCAGCGGGCTCCGTCTTCGTCGGTCCACTGGTTGACGCCGTATCGCACGTTGTGTGTGCGGGGGTCGTCCTCGTGGATCGCATCGAATGCGGACTGTGCGGTGATCAGCGGCACGTCGTCGTCGCCTTCGCCGACGAGGACGTATGAGCGGCTGATGGCGAGGCTGTCTCGGTGCGCCTGCTGCGAGAGCATGTCGCCGTCGTTGTGCTGCCAGACGTCCCAGAGGTCCTTGTCGCCGTCGTCCTTGCCGGGGAACCGGAACCCCATGATGTCGAGACGGTTCTCGTAGACGTCGGTCGTGTACCGCGGCAGGTTGATGACGAGGTCGACCAGTCGTGTGCCGATCTGCTCTCGGACCTCCGGCGCGAGGTACTTGAGACCCTGCTCGCCCTCGAAGTAGTCGTCGTACCGGGTCAGGAAGCGGCGCTCCTGGCTCAGCCGGCGAAGGAGGCGATCGCGGACTGCTTCGGCGTTCTCGATCACGCGTCGCCTCCTTCTGCTACCGCCAGACGCGGACTTTGGACTTCGTGGGGGGTTTCCAGCCGGCGGTGATGGCGTCGGCGCGTGCTTCGTACGCGAGGGCGGCTCCGACGACGGAGTCGATCTTGCGTTCGCTGTTCGGGTTCTCCTTGCCGACCAGACGGTGCGGGCCGCGCTTCTTCACGTAGGCGTTCCGGAAGTGCTCCATGAACACGGGGTCGCCCGAGTGCCACGCCTGCCCCGTCTTGAGGTCGACGTGGAGTCGGTCGAGCGCCGCGGCCATCGGCACGTAGCGGCTCGTCGCCCATGGGATGACGGTCTCCCCGAACTCCTGCTCGAGGTCGTCGATGTCGGTCCGCCACTCGTGCGGGTCCGCGTACAGGCGAGAGACCGTGTAGGCCTTGAACGTCTGCCGGATCGTCTCGAGCACCTCGGACCGAGGCACTTCCCACCACATGCCGGCGGGCCCAGCGGGCTTCGCCCAGATGCCGATCGGGAAGAGGAAGCCGTCGGACATCCGGCAGCCGATGAGGACCGTGGAGTCGTCGTTGAGGCTGCCGTCGAAGCCGAGCGCGATCGACTCCTTGGGCGCGAGCTCCGTGTCAGGCCGTTCCCGGGTGTCCTTGCCCTCGCCTGGCTGCGTGGCGTCCTGCTTCTCGACGATCGCAGCGGGGATCCACGCATCCGACGACGACAGCGGCCGGTTGAGGTAGTACCGGGCTGCGGTCTCCTCGTCCGGGCACTTGCGCGGGTCGTTCATGTCCCGCCACTTGCGGTCCATGTCCTGCCACGGCACCGACGCGCCGTACACGTAGTTCAACTGCTTGATCGTGTGCTCGTAGTTGGCGATGTCGATCTTGCCCTTGGCCTCCCGGTGGTCCACGTGGACCCGGTTCGAGAGCTCCTTCTTCCGCCAGGCCGTCAGCGTGTCCTCGAAGACACTCATCTCACCCGGCCGGTACGCCGTCGACGTCTGCAGCAGCCACGGCTCGGCCTGCTTGCGCTTGGAGAGGTTCCGAGACATCGTCTCGAACATCCGCTTGAGCTCCTTGAGCACGTAGAGGTGCGTCTCGTCAGCAACAGCGAACGTCTCCTTGCCACCGTCCTTCGACGCAGCACCCGACGTGACCGCAGCGATGTACCCGCCGTCCGGCAGGTAGATCGTGGTCGCGGCATGCACCTGCCGGATCCCGCCCGAGCCGGCGTACACCTCGGGCATGTTTTCCATGCCCCAGTTCACGATGTACGCGGCGTTCTCGAACGTGTTGCCGGCCTGCGACTCCTCGGTCGCCATGCACTTGATGATCGGCGACGTCACGCGCCGACCGACCGGCTGCCCGGCCTCGTCCCAGTGGTCGAAGCGGCACTCGCCGTAGGCCTCCCACACGACAACGAAGCCGGCGATCTCTGACTTCGCGCGGCCCTTGGGGCGAGAGAGGACGCCCTCGTCGTACGCGCGGCGACCCGTCTCCGGGTCGAGGCGGTACATCTCGATGAGGAAGTCGGCCATCTCGTCGTCGACTTCGACGGGGGTGCCCTCGATGTCGCCGGGGCCGTGCACCATGTACTGCTCGATGAAGTCGATCGCCGCGTAGCCGAGGGAGCAGACCTGACCCTCGAACAGCGGCGCAAACATCAGCTACCTGCCGACCGCGCCCGATGACGTTCGAGGCTGGACACTCGAGCGGGCCCGGTGGGCGTGCTCGCGCCACTCGACTGGTACGCGCCTCGCGCTCCGCCGCGGGCCTGCGGGCGCTTGCCGCTCTCGCTGTCCGGCAGCCGGAGGGAAGCGATGAGCTGCTTCATCAGGTTCGCCGTCGCGTTCGCAGCCGACAGCGCCTGGTCGATCCGGAGCTCGTAGTCCTCGGTCCGCGTGTTGTGGGTGAGCTTCGCCCAGGTGTCGACCTCGCCGCGGAGCAGCTGGTCGAGCTTGTCGAGGCGGTCCTTCGCACGGCACGCCTCGGTGAGGGTGACCTGCTGCGTGACGTCGAGCGTGTGCTCGCTCGTCACGGAGGTCCACAGCTTGCGCCCACCGGTGCCGAGGCCGGCCGGTGCGGACTGTCGCTTGGGAGCATCGGGCATGCTCATCAGCCCCCCTCTGGGCAACATTTCAGGTCTGTGAACTGCGAGACACCTCCCCGGCGGTCCCGAAGACGGGGCACCGGGGGCTCCCTCCCCACCCCATATATCGATATGTTGGGGCCGAAAGTCAGTTGGAGGCGCTTCTACCGTGCGTTCCACGGTTGCAGCGGACGTGTTCAGGGCCGCGGTAGCGGCGTCGGTCTTGGTCGTCATGGCCGAGGTCCCAGGGCTGTCCGGCCTTGATCGGCTCACCGCATCGCCAGCACTTGACGGTGCCGGAGTCGACCTTCGGTGCCCACTCGCGCCTCAGCCGGTCATGCGCGGCGTCGTAGCCTCGCTGCTGCCGTGTGCCGCGTGCCTGGTCCCTCTGCCTGGCGTGTGTCGGGCATCGGCCGGTGGTGGGGATGATCGCTGGGCAACCAGGCTCGCTACAGACTCGAGCCATGCGTCCTCGCGTTGCCCGCGAGGAGGAGCCGGTCACGCTCAGCGGTGACCTCGGCGAGCTGGACGTGCAGCGCTTCCATCTCGGCGTCGTACGTGCCACCGGCGAGGATGCGGTTGATGGTGCCGATCTGGTTGCGGATGCGTGCCTCGTACCGTTCACCGACCTCGGCCACGCGCTTGAGATGTTCTTCCTGTCGCACGTCAGTCCTCTTCGTGGTTGGGGCGGAAGCCAGAACGGATCGGCGGGTGATACTGCACGCGTGCGGACTGCATGCCGACGCGTCCATCCGGATCGGAAGGTGGCGTGTAGAAGCCCATGCGGTGCAGCCGTTCGTCGCCGCCGTACGTTGCCTCGATCGCCGTGTCGTTGTCGCGGTGCTCGAACTGCTCCTCGCCGTCGTCATGATGGCGGTTGCGTGTGATGCTGAGGCTGAGCGCGTGGCGGATCTTCACGGCGCTGAACGCAGACGATCAGCGGCCTCGTAGACGGTGGTCCGTCCGTCGAGGCTGCGCAGCTTGCGGGTGCCGCCCCGAAGACCGACGACCTGCCACGCCTGCTCGCGGTGCAGGGCGGTGGAGCCAACGGGGAAGCGTGCGCTCACGGTCAGCTCCTGTCTTCGATGACGTCGGCCATCACCTCGTTGATCTCGGCGACAGTCTCGGGTGGCGGTGTCGGGCGGGGCACGTTCGATCGCGTGCTGTGTGCGCTGAGGTCTGGGTCGTCCACGCTGACGCTCCTGGTGGGTGAGCCCCGCGTCGCCCTCGACCCGAACGAGTGCGACGCGGGAGTGTGTTCCTCGTGCTCGCGCCGCGTGCGGTGGTTCGCTGTGCGGCCGGTGCTGCCCCGCCGTGACAGGGCGGGGACGGCGGCAGGTGCGGGCAAGGTGCGTGTCGGCGGGCACGGGGAAGTGTGACGTCCGCTGACGGAGACGACCCGGTCACTGTCCGGCCGGACGCAGTGACGCGTCCTGTCGCCCATCCGGGCTGGCCTGATTGTCGCGGGCGGCGCTTGCTGCCTCGCTCGGCCTCCGGGTCGCTCTTGGCGTGATCTCCGGATACGACAAATGCCCGCCGGTTTCCCGGGCGGGCATGCGATGTCACGGACACACTAACCGACGAATGAACAGGCGCACAACTACGCGGGTCCGGCGTGTCGGTGGCTGGGGTGATGATGGCCGCATGACGAACGACGAGCGGCAGATCCTCGCCTTCGAGGAAGCACACCCGCGGAACGATCGCCGCAAGGAGGGCGCGATCCGGACCGAGCTGTCGATGTCGTGGGTGCGGTACCAGCAGCGTCTCCTCGGCCTCGTGCGCCGTGAGGATGTCGTCGCCGAGTACGCGCAGGTCGCGCACCGCGTGGAGCGGGCGACGACAGCGGGAGTCACCCGCCGCGCCGCCCGCCAGCTCTAGGCCGTCACCTCCCCCGCGGGCGCTGGCTCCGCGCCGACCGGCCGCCGCATGTTCGTCGCCAGGCGCTGCACCTGCTTCCCTCGCCAGATGTCCCGCAGGTCGCCGGCGCGGACGTACACCGTCCCGTCCGTCGTCTGCGTTGCCAGCCCGTCCTCGCGGATGTACCGGTTCAAGGTCTGAGACGTGAGGCGCATCTGGTCAAGCGCCTGCTTCTTCGTCCACCACTCGGCAGGCTCGGGTGCCTCCTCGATCCGGATGTCGGTGACGAGCGACCGGACGCCTCGGTCCTTGAGCAGTGCCTTCGCGTCGCCCTCGAAGGCGCAGTAGCTGCACACCAGGGCGATGTCGGACACCTGGTCACCGCGGCGCTCGATCGTCATGGTCTCCGTCGCGCAGACGGGGCACGGCCGGGGCAGCGTCGGCCGTGCTCTCGGGGCGCGCATCGGGAACCGTGCCCGCAGCTGACCGAGGAAGTCGTCGACCGCAGCGAAGTAGACGCCAGCGTCCGGCTGCCGGCGGATCGCGTCGTGGTGCAGCAGCAGCCACGTCGTGAGCGTCTGCGTGAGGCCCCACGCGCCGAGCGGCGTGACCGTGGACCGGAAGCCTTGGGGGCCATCGTCGGTCGCCCACGCGTACGTGGCGGCGACGGGAGGCTGGATCTGCAGGACCGGTGCCCAGTAGTGGACCCAGTTCAGCAGGTGCGCGTACACCCGGTCGGACGCCTCGAGCGGGTCCACCCGGATCGGCAGCGGTGCCTCGGCGCTTGATGCTCGGGGCTGACCGTCGGACGGCTGGGCGCTGCCCGGCGCGACCTGCCCGCGGACGTGGGCGACGAGGTCCGCGGCGTTGACGAGCTTCGCCCGGGCGTAGGACGCGGAGACCGCCAGGCCGATCGCGGCGTCGTCGGTGGTGTCGGTGTCGTGGGAGACGTCAGTGCTCAAGGGTGCTCCTTCGAGGTCTGCGGCGAGCGCTGTGGCTGTTCGGTGGTGGTCATGCGTTGAGGCGGGAACACTCGTCGCAGTGGCAGTCGTCGTCCGCGTCGGAGTGGATCCAGTCGACAGAGGCGACGGAGAGGACCCCTGAGCCGTACGGGTCGAGGGCGATCTGCACGAAGTGGTCTCCGGTGCAAAGCACGGTGTCCATGTCGTGTCCACGCCCGGGGCGCGCTTCGTCCCGGTACCTGGTGAGCCACCACGGGTGAGATTCGGTCCAGCCTGGAATGGCTTCGACGCCGTGCTGGTCGCGTGCGCGGTTGACCATCTCGACGAGGGCGGCGCGCTGCTTCGGTGTCGGCTGAGGACGGGCATGTTCGGTCATGGGTCTCTCCTGGTCCGGGAACGACGACGGCGAACGCTCCGCTGCCGGAGCGCTCGCCGTGATGGTGATGGCTGGTTGTTGGGGCACAGCTCGGGGAGCTCCTTGCACTGCGTTACGCAGCGCTCCCCGGGCTGGTGGAGGGGTTCGAGCATCAGGGGTAGCGCTCCGGGAAGAGCTGGCGCATCGCGCCGTCGATGTCGACGCTGTCGTGTCGGCGCTGCGCCGGATCGGGTGTGCAGTACGGGCACATGTCGGCGGCGTGGTGGTTGTCGAGCTCCCGCGCGTGGATCGCGGCGACGGCGTCGGCCAGTTCCTGCGCCAGGTCCCCGTGTCCGTCTGTGACGAGCTGCGCCTGGGCGGTGCGGACGGTGGCGATGATCTCTTCGGGCAGCCTCACGACTTCACTCCGAGCAGCGCGCCCAGTACCCGCTCGAACTCGCGCGCGTCGCCGCTGCGTCGGTAGTCGATGTGGGCGGCGCGGACCTTCTGCAGCGTCTCGATGTCGCGGTACACACCGACCAGCGAGCGACCCGCCATCTCAAGCCACTCCGCACGGCGATACACGCGGACCGCCGCCTCGACCTCTTCGACGGTGAGGCCGGCCTTCGCTGCCGCGATGCCGAGGTCCTCGACCGTCTTCGGGTCCCCGTACAGCCGCAGCCGGACATCCCGGGCCGTGCTATCCGCGAGAGCAGCGAACGACGCGCACAGGTCGCGCCACCACCGGCGCAAGGTCTGCCGCGCGGTCATCGCTGCACCCCCTGGTGCTCGATCAGGGCGCGGCACCACTTCTGCGCGACCGCGGCCACCTGGATCAGCTCGTCGAAGAGCTTCTCTGGGTCGTCCTCCGCGTGCGCCTCGAGGTACTCCTCGTTGAGGATGTCCGCGTAAGTGACGCGGCCGAGGTGCATGGCGTTGTCGGTGTGCTCCTTCGCCCAGGACTGCATCTCCACGGCCGTCGAGTAGATGTCGCCCTCGAGGATCGGTTGCAGGAACGCGAGCGGGAGACTGTCCGGGCCGGTGCCGTTCGGCAGATCCCTGGGGTCGCCCCACTTCACGTCCTGTCGGATCCGCTCGTCGAGGACGAGGCGGCTGATGTGGGCGTCGATGCTGGTGACGGTCATCGGATCACCCCGCGGTCCTTGAGCTCCTCCAGGAAGAGCTGCGCCTCGCGCACCTGCGAGACCGGCTCTCCCCCGAGTCCGCCGTGCCCGAAGATGAGCTTCGTCCGGAACACCCGAGAGATCTCGCGCACGAGCTCGCTCTCGTCGACGATGCGGACACGGCCGGCCGCAAGCGCTTCGGACAGTTCGAGGACGCGTTCACCGATGGCGGCCTGCACGTCGGCGGTCTGTTGTGCGGCGCGGCCGAGATCGGTGTCGTCGCCGGCGACAGCGCCGAAGGTCTGCTCGGCGACTGCTGTGGCTTGCATGGTGGGGATGAGTGCCAGCGCTACCCGCTGGTCGGTGGTCAGTTCGGCCATGTCGTGTTCCTCCTCGGGGAACGAAGGACGGCGAGCACCCCTGGTCGGGGTGCTCGCCGTGTGGGGTCGGTGATGGATAGGGTCCAGGCGTGCATGACTGGTACGACTGGTTGAAGGACATCGGGTTGCCGACGCTGACTGGTGTCGGGTCCGTGGTTGTCGGTGCTGTCGCGATCGTCGTCGCACGGCAGTCCCACAAGCTCGCGGTTCAGGTGCGCTTGGACGAAAGCAAGCGCGACAGGGGTGCTGCCCGAGAGCGGTACCGGGACCAGCTGTTCCGGACCGTGGAGCCCACGGTGACGGCGATGCTCGACCATCGTGCCGAGATGCTTTCTTCTCGAAGGGTGGGTACCGCCGACGAGCGCAACCTGCTGTCCAACGCGATCGCAAGACTCAGGCTGGTGCTGGCCGTTGTCAGCGAGCACGACCGCCCCGTGATCGACGCCGTCGTCCGTTGCTACCGCAAGGCAAGCGATCACACGGACTGGCGCATCGGTGCTGCAGTCGCAGGCGGACTCTCTGTTGTGCTGCCGTCACTTCTCACCGACGATCACGACGTCGCCAGGCTCGTCGCCGATGCCGAGAAGCTGATGCCCGAGGCGATCGCCGCGGCCGAAGAGGCCGACAAGTACGACGACGCTGACGACTACTGACGAGCGACCTGGTTGGGCAGCTCAGGGCCTTCGTCGCTCAAGACGATCCGCATGGATGGAGTCCTTCGCGGCGTCGATCAGCTGCTGCCCGAGCGCTGCGGCGTCCTTCGCTGCGAACGCGACCTTCGAGCCGCGGCCGACCTCGAGGAGGACGACTCCGGAGCGGTGGTCGACGGAGACGGGGAGGCCGCCGGTGGTATGGATCGGATCGGTGGGCATCTAGTCCTCCTCGTCGTCGGCGTACTCGCGGCACATGATGTCCGCGGTGTCCTCGTCCACGCCTTGGTCCAGGAACTGCTCGTAGAGCTCCTGCTGCAGGATCGTGCGGCCGCTCAATGGTCGAGCTCCCGTCCGAGTTCGTCGATCGCAGCCAAGGCGAGCGCGCCAGCCTTCTCCCGCATGCGATCCGGGGTGGACGGCTTCCAGTGCTCGGCGGCCCACGGCCAGATCCGCGGCGGCCCCATCGACACCAGTTGCTGGTGCGATTCGAGGTAGCCCGCTGCGGCTTCGTAGGCGGTGGCGGCAGCAAGGAGTTCACGTGCGTGACCTCGGTCGTGGGAAGAGCCGTACCCCTCGTCGAAGATCTGCCTGCTGCGCTCTTCCTCGATGGCTGGGTGGACGCCGTGGTTGGCGGGCGTGAACGTGGTCATGCTGCTTGCTCCTTGTCGGTTCGGGCGAGAATCTGCTCGGCGAGGGCCCGAGCGCGGGTGGTGTCCTGGACGGCGTTGGCGAAGAGCTTCCCGTCGGGGTTGACGAGCGGCTCCGCCTGGTTGCGCTTGATCTGCAGCGCTTCCATCAGGGCCGGGTCGGACCCCTCGGTGCTGTTGAGGAAGTACGCGACGGGCGGCTCGTCGCCCATGCCGTCGCGTCGGAGGCGGCCGATCGCCTGCTCGTGTACCTGCGGTGACCAGTCGAGCTCGCCGAACACCGCGGTGCGGGACACGAGCTGCAGGCCGTCGACGCCTGCACCGGACCGGAGGGACATGATCAGGATCCGGGAGTCGCCGTGCACGAACGCGTCGTAAGCGGCGTCCTTCTGGCGGGACGACTCGGTGCCGGTGTACATGATCGGCTTGTACTCGGCGAGCATCTCGTTCCAGACGTCGTACACGGCGCGGTGCCAGCCGAAGAGGACGACCTTCTCCTCCGACTCGAGCAGCAGCCGGACGAACTCAGCGACGAACGGTGCCTTCGCGATCCCCGTCGCTTCGCGCAGCTTCCAGTCGAGGTCCCCGGCAGCCCGGAACTTCTCCTGCCGGGTCGCGGTGTCGGACAGGATCAGTCGCGCCATGGCCGCGGCGTCGCCGGCGACCGCGTCGAGTGCCTTCGGGTCCGCGTCGATGAACTGCGGCACCTTGATCGTCTGCGGCAGCTCCCGGCCGACGTCCTTCCGAGTCCGGCCGAGCATGAGGCCCTGCTCGCGGAGGTACGAGCCGAGCGCGGCCGGGTCGCCGACCTTGATGTGGCTGCTCCACGACGTGCTCCCCCACTCTCGGAGGAACTCGTCGCGGGAGCCGAGGACGCCCTCGGAAAGGATGTCGAGCAGGTTCCACACCTCGCCGCCGTAGTTGTAGACCGGCGTCGCGGTGAGGCCGAGCGCGTACCGGGCCTCGCGGGCGATCGACGCGGCCGCGGTGCCCTTCACGGTCTCGGTGCCGCGCCGGAGGTCTTGGATCTCGTCGAAGATGACCGTCTGCGCCCAGCCCCGCAGGTGCTGCGCCCACCCGGCGAGCCTCGAGTACGGGACGATCAGCACGTCGGGCCGGTCACCGCGCTCGAACGCGGCGCTCGGCTTCGTCGACTTCGCCACCTCGAACGTCAGTGCCGGGAACGCTTCCTGCAGTTCCGTCACCCACCGGGACGGCAGGTGCGTTGGCGGGATGACGACCGCCGGCAGCGCGTCCTCGTGTGCGAGGGCGAGCAGTCCCGTGAACGTCTTGCCGAGGCCGACCTCGTCGGTGAGCAGGAGACGGGTGGAGGTGCGCAGGAGGTCTACGGCGGTGCGCTGGTAGTCCCGCGGCGTCTTGGCTGGCTCGAACGTGAACGCGTCCCGCGTCGCGGTGCCCGCGAGCACCTCCCCGATGCGCGCCTCACGGCGTTCGTACCGCCCGGCGGCTTCGCTGAGCGCCTGCGCGCTCCGCTCGTCAGCCGGTTCAAGCGGCCACCGCAGCAGCATCCAGCTGAGGTCGTGCGCGGTCTCGTCGGTGGCGAGCATGTTCACGGTGCCGCGGGTGGTGGCGCGGGCCCGGGCGAAAATGCGTTTCGCGCGGACGGCGACGGCGGGCTCGACCTTCAGCTGCCAGGCCGGCTTGCCGCGGGTCCAGTCGTGGCCCGTCGCGATGTACGCGTACGTGCCGTAGGTGCGGGTCATAGGGCTGCTCCGATCAGGGAGATGAGGTGGACCGGCTTCCCCTCGAGGTCGGCCGGGATGTGGTGGTGGGCGACGCGGGTGGTGACGAGGACTAGCTCGTCGACGTCGTCGCACTTCGCGTACCGGGTCAGCTGCCGGACGACGTTCGCCCAGGTGCCGGCGACCTTCACCTCGATACCGATGCGGTCGTCGGTGAGCAGGTCGATGCGAGAGCGTCCGTCGGACAGGACGACCTCGCGGCGGGCGGCGATCCCAGCCGCGTCGAGGGCGACGGCGATGCCGGCCTGCAGCTCGTCCTCGTGCACGTGGACGAGGACGGCCCGCTCGATCACCTTGGTGATGGCGATGACGGCCATGGAGAGGCGCCTTTCATGCATATGCGTAGCCGCGATACGGTCTGCGCGTGATGCTTTTGGACATCGATTGGCACCCCGTCGACAGCTATGAGTGGTGGAGAGACGTTGGGACTGGCTCACTTGGGGTGATTGCTGCGGTATTGACGGCGGCCGCCACAATCTGGGTGGCGATCAGGTCGCACAATCTCGCCAAGAAGGTCGCAGAGGACGCAGCAGAGCGAGCCGACCGCGATCGGCGAGACGCGGAGAGACGAGCAGAAGACGACCGCGCGGACCGGTACAAGGACCAGCTAGGTCGAGTCATCGATTCAGCGATGACCGCGCTTGTGGCCTACGGCAATGCAGTCACCGAGGGACTCGGCTGGACAGATGAGCAGAGACAACTTCACGCCGCCAGCCAGGCACGTCTGATGCTCGTTCACGCCACGGCGAACGAACACGACAAGCCAGCGACTCAAGCCGTCTACGAGGAGTTCCACAGCAGTGGACACAGCGCGCGCTGGGACGTGCGCAGAAGTGTCGCTGGCTTGCTCGCTGGGGCTCTCGCCAACGTGCTGGCGCGACAAGACAGCGTGGAGACGATCGAGGCCAACGTCCGCGCCTTCATCGAGCAGGAGGAGAAGGCTGCGAGAGAACGCTCCCGTGCTCGAATGAGTGCCCAATAGCAGGCGCAACGCGTCAGTGCCAGCGGTTCCGCCATGCGTCGTCCGTCACGACCCGAGCGACGAAGACGCCGCCTGCAGCGATGAGGCAACAGACGGCGTCGATGACTACGGCGAGCGCCGGGTTCACGGTGTGAGGTCGATCGTGTCGGCGACCGTTGTGAGGACTCGTGCGACGGCTGCGGTGAGGTTGCTGCCGCCGCCCTGGTACCCGTGCTCGATGTTGTCGGCGTACCGGCGGAGCATGCCTGCGTCGGTGTCGTCGGGGCCCCTGTAGGCGACGGTGGCTGCCCGCGCCAGGCGTTCGGCGAGTGTTGGCGAAGTCTGCTCGTGGTGGTCGATCCAGTGCTGCTTCTCTCGTCGCGCTGCGGCGTCGAGTGCCTGCATGTGTCGGCGCAGGATGTCGGGGAGGTCTGCGACGGGGAATAGGGAGCCTTCGACCTCAACCTCGGTGGGGTCGTTGTTCAGGCTCTTCGGGCAGCAGCAGGGCTCGTCGTACGCGGTGGTCATGAACGCGCAGAGCGTCGAGTGCGGCACCGCTGCCAGTGCCGCTCGCAGCTGCTCGAGCTCGTCCGCTGCCGCTCGGGAGAGGGTCGCGAGGTCGGTGGCGACGGTCATGGTGGTGAGCGTCATCCCGGACTCGTGCCAGCCGGTGACGGCGTCGGCCCATCTGCGAAGGTTGCCGGTGTCGACGGTCACTGCTCACCTCTGTCAGTGAAGAGCACGAGCGTGGTCCGATCGACGTAGGTCTGCATCTTCTCGGATTCCGAAAGGCGGATGGCGACCGACTGCGACTCGGGCCTGGCCTCGGCAAGCGTGCCTGTGCAGCGCCAGCCGTTCCGAGAGAGGAACTCGATGGGCCGTCCGACGTGCGATCGATCGAGATCGCCGACACGTACCGACCTCGCGAGGGCGGCACGCTCGCGGCCGTCCTCTGTGGCGAGCTCACCGCCGAGGGCCGCGTAGCCGGCGAGGTCGGCCCAGGAGTCTTCGTGCCCGGGAGATGAGACGATGCGCGACACCTTGAGCTGGACGAGCATCAGGGCGACCGTCGCCGGCGGGATGGCGTCCGTGCCGAGCATCGCACCCCACAGGGCACCGATGCGACCGAACGACTGGCGGGGCGGCCCGTACACGTCGGCGCGGTCCTTCGAGACGAGGTGGTCAGCGGTGGACAGAACCTCGGAGCGGCTGGTCATCGTGTGGATCCCTTCTGGGTCGGTGCCGCCCACGGCGACGGGGTGGCGGGGAGCATGTGGCGGGACAGCCACTGGTCACGGGCCCGGCGGCGGGCGAGCCAGTAACCGACGAGGGTGCCGATGCGCAGCTGCCGGCGGACACGTTCCATCGCTTCGACGAATGGCCCCACCTGCGCGGAGATGTGAACGAACGCCCGGCCCGCCTTGAACGCCGTTTCGGCCATGCCAGACCAGGCCTGCCCGATCTGCGCATTCAGGCGGCGGCGGCCGCCGCGGACCTTCATGCGGGGGAAGTGCTCCGGGGTGCGGGGACGGCTCATCGCAGGTGCTCCGGCGCGAAGAGGCCGCGGTTGCCGCGCATCTGCACGTCCTCGAGGGCGGTGAGGGCGAGGGACTTGTTCCGGCCGGCGGGGACCCGGCGGTCGGTCTCAGCGCCGAGGGCCACGATGCGGTCGCGGAGGGCCACGACGTCGTCGTGCTCGCTGGCAGTGAAGAACCGCTCCGCCGCCCGCGCTTCCGCCTCGACGTCGACCGTGTCGTACGTCTTCGCGAAGATGTCCGGCTTGCACGGGTAGAACTCCCCCTGCACACCCCGGATGATCCAGTCACCCGGGCTCGCAGTCATCGTGCCCTCGAGCGTCCCGATGTCGATCCCCGTCACGCCGAAGCTGACGACGTCGCCGCCCGCGTTCGAGATCCACTGCGCGACGAGCCGGTTCTGCTCCTCCCGGTCCTTCTCGGCCACCATCGGATCCGTCGGGGCCGTCTGCATCGCCTCGACCGGAACCGGGCGCTTGCGGAACGTGATGCTGCTCATGATGCGAGTCCTGACTGGCGGCGAGCGCCGCGGTTTATGTGTGAAGCGCCGACCCTGTGGTGGGTCGGCGCTGGTGTGGTCGTTTCGACGGGAGGGCAGTACGGTCGGCAGATGAGTCCGCTGCCCGAGGAATGGCCGTCCTGGTTTTCGTATGAGTGGTGGCGGGACTTAGCAATCCCCTTGGCAGGCTTGTGGGCCTCCTTGGCACTCGGGCTCCTGAGCCTCTTGGTCTCGTCAGTGGTCGGAGTGGCGGCGCTGCTGATTGCACGACGCAGCCACCTGCTCGCCGAGAAGGTGCAACGTGCTGAGACCGAGCGGTTGAACGAGGAGAACCGTCGCGAGGGCGAGCGTCAGCGCCTTGACTTTGCGGCGCTCGCGAGACGCTTCAACCTGATGCTCCGCAAGAGCAAGGTGAATGAACCGCTGCCGGTTGAGGAGATGGACCTCGACATGTACGAGGACTACCTGAAGTCGGTCGCCGCGACGCTCAACGACCCCTTGAGCGCGGAGTACCTGATTCGGCGAATGACGGATCTCTTCAGCCCGGTCCGCTTCCCACCGGAGGAAGACCCAGTCGGAGACGACCTGCCGACGAACGACCGACGCAGGGACGCCTGGATGAACTGGCGCACCGCTGATCTTGACGTTCGTGCCTATTCACGCGGCAAGCCGATGTCGGAGCCCCACCCATTCGAACAGAGACCGAAGCGGTGGAATTCATACGATGCGGTCGCTCAGGTGAAGACCCAGGCTGCGCCTCGCCTCGAAGCGCAAGCACGCGAGAACAGCAAGAACCGCAATACGGAGTGACAGGCATCACGCCGCGCGGGGGTGCACGTTGGCGGTAAGTCCGAGCTCGTCGTGTCGGATGCGGAGAACGGTGCGGTCAGAGCAGTGGATCCGCGCGGCGATCTCCTTGTCGTTCAGCCCGCGGGCGTGAAGGATCTCGACGGCTTCACGGCGCTGCTTCGGGGTGAGATCCGTCTGCTCCCCCTCGATGGCGCGCATGACGGCGGCCTCGTCGACGAGGTCGTCGACGGCGGGCGGTGCGTCGTCGAGGTCGATGTCGTCCCACGCGAGTGCGGGCACCCACCCGTTCGCTCTCGCGAGGGTCAGCGCCCGCCTGTAGGTGGTCCGCTGGGCAGTGGTGCCCTCAGGTGGCGGCACCTGCCAGAGCCGGTCGAAGAGTTGCGCGACGGATCGGTGCGTCCGTCCGGACACCTGGCTGGTGCGGAGCAGCCGGTTCACCTCGTTCGGGCCAAGGCCTAGCTCGTAGCTGAGGCGCATCTGCGACCAGCCGTGCGCGACGAGGGCCTGCAGCCGGCGGTGCGTGCCCCGGGCGGGGATGCGGGCACCGTCTGCGATGAGGTCGATGGTGGGGCGAACCGCGAGGATGCGGCGTGCCTTCTCCGCGTCGATGCGCCGCAGCGGGACGCGCGGCTGTCCTGGCGCTGTCGGCGGACCGTAGATGAGCCGCCCGATCATGGGGAAGTTCGCGATGCGGCCGATGCGGTTGACGCCGATGCCGTACTCGCGGAGCCGCTGCACGTGTTCACGTGCGGGCTCGGCGTCGACGAGTGGCGACGTCCACCGTCCGTAGGCCTTCGCCTTCCGGTAGTCGCGTTGCGCGTTCGTGATGCTGGTCGTGCAGTCCTCGCAGCGGCAGCCGTGCGAGTTGTAGCAGTTGCGGGTCGCGCCGTGCTTGTGGTCCGGCGGGCACGACTTCCTGGTTGGCATGGACATGGTGTTCCTCGGATGTCAGTGGTGTGTGCCTAGGCGGCCTCCCCCGCGGGGTGCTGCAGCTGGGCTTGGATGGCGCGGACGTTGTCCGGCTCTCGGCACGCAGCCGTGACGTAGGCCAACGGCTTGCGTGGCATCGTCGAGGCGCGTCCGAGGATGACCCGGGCGACATCGATCGCCAGCCCGGTCGGGATCTCGCCGAGGACTTCGGTCAGCGTTCTGACCAGCCCGTCGACATCGTCGATCCCGAGGTGCCCTGCCTCTTCACGCAGGAACTCCTTCTCCTCGTCGGATTCGCGCGCACGGTTACCAGAGTGAGATGTCTCTGAAAGGTAAGTAGTGTCATTCCTCTGACTCTGACTCTGACTCTGACTCTGACTCTGGTTTTCGTTCGGTTCTGTCCCGGGTGCCGGGTCGGTTCCGATTGGGTTAGCGACCGGAAACCCAGTCGGTTTCTGTTCGGTTGCCGAGTCGGTTTTGCGGGGCCTGCCGCCGCGCTTCCCGTTGGCGGTGTTCGTCTCCTGCCGGGCGATCCGCTCGGCCTTCGTCTCTTGGTGCTCGTCGTAGTTCCAGATGACGTACTCGGGTCCGTCGACGCTCAGCGAGGGACGTTCCGGGTGGTTCCTGAGCAGCTCGTCGATCGCGTCCTTCGGCCACATCCGGGCGACAACTGCGGTCGCGATCCGTCCGTCGAGGTCCTGCATCCGCGAGTAGCCGTTGAGCTCGACGAACGCACGGAACGCGGCGTCCGACAGGGGCGCGATCTTCGGGTGCTGCCAGAAGTCGTTGGGGAACTTCATCCAGAGGCGCTTGTCCTTTGGCATCAGGTAGATCCTTCATCGTGGACACGGACCTCGATGCGAGGTCGCATGTCGTCGGGGTCGCGGTCGAGGAGCCCCCGGTGTCGACCGCACTGGCACTCGCCGATCACGCGGCGGTGGCACTCGGCGCTGGTACAGCTGCCTTGGACGCCGGACACTTTCCCGCAGGTGAGCACGACGTCGGAGAGGCGGACGAACACGACAGGCGCGCCGTCCCGGGTGACGGTGACCGACGTGGGCGGTTCGAACTCGGGCGGGGCGTGCAGCGAGAGCTGATCGAGCGCGCCCTTCGCCGCGTAGGTGTAGCCGACGTCCACGCGCTACTCCCCTCCGGCGGACGCGGTCAGCTCTCGCTGCGAGAAGAGCACCCGGACTGGGGCGTCGCCGTACTCGATCACGAACACGGGGCGGCGACTCTCGACGTGCCCGGTACTGATGGTGATCTCGGTGGGCCCGAACACGTCGCCGACGAAGTTCGCGGTCTTCGCCACCCGTCCGAGGATGTCCGCGCTCGCCCCGATCGTCGAGGCTGGGGTCAGCCGGTCGGGGAAGAGCCCGTGGACTGCGGGGTAGCTCGTCCGTCGTGACTCGAGACGCCGCATGGACCGAGTGACCCCGGCGTCGTCGATGATGCTTATCAGGAGAGCGCCGGTGGAGAGGTCATCAGGGTCCGCGTCGACGAGGTCGACGATGACGGTCCAGCCATCTGGCGCGTACTGCGGCGGGGCGTCGTCCCAGTCCGACCTCGGCACATTGGTGAACTCCCGCACGTGCTCGACGGCCTCCTCCGTGAGCAGGAAGACCTCGCCACCGCGCAAAACGTCCGGGGCGATGATCTCGACATGCGGGATCCGGTACTCAGCAGCGCTGAACCGGTCGGTGCTCAGGAGCAGAATGTCAGTGCCGTCGTTCACGACGTTCACACACTCGAGAGCGGGCGTCCAGGTGTCGAAGTCGAGGTGCGGCGTCACGGCGTGCAGACCTCGCTGCAGGACGTTCAGCGGTGCGGTGAAGGTGGGCATCGGATGCTCCGTTCGGGTCAGGAGATGTCGGTGATGCGGAGCAGCAGGAACTGGTCCGCCTTCTTGCGACCGGTCGGGAGGCGGACGATGGCCGGCATCGTCTTCTCCATCAGGTCTGGGGTGTCATCGGGGACGACGCCTGCGTCGACGAGGCCGTCGCACAGCGCCTTGAGGGTGGGGACGACGTTGTCGGCGTCGCGGCGGTGGTTCGTGGCGACGTGCCACTCGAGGTCGACGCGGCACCGGCCGAGCGGTGGGATGCGCCGCGACCGGGCTTCCCACGACGCACGCTCACGGACCCGGGCGACGAGCTTCCTCCGGGCCGACCAGTGCATCCGCTGGTTCTCCGTCAGCGGCGGCGTCTCGTACGGGAGAACGATCGACCAGACTTCCGCGGCACTCATGCAGCCGCCGATCGGTTGAGCAGCACCGACACGGCGAGCGCAGCCTGCTGCGGGACCACTCCGTTGCCGAGTGCCTTGAGCTGCTGCGCTCGCGTGAGTGGTGTGCCGGTGACGTGACCTTCGGGAAGGCCCATCATCCATTCGACGAACTCGGGTGCGAGGCGCTGCCCACCGTCACGGCCGTCGGGGTTCGTGGGTGCTGGGGCTAGTCGTCCGGTGACGCGCTCCCAGCGCTCGATGGCGGGACGATACGGCCCCCAGTCGCGATCAGGTCGTGGTCGACCAGCACCTGCAGGGATGTCACCACTGCGCGGCCGGGCTTCTTCCGCAGGTGGTTCTCCGGGGTGTTGCCCGAGTCGTGTGCTGCTGGGGTCGGCAGTAGCTGATGACCGTCGAGCATCTCGCCGTTGGGGAACACCGTCTGCGGAGGCAGCAGGTGTTCCACTTCGTCCGCCAGGGTCGGGCCGTGCCCACCCGCCTTCCGCTTGTCCGGGTGCTGAGACCCGCCGTTCTGTCCGAGGTTCGACAACGGCGTCTTGAGCAGCGTCATCGGGGTGGGGCGCAGCGTTTCCAAGGTCCCACGGAGAGTGGGGTTCCCCCGCGCGTAGGTCCGGCTCGTCTTCTCCCCGTCCGACGCGAGCGGGGTCGGCAAGACGACCTCGCCCTGCGTCCGTTCCGCGTCGGAACGTTCGGC
This sequence comes from Curtobacterium sp. 320, assembly GCF_031455235.1. Lineage (NCBI taxonomy): Bacteria > Bacillati > Actinomycetota > Actinomycetes > Micrococcales > Microbacteriaceae > Curtobacterium > Curtobacterium sp. 320. The sequence goes on along the minus strand of NZ_JAVDSI010000012.1, from coordinate 16,480 downwards.
TCCGAGCGCGTACATCGTCGCGGTCCCCGATGCACCACGGCTTGCCCGCGGGGTAGGCAACGATGAAGACGCGGAACCGGCCATGTGGAGCGCCGGCGTCTGCAGCTCGTAGGCCGCACCACTCCGCGTCATACCCGAGGTCGGCCAGGTCGCCGAGTACGGCTCCGAGTGCGCGGAGAGCAGGTCCAGAGTGTCGGTCTCCCACACCCCACGGGCTTGATTCCAGGTTCCGATCAGCTTCGGCACTGAGCAGTCCTCTCACGTTCTCGATCACGACGAGTCCAGGACGGAGTACGTCGATGGCTCGCGCGTACTCGGACCACAGTCCGGATCGCGTGCCGTCCTTGAGTCCCCGGCGCAGACCGGCGAGGGACACGTCCTGGCAGGGGAATCCGCCCGTCAGGACGTCGACTGGCTTGACTGCGGTCCAGTCGACCGCGGTGACGTCGCCGTAGTTCGGGACGCCCGGCCAGTGGTGCTCGAGAATCGCGGACGGTGCTTCGTCGAACTCGACGTGCCACGCGACCGAGCCGCCGAGCACTTGCTGCACGCCGAGGTCGAGGCCGCCGTACCCGCTGAACAGAGATCCGATACGAGGCACGATTACCCCTCACCCCTCAGCCGAACGAACGAACCGACGAGCGCCGTCTGCTCGAGGCGCGCGGCGGCAGGTTCGCCGTAGGCGACGAGGACGGAGGGTGCGCCGCTGTTGGCGGCTGCACGGGTGCCGTCGGCGTGGTGGAAGTGGAGGCGGCCGTGGAGGAAGAGCAACGCAGTTGCTTTGCCCCAGACCTCGGCGACGAACCCGGCGGTCTCGGTGCGGGCAAAGACGAGGGCGATGCCGTCTCCGTGGTCGGCGAGCTTGGCAAGCCATCGCCATGCCTCGTGTGAGTAGGGCGGGTTCAGCCAGACGAATCCGGACCAGTCGGCGGCGAGGCCGTCCGCGGGGAGCTCGATGTGGCGACCGGCGGTCGGCCAGGGGCGCGGTGATGGCGCGGCGCAGGGGTCGAGGTCGAACGGGCCGAGGGCCTGGACGATGTCCGGCGGGGTGAGCCAGGTGGTGGTCTTGGCGCGAGCCGACTGGTGCGACCCCATCGCTCTGGTCATGCTGGTCTCCTGATGGTGACCGGCTCGCCGATGTTCACGGAGAACGTCCGCTGGTCGACGCCCTGCTGGACGACGAGCTGCATGCGGTTTGGCGAGCTGGTGTCGGGTGGGCGGACGCCGATGAGCGTCCCGATGGTGCGGTTCTGCGGTTCCCGCGAGAGGCGGTGGCCGACGGTGCGGAACGCGACGACGTGGTCGACGTCGGTGGTCTGCAGCAGGCGGGCGGGGCTGATCTCCTCGACGAAGGCCGGTGGGGTCTGAGCGAGATGCTTGAGGATGCGGCGACGCTCTCGGCCCCGGTTTCGGCTCATGCCTTCTCCTGGCCAGCGACGGCGCAGAGTTCGGGGCGGGTAGAAATCATGGAGACTCCTCGATTCGGTTACGCTCGGCGGCGTGAATGACTGGTCGACTTTCCCCGCGACGTTGCTGGCAACCGTTGTCGGTGCCGCCTTTGCCGGCGGAACCTCGTGGCTCCTCGCCAAGCAGGCGGGTGGCTCTCGTCACAAGGAACTGATGACGAATCGACTTGCCGCGTTGATCGAGGCGTTCACCGAGTGGAACGCAATCGAACGTCCGAACAAGCGACGTGCCCGCATGGCGATGGATGCCGACGGGCCCAGCTGGATGGACCTATGGAATGACCAGCGCCGAGAGGCGAAGGTCAAGGCTGCGGCAGCCGTCCTTCTCGTCGAGCTCGAGGCGAACAAGAATGAACGACCGGTCGTCGACGCAATACGACTCGCGATCCGTCGTCTAGATCGGCTGGACCCTAACGACAAGGCCGACGCTATGACTTTGTTGAACGCCGCCGTGAAAGAGTGGTGGACTGGACAGAGCACCCAGAGCTCCACGCTTGCCGCTTTGGGGGCCGTCGCACAGGGCGTGGAGCTCCCTGCCACGGAAAGCGCCGACGAGCACTCCTGAAAGTGTCTCCTCAGTCGCCGGTTGAAGCTTGATCTGGGTCTGCGCTTGACTCCTCCCACCACTCGCTGACGACGAGGCTCTCGTCGACGGCGGCCATGTCGCGGCGGAGTTCGTGGGCTCGGCGGGACCGGTGGTGGTTCCGCCACGACCTCGGGACGAGCTCGGCCGCCTTCTGGTTCTCGTCGTCACTCATGGCGTCAACGCGTCGGGGTGCTCGTGCGCCCAGTCCGGGTGCTGACCCGCGATGTGGCGGCGCACGTTCTCGAACGAGCGCCGGCAGGAAGGCACCGGGCACACCCCGTTCGCGATGTGGTTCCGGAGCCGGGTGGCATGCCCCTTGTACGCGCGGGCGGAGCGTTCCGCGGCCTCCGCCTGGTCACGAGCTGCGTCGCGGGACGCCCGGGCGTAGCCGGCCTGCCGCTCAGCGGCCTGGCGCAGGCGGCGCTCCTTCTCGATCGCGGACTCCCCGAGGTACGCGCGGGGGTGGCCGCTCGGGCAGTACCACGTCTCGTGAGAGTCGCGGACCTGGCGGTAGAACGCCTCCGTCATGCCGAAGGTCTGACCGCACCCGGTTGCGCCGCACGTGACGACGACGAGGGTGTCGGTGAAGGTCTGGGTCTTCATCGTTGGTCCTTCCTGGGTGCGTTGAGGACGGAGTGCACGCGGATCAGCGAGGCGACGAACAGGACGACGACGGCCCAGGAGAGCACGGCCCACAGGGGTGTCGACCGGTCGGCGCACGACGCGAACACGGCGAAGACGAGCGATGCGTAGATGAGCGCCCCCGCGATCCTCATCGGGTGCGGAAGAGCAGTCGGGACAGCCAGCCGCGGCGGTTGGCGATGTCGATCTCGCGCTGCAGTCGGGCGTCGCGGCGCTGGACGTTCTTGGTGCGCTGCTCGAGCGGCGTCCCGACCTTCACCGGGTGCTGGAACGGCGGGTGCACGTGGACGCTGTCGGTGGGCAGGCCCCTCGCGGCGAGCGCTGCGCGGAGCGCGAGGTCGTCGTGGCGGAGGCGCTTGCGGGCCTTGCGGGCGGTCGTGCTCATGGGTTTGGTCCTTCGATCAGTTGGTGGCTGCGGCGAGCGCCGCGCCTTCGTTGCGGGGTGTGTCGTCGGCGTCGGAGACGAGCCACCAGAGGGCGGTGATGTCGTCGGCGAGCCAGGAGCGTCGGGCGTTGATCGCGCATCCGTCGCTTTCGCACTCGGAGCAGCCGTGGCCTGCGGGGCGGAGCATGCAGAGCGAGTCGCCGTCGGGCCAGGAGCCGTTGAGGTGTTCCGGGTGGTCGGGGTCGGCTGTCTGGTGGGGGCAGTCGGGGCCGGCGGGGTAGAACATGGGGGTGCTGTACGGGCGGTGCCCCCACTGGACGTAGCGGACGTCGTCGAGGATCTCGGGGAGCTCGTCGTCGCTGATTACGCCGCGGTCGAGGACGAGCAGGACCGGTGAATCGGCGTTCATCGCAGGGCTTCCTCGAGGACGCCGTCGCCGAGGAGCATCGGGAGCAGGTCGGCGGCGTCGCGTTGCTCGGCGAGCGCGGTGACCGCTGCGGCCTGCTGTGCGGTGGGGGTGAAGTCGATGGCGTAGGGCTCGCCGGGGAAGAACTTGCCGTACATGTCGCCGGCGGGGACGGTGCCGCTCATGAGGTGGTCGTCCACTTCGCTGACGGCCGGCCGGTGCCCGACTTGCCGGGGGTGAGGCTGCGGCGCACCTTGCCGGCGGCGACGAGCTCGGCGCGGCGGGACCGGATCGACTGTTCCGTGGGAACGACGTCGGCGGCGAACTGCTCCTTGTACTGGGCGATGATCTGCTCGTCGGTGAGTCCGGTGCGGTCGCCGGACCATGCCGACTTCCGCAGGATGCTGAGGATCCGCTGCTGCACTTCGCTGGGCTTGTGGGCGCTGCGGGCTGCGGCGTGGCTGGTGTTGATGTCGTGTCTGCGGGCTGCGGGCATGGCCGCGCTCCTTCCGCTCAATGTCGGGTGAGAGGGGGCAGCGACGGCGGAGGTTCGGGTCAACTCCGTCGCTGTCGTGCCTGCTCCGAGTGCGCGCTCCCGGACTGGCCCCGCTGCGCGAGTGGCAGCGCCTGGGGACAGGCGTGTGTCGTGTGTGATCGCTGCCGGTCGCTGGTCAACTTGATTGGTCACCGCCCGGACACGAGGGGCGGCTGCCTGCGGCAACTCGGCGGGAATGCTCGGCCGTCCACCACGACGACCGTGCACACCGGGTGTGGTTCACCCGCCTGCTAGTGGTGCCTCTGTGGAGTTGTCCCGCTGATGTCGCCGCCGCAGCCGGTTGGCTGCTGGTGCCTGGGCCTGGAACCCGTTCGAGTAGGAGCAGGCGACGCGAGTCGTGCAGCGCCCGTTTCCGGGCGCGCCGAACAGCGCCCTCCATAAGGCGCGCTGATCGGAAGATGTGTGCCGCGCTAGGCGCGGAGCTTCTTGCGGCTGGGACGAGCCCAGCTGTCGACGGTCTGCGGGCGGAGAGCCGCGCGGACCTCGGCGAGGTTGTAGCGGTAGATGCGACCCCGACGGATGTAGGGGATGTCTCCGCTGTGGGTGAGCCGGTGCACAGTGTCCAGGGAGACTCCGAGCGCCAGCGCCAGTTCCTTACGTGTGACGTCTGGTTCGGCGAGCGCCGCCGGAACACCGGCGCTCGCGGTCATGCGGCTTGCTCGATCGCGTTGACCTGCACCACCTCGAACGCTTCCCCAAGACCAAGCCCGTACGTCTCGCAGAGAGCGGCCATGAACGCGCCCGAGGGGGTCGCGCCATCGTCCACTCGTCGGAGTGTGATGCGGTGCACACCCATGAGCCGAGCCTGGTGCTCTTCACTGGTGATGCCGTTGATCTTGCGGAGCCGCTCGAGGAGTCCGGGCTTCACGCGGATAGTGGCTGCCATGGTCCCCTCTCTCTGTTGCGTCTTCGCTTCGGTATGATGCAAGTGTGCCACAGTTTGAAGCGGATGCGCATCAGAAATGGAGCCATGTCGCAACAGTGTCGCGCCGATCGTTGCCGTACCGCGTCAGGGGGCATTGACAGTGATGCAAAGTTGCTACAAAGTGGGGACCGTGGACAACGACATGGACCTGATCTTGAAGGCGGCAACCGGAGCACGCAGCATGCGCGCGATCGCGACGCGCATCGGCATGGAGCCGAGCACGCTGAACCGCCAGCTGCGAGACCTACCCGTGCGCACGCTCGTGGCGATCTGCCGCGCCTACGGGATCCCTGTCGTGCCGATGTTCGTGAAGGTCGGGTACATCACCGCCGAAGAGGCCGCATCCGGCATGCTCGAGCAGGCCCTCGCGAACGCTTCGGACGCCGAACTCATGGCCGAGACGCTCAAGCGCGTGCAGGCAGGCAAGGCGTCGAGCGCCATCACCGGTCCGATCGATGTCAGTGCCCTCGATGAAGATGCAGACGACAACCTCGACGTCACCAACGAGGTTCGCAGCAGCTACGGGCGTGCTGCGCAGAAGGGGCCGCGGAAGGCAGAACAGCCATTCGCGGAGTGATCGGAGGGGTATGCGGGACCTGCTGAACCTGGCAGCACGGTACGGGGTGCGTGTCGAGATGTGCCACATCGCTGACGCGAATGGCTATTACGACGAGAACGAGGGCAGGATCTTCATCGACATCAGCCTCACCCCCGACGAGGTTCGGTCGGTCTTCGCGCACGAGCTCGGCCACGTCCACTACGGCCACGCCTGCGACGCCGGTCCGAACAGCCCCGAGGAGCGACAGGCCCGCGCCTACGCGGCGTATCTGCTCGTGCATCCTGAGGACTACGCCGACGCGGAGCGCGTCAGCTCCGATGCGTTCTACATCGCCGAGGAACTGGGCGTCACCCTTGGGATCGTCGACGACTACCGCGCCATGTGCCTGCAGCGACTCGGCGAGCGCACCTACAGCCGATCACCGCGTGGCCATCTCACGAACGACCTTGCGCGGGCGCTTTCATGACCCCCGAAGTCGGGTCGCGGTTCAACTTCGTTGCCGACCGGCGTGACTTATTCTCAGAAGCTGTACGAACGGGGAGGCAATGACCGAAAACGACGAAAATCCGGCGGTAGACGAAGCCGATAGCAGCTCGGAGGAAGAGCTGACAGCGGACGAGCTTCTCGAGTTCGCTCTCACGGCCGGCTTCAACACCTTCCGCGAACGGCAGCGCGAGATCCGCCGCCTGGCCCGCTACGTGCAGGAGCGAGCTGACGACATCGACAACGCGAAGACACGCGCCAAGGAGCTGATCGAAGAACAACTGAGTGAGGTTGACGAGAAAACCCTCGACGACCTGATGAACTCCTTCACGAGCACTCTCGATGAAGTGGTCCAAGAGCAGGGCCTCTCGGACGACGAGCGGGTCGAAGTCGTAGCCAGCACGTTCAGGGCACTCTCCGAAGACCTGCCAGCAGGGGCGCTGAGCAGCTACCTCGAGAGCATCGCGCGAGTAACACTCAGCCCTCCTCCGACGCCGATGTTGCTTGGATCGCTGCTGGTCTCGCTCGTGGGGGAGCTCGAAACGCTGGTGGGCGCGGTCGCACGTGCGCTGTACGCGCACCAACCCGGCAAGCTCAGCGAGCTCGGTAAGTCGTACACATGGGGCGAGATCGAACGCTTCGAGACGGTTGCCGAGATGCGCGAGCACGTGGCCGATCACGCGGTCGAGAAGATGCTGTACGGCTCGTTCTCCGACTGGTTCGACCTCCTGGAGCGGCGCTTCGGGGTGCCGCGGCCGGCGCGAAGCACCGAGTTCAAGACCCTGGAGGTCATCCAGCGACGACACCTCATGGTCCACAGCGCTGGGGTCGTGTCTCGGCAGTACCTTGAGAACCTCAAGGACTTCAAGGTCGAAGCGGATCTGCACGATCAGTTGGTCGTTGACTACAAATACCTGGCCGACGCAACGGACGCTCTGTTCGTCGTCGCTCTGAGCCTCGTTGCCGGTACGACCTTCAAGTCGGCACGCGATGTCGAAGCGCAGGAACGCATGGAACGGCGAATCTCCAACACCACGTACTACCTTCTGCAGGAAGAGCGGTACGAAGCCGTTATCTCCATCGTCCAGCACCTGGCGTTGAACCGGATGCGTGACGAACTCGCGAAGCACATCATCCAGGTCAACGGCTGGATCGCTCTCAAGCAGCTGGGTCGGTTCGCGGAATGCCGGAAGGCTGTTGAGCGTTTCGACACTCGATCGAAGAGCAACAACCTTCGCCTCGCGAAGATGGCTCTCCTTGACCAGGTAGAAGCAGCACACACGCTTGCCAGGGAGATGCTGGAGTCTGAGGAGCTGCCTGCTGAGCATTGGCTAGCCTGGCCACTCTTGGCGGACGTACGCGCCTACCACGAGGCACTGACACTCAAGGCGTCCGAGGATGCACAAGCATCCGAGGGCGACTAGAGTGACACTCAACCCCATGGGTTACCACGACACGGAGAGGAATAGCGATGTCCACGCCTGATCTGTGACAGAAGCTTCCGAGGAGGCCCCGGCTCGCATGAGCCGGGGCCTCCTTTCTCTTTCTAGAGCCAGTCGGAGTGGGACGACCAGGCGTAGCCCGGGCTGCAAACACCAGCGATTTCGGGCTATCGTGAGCGTGTTGAGCCGCCCGGTCTCAGCAACCGTGCATCCGTAAGATGACGGGGAAGGACCGCTCCAATCGGTGCCAGCGTGCAACTGATTCGAGACCCGTTATTCACCCCAGTGCTGATGCAGATCAGCGGAAGGCCCCGGTCCCTCGGACCGGGGCCTTCGTCGTTCGATCAGGTTGTCCTGCAACGATCGGCGACGTGATGGAGATGTCCGCCGACGCGTTCGAACAGCTCGTGACCGACGAACTCGACCTGCTGCCGGACGAGATGGTCGACGGCCTCGACAACGTGGTGTTCGTCGTCGAGGACGAACCGGAGAACGGCGAAGAGCTCTTCGGCGTGTACGACGGCATCGCGGCGACCGAGCGCGGGCAGTACGGCTTCGGCGAGCTCCCGGACCGCATCGTGCTGTTCCGGAAGCAGCACCTCGCCGAGTGCGACACGCTCGAGGAGCTCAAGGACGAGGTCCACACCACGCTCGTGCACGAGATCGGGCACTTCTACGGGATCGACGACGAGCGCCTCCACGAGCTCGGCTGGGCGTAGCCGCCGCCCACGCCGCCCGAGTCTCGGCTGGGCGGACACTTTCGTGGCGGTGCGGGCGCGAAACTGTCCGCCGGGCCGAGTCTCGCCACCCGCCCGCCCGCCCGCCCCAGCACCTCAGAACCGCGTCGGCCCCACCTCGTGGTACTTCTCCCACGCGTCCACCGGCCCCCGCCCGTGCAACGCGTACTCCCCCACGAGCCGCTCCTTGTAGACCGCCGGGTTGTGCGACGCCACGACCCGGGCGTTCCGCCAGTGCCGGTCCAACGCCCGCGTGCGATCGGCCGCCGACGCCCCGCCGACCTCGAACAGCTCCGACGCCGCCCGGAGCACCCGCGGTCCGACCTCGATCTGCGCCTGGTAGACCGCGTTCTCGGCGGCGTCCAGCAGGGCACGGTCGACGCCGGCCCCGGGCTCGTTCGTGCCCACCACCCCGTCGAGCAGCCCCGCCGCGGCGACGACGAGCGACCGGGCCGTGAACGCCCCGGCCGACAACCGGCCGAGCACGGCCAGCACCTGCGGGTCGTCCCCGGGCCGCGCGGCGTTCGCGTGGATGTACGTCCGGGTACGCGGTCGCACGAACGCGACGGCGTCGTCGGACACCGCCTGCCCGATCCCGGCGAGGACCGCCAGCAGGTACAGCTGGTAGAAGGCCTGGATGTGGGACAGCGGGGCGTCCCGGTACGCCGACACCACCGAGGGGTCGACCGACACCCCGTCGAACACCGTGGTGCCGGACGCGGTCAACCGCTGCCCGAACCCGTCCCAGTCGTCGACCGAGGTCACGCCGACCGCATCGGTCGGGACCGCGAACGTGACCCGGTCGCCGTCCCGGTCCGCCGCGAGGTAGATCCAGTCCGAGTAGAGCGTCCCGGTCGAGTAGAACTTCCGGCCGTCGAGACGGACGGAACCGTCCTCGGCGACGCGCACCGTGGTGGAGATGTCGGCGAGCGTCGTCCCGGTCCGCTCCGACGTCGCGTTCCCGATGATCGCCCCGTCGACGATCCGCTGCAGCCACTCGTCCCGCCCGGTCGACGACGGCCGGAGGAGCACGAGTTCGGTGTACCCGAAGTGCCCGCGCCACAGGTGCGCGATGTTCGAGTCGGCAGCGGCGAGGTCGGCGACGAGGTGCACGAGTTCGACGAGCGTCACGCCGAACCCGCCACGGTCCTCCGGCACGCGGAGCCGTCCGAACCCCGCGTCGGCGAGCGCACGAACCTCGTCGTGCGGCAGCGGCCGGTCCCCCGGCGTCCCGGACGCCAGCTCGCGGTCGACGGCCCCCTCGCGGATGCGGTCGAACAGCGGCCGGAACCGAGCGCGCAGCTCCGTCAGACGGCTGGTCGCGGTGCCGCCCTGGAGGGACGGCTCGCCCCCGGCGGTCGTCGTCGCGTCGGTCATGCGGTCACCTCCACGGCGTCGCGCGCGGCGTCCGCGCCGGTTCCGGCGGCTCCGCCCGTGAACGCTCCACGCCACCGCCGTGCGGGGTGGCTGTCGGGCAGCTGCGGGTGGCCGAAGAGCTTCTCGCGCAACGTCCCGTCGCGGTACTCGGACTGCATCAGTCCGCGCTCCTGCAGGGTCGGGGCGATGTGGTCCACGAACTCCTCGTAGGAGCCGGGCAGCGTCCAGTTGATGACGTTCACCCCGTCGACCCCGGCGCGCTGCCAGTCGGCGAGTTCGTCGGCGATCTGCTCGGGCGTCCCGACCACCCGGGCCCGGAGCTTCGCGGAGAGTCGGGCGAGGTCGGCGATCGTCGGCTCGCGGTCGCCGGCGGCCTCCCGGAGCCACTGCAGGTGGGACTGGCCGGCGTGCGTGCGGACCTCCGACAGCGGCGTCTCGGGGTCGAGCGCCTCGCCGGTGTCGGGATCGAACCCGAGGTTCGAGTGCACGAGGAAGCCGTCGGCCGCGAGGTACTCGTCGATCTCCGCTTCCTTCGCCTTCGCCTCGGCCTCGGTGGCCCCGGTGACGAACGTCAGCCCGAGGAAGAAGGCGATGTCGTCCCGCTGCCGCCCCGCTGCCGAAGCGAGGTCACGGGTCTCGCGGATGAGCTGCTCGGTGGCGTCGCGGTTCGACGTCAGGATGAACTGGGCCTCGGCGTTCCGCGCGGCGAAGGCACGGCCGGCCGGCGAGGACCCCGCCTGGAAGAGCACGGGCGTCCGCTGCGGCGACGGTGCCGACAGGTGCGGGCCCTGCACGTCGTAGCGCTTCCCGTGGTGGTCGATGCGGTGCACCTTGTCGGGGTCGGCGTAGCCGCGCACCGGGTCCTTGAGCACGGCGCCGTCCTCCCACGACCCCTCCCAGAGCTTCGCGCAGACCTCGAGGTACTCCTCGGCCCACACGTAGCGCTCGTCGTGCTCCTCGAGCCGGTCGGCGCCGAAGTTCCGCGCGGCGCTGTCGAGGGCGCTCGTGACGACGTTCCAGCCGATCCGGCCCCGGGTGATGTGGTCGAGGGTGGAGACCTTGCGGGCGAAGTCGAACGGGTGCGACTGGATGACGCTCGACGTGAACGCGAGCCCGAGGTGCTCCGTCGACACGGCGAGCGCCGAGAGCAGGACGGACGGGTCGTTCGAGGGGATCTGCAGCCCCTCGCGCAGGTTCGTCGAGTAGTCGCCGCGTCCGGGGCCGTACGTCCCGACGACGTCCGCGAAGAACATCGCGTCGAACTTCCCGCGCTCGAGGGTCTTCGCGAGGTCGGTCCACAGCGTGACGTCGTCGAAATCGGCCTGGCGGGCGTCCGGGTGCCGCCAGAGGCCGTGCTGGATGTGCGACGTCGTGTTCATGACGAAGGCCGCGAAGCGCAGCGGGCGGTTCGGTGCATCGCTCATGCGGTCCATGTTCCCCGTCGTGGTGTCGCGGGAGGGCGTGACGTGACCTCGCGTTACGCGGGGTGTTCCCCGAGGTGCGCGACGCGACCATGCTCCTGAGGGTGCCGAACTCGACCACCGCAGCCGCGCCTCCAGTCCGTTCCACCGCACCGTCGACCACCGCGACCCGCCGTCGCGTCGCCCTGGCGTCCTTCGTCGGGACGACCGTGGAGTACTACGACTTCTACCTGTACGCGACCGCGTCCGCGCTCGTGTTCGCGCCCACGTTCTTCCCCTCCGTGACCCCCGCGGTCGGCGTCATCGCGTCGTTCGCGACCTACGGTGTCGGGTTCGTCGCCCGCCCGCTCGGCGGGATCATCGCCGGCCACCTCGGAGACCGGATCGGCCGGAAGAAGCTGCTCGTCGCGTCGCTCGTGCTGATGGGGATCGCGTCGACGCTGATCGGGGTGATCCCCTCGGCCGCGACCATCGGCGTCGGTGCCGTCGTCGCGCTCGTGGTCCTGCGGCTGCTGCAGGGTGTCGCGGCCGGGGCCGAGTGGGGCGGCTCGGCGCTGCTGTCCGTCGAGCACGCACCCGAGCGGCACCGCGGACTGTTCGGGGCGTTCACGCAGATGGGGTCCGCGGGCGGCATGCTCCTCGCGACCGGTGTCTTCACGCTCGTCCGGGGGCTGCTCGGCACCGAGGCGTTCCTGGCGTGGGGCTGGCGGCTGCCGTTCCTGTTCTCGGCGGTGATCGTGGCCGTCGGGCTCGTCATCCGGCTCGGCGTGCAGGACGCGCCGGTCTTCCAGGAGCTGCGCGCCTCCGGGGGCATCGAGCGGTTCCCGGTGTGGCAGGCGATCCGGCGGCACCCGCGGGCGATCCTCGTCACCGCGGGGCTGCGGCTCGTGCAGCCGGCGCTGTACTCGATCCTCACGACCTACTCACTGACGTACCTCGGGTCGGTGCGGGGCCCGTCCGGCGCTTCGGCCGGGCTCCAGGCCGTGCTCGTCATCTCCGCGGTGTCGCTCGTGTCGACGCCGTTCTGGGGCTGGCTGTCCGACCGGGTCGGCCGACGGGTGCTGACGATCTGGTCGGCGGCGGGGATCGCGGTGCTCATCTGGCCGTTCTTCGCGTTCCTCGACGCGGGGCCGCTCGTGCTGCTGCCGCTCGTGGCGCTGATCGGGATGTGCGTGTTCCACGACAGCATCTACGGGCCCCAGGCAGCGTGGTTCGCGGAGCAGTTCCCGACCGGTCGGCGCTACTCGGGGATGTCGCTCGGGTACCAGATCGGGTCGATCTTCTCGGTGGGGCTCACGCCGTTGCTCGCGGCCGTGTTCGTCGAGCTCGGTGGGGGCTCTCCGTGGATCCTGTGCGGGTACCTCGGGGTGTACGCGGTGCTCTCGATCGTGGCCGCGGTGTTCGCGGTGGACCCGGTGGCGGCCGCCCGGCGGGGTGCGCGGGGCGCGGCGGGTCGGGCGCCGGCCGCGGAGCGCCCTACGTCCGCAGCACCACGTCCGCCAGCTCCGCCGGCCGCTCGGCAGCGATGAACGCCGCCTCCTGCGCCGCCCACCGGTCCCACTCCCGCGCGAAGGACTCGCCGTCACGCCCGATCGCCCGCTCCCACCGGGTGTCGTCGTCGGCCTCGAGCCACACCCGCAACGACGCGAGCGGCGCCGAGCCCCGGGACAGCGCACCGCACCCCTCGACCACGATCGGCTGCCCGGGGTCGACGGCGGCCCACCCCGCCGGGCGCGAGGTCGCCCAGTCCCACCGTCGGTAGCCGGAGCGTCCCCCGAGGACGTCGGTCACCACGGCCTCCGCGGCGGCCTGCAACCCGTCCCATCCCGGGTAGACGTCGTCGAGGTGGACGACCTGCGCGCCGAGCCGGTCCGCCAGGGAGTCGCCGAGCGTCGTCTTGCCCGTGCCCGACCTGCCGTCGACGAGCACGACGAGGCGGGTGCCGGATGCGGTCGCGACCCCGGCGGCCGCGGCGGCGAGGCCCTCGACGAGCGAGTCGTCGAGACCGGCCGCGCCGCGCGCGCCACCCGCGTCGGGTTCCCCCTCAGGCACGCCACGTCCCCGCACCCACGGCCACCGCGATGGACACGACACCGATCCCGACGAGCACGCCGACCATCGCCCACTCCGGCCCCGCGAACCGCACACTCCGCGCCCACGTCCGCCGCCCGGGAGCGCCGAACCCCCGCGACTCCATCGCCACCGCCAGCGTCGTCGCCCGCCGCAGCGCCAGCACGAGCAGCGCGAACGCCATCGACGCGCCTCGCCGCAACCGTCCGGTGTCCGCGACGCCGCGGGCCCGACGAGCCATGCCGAGCTGTCGCCAGTCGTCCCCGAGGAGCGTCATCATCCGGATCGCCGCGAGCGCCCCGAGCACGAACCGTGCCGGCAGCCGCAGGAGCTGCGCGAGCCCGTCCGCGAGGTCGGTCGGGTCCACCCGCACGAACAACGCCACCGCCGGCAGCCCGATCGCCAGGACACGGAGCGCCGTCGCGAGCGCGAGTGTCAGCGACCCGTCGGTGACGTGCGCGAACCCGAGGTCGAACCAGGACCGCCCGGACGGCCGCCCGTACAACGCGATGCTCAGCGCGGTCAGCGGCACCGCGACCAGGACCGGCGAGGTCCGCAGCAGCAGCGTGCGGGGCGGGATCCGCAGGAGCGGCAGGAGCAGGAGTTCGAGACCGAGCGCGACCGCCGCGGACACGACGTCGAGGCTGAGCACGAGGCACACGCCGAGCGCGAGGACGCCCAGCAGCGAGGCCACCGGCTGGACGCCGCGGACGCCGCGTGCACGCGTGGTGCCGTCGGGTGGTCCAGGAGGCGCGGCTCGTCCGGGCAGACCGGCCGCGGCGTGGTGCGCGGTCACGGTTGCACCTCCGTGGCCGGGTCGCGCAGGTCGGCGGCCGGCCCGACGGTCGTCGCCCCCGTAGTTCCTGTCGCGCCTTTCGCGCCGAGCACGATCTCGTCCGCGTCGAGCGCGCGGACGAGGTCACGGTCGTGCGTCACGGCGACGATCGCGGTGCCGGAGTCGGCGAGTTCGCCGAGCCGGTCCACGACGGCCTGCCAGGTCGCCCGGTCCTGACCGGAGGTCGGCTCGTCGAGCACGACGACGGGCGGCCGGGAGGCGATGACCGTCCCGATCGCCAACCGCCGCTGCTCACCGCCGGACAGCGTGAAGGGGTTGGCGTCGGCGAGGTGCGCGAGGCCGAACGCGTCGAGGAGCTCGTCGACCCGGACGTCGACGTCCGCCGCTCCGAGGGCGCGGGGGCCGACGGCCAGCTCCTCACGCACGGTGCGGGCGACGAACTGGTGCTCCGGGTCCTGGAATACTGTGCCGATCCGACCGGCCAGCTGCCTGCTCGTCCACGCGGCGGGGGCGTCGCCGATGCCGTCGGCGAGTGCCGTGCCCGCGCGGAGCGTCCCCGCGGCGGGGCGCAGGAGCCCGGCGAGCGTGAGGCCGAGCGTCGACTTGCCGATGCCGTTCGGCCCCGTGACCGCGAGGACCCGTCCGGCTCGGACGTCGAGGTCGATCCCGCTCCCGACCGGCTGCCGCCTGCCCCGGGCGGTCCCGAGCCCCCGCGCCGCGAGCAGCAGCGGGTCCCGATCGCCGAGCGGGCGGATTCCGTCCGGTCCCCCGTTGTCGGCCCCGTGCATTCCGCCCACTCGCGGTCCCGCGTCGCCGAGCGGGCGGATTCCGTCCGGTCCCCCGTTGTCGGCCCCGCGCATTTCGCCCGCTCGCGGAGACGTGCGGGTACCCCGACGCGCGGAACCCTGTTCGGGCTCGGACCCGGGCACCCAGACGCCGGCGGCGGTCAACGCCGGACCGTGTTCGGCGAGCACGTCCGCAGGCGCACCGTCCGCGACGACACCCCCGGCCGGCTCCAGCAGCACGAGTCGGTCGACCAGGTCCAGCCAGGTGCCGATGCGGTGCTCGACGACGAGCAGTGAACACCCGGTCTCGTCGAGCAGCGCCCGCACGGCGTCGTGCACCTGCACCACCCCGGAGGGGTCGAGGTTCGCGCATGGCTCGTCGAGCACGAGGGCACCCGGTCGCATGGCGAGCACGCCCGCGAGCGCCAGCCGCTGCCGCTGCCCGCCGGAGAGCATCGTGGTGGAGCGGTCGAGCGGCAGGTCGAGCCCGACGACGTCGAGGGCCGACCGGACGCGCTGCCAGATCTCGCCCCGCGGGACGCCGGCGTTCTCGCAGCCGAACGCCACGTCGTCGCCGACGCGGGACATCACCGTGTGCGCCTCGGGGTCCTGCATGACGAGGCCGACGCGGCCGCGGACCGCACGCGGTTCGGCACCGTCGACGAGGACCGAACCCTGGACGGAGGCCGCGGTGTCGTCGGTGGCGTCCGGCTCGTCCGGGAGCACGCCCGCGACCGCCCGCAGCAGCGTCGACTTGCCGGCGCCCGAGGGACCGACGATCGCGACCCGCTCCCCCGGATCGACGGTCAGGTCGACGCCCCGGACGGCCCAGGCGTCACGTTCCGCGTACCGCCAGCCCCAGTCGGAGAAGGTGATCCGCGCGGCTGGCACGGTCACGCGACGGTGCGAGGACCGCGTCTGGAGTGCTCACGGCCCGCCGCGAACGACGACAGGACGCCGGTCGCAGCGAGCGCTCGGACGAGGAACCACGAGCCGACGCCCGCGATCAGCGCACCGGAGACGATCGCCGAGACGACGTAGACGACCTTGAACGCCAGGTCGAGTCCGGGGTACCACAGCACCGTGTCGTTCAGCCCGAGCGCCAGCCCGGCCGCGGCACCGGCGAGCACGACCACCGGCAGGCGGTACACGCGGTACAGGAAGAGCGCGAGCACCAGCTCGGCTCCGAGGCCCTGCACGAGGCCGGCCTCGAGCGTCAGCCAGCCCCACTGCGTGCCGAGGAGCGCCTCGACCGAGGCGGCCACCATCTCGGCGTAGAGGGCCGCTCCGGGCTTCCGGACGATGATCGCGACGACGGGCCCGGCGAGCAGCCACACCCCGCCGAAGAGCGCCTGCGTGCCGGGGAGCACGAGCGCGGCGACGGCGCTGATCGGCTCGTAGCCGAACTCCCAGAGCTTGAAGACGACACCGATCGCGACGGCGAGCACGCTCGCGACGACGATGTCGACGACCCGCCAGCGCAGTGAGCGCCTGACGGGGGTGGACGGAACAGCAGTGTGCGTGCTCGTGGACATGGCCCTGGACTCCTCCCTGCGCCGGCATGATCCGGATCAGGTTCGACGGTCGGAGCGCCACTCGCTCCCTCTCAGCCCGGCGATCCCGGACTCCCGTGTGTGTCCCGCCATTGTAGACGTGGTCGCGACCCGGTGACGGATCGCGACCACGGCACGTCCTGGAGGCGCGGGGGGGGGCCCCCCCCCCCCCCCCCCCCCCGCCGGGGGGGGGGGGGGCCGCGGGGCGCGCGGCCCCCCTCCCCCCCGCCGGGCGGGGCGCGAGGACCCCGCCGCCCGCCCCGGCCGCGTGGGGCGCCCGGGCCAACCACC